>NZ_QOSA01000007.1:0-208275 GCF_008368795.1 Bacillus sp. BF2-3
CTTTTAGGGGTCACTTCAATGCACGGCTTTTTGTATTCTATGTCGAAGATTCCATATTTCTTGGGAAATGCGGAAGGTCCCGTCGATATATAGGGAAGACATTAGAGTGCTTCTTTACATTTCCGGATTTTAACTAATAATGTTTCGTATTCTTGTTCGAGAGATGAGATATCATTGTGATGATTTGGTATGGAAATTCGGCCGATGACTTCTGTTAATTTTGTTTGTAATCGTAACAACTCTTGCTCAGTAACGTTTACAGAATCTCCGGTGGTTCTTTTTGTGTGTTGCTCGTAATTACCGTGGAATACTCTAGGTTCACTCTCATCTACTTGTAGAATATGGTCTGCAACAGAGCGAATAAAGGCACGGTCATGGCTAATGAAAAGTATTGTGCCAGGATATTCTTGTAACATGGTTTCTAATTCTTCTTGCGTTGCTAAGTCTAAATAGTTTGTCGGTTCATCTAGCAGAAGCATATTATAGTTTCCTAAAAATACTTTTGCGAGTGCAACCTTCATTCGTTCACCCCCGCTTAGAACGTGCACAGGTTTATGAACATCCTCACGGCGGAATAGAAGTCGTGCAAGTATTGTGCGAACGAATGCTTCTGTATAGTTTGTTTCTTCTAGAACATTTTCTAAAATGGTTTTATCTGTTTTTAAAATAGATAATGTTTGTTCGAAGTATCCAATTTTACAACTTTTCGATAGCTGCATGCCACGCTCGTTTGTGAGAAGCATGTTGAACAAAGTGGTTTTGCCGCTACCATTTGCCCCTAAAACGGCAAGCTTTGCACCAGGGGCAATAGTTCCATTCATATTTTTAAATAGTATACGGTCGCCTATTTTCTTTGTTGCTTTATTGAATTGTACTGCCACCTTACTATGAATGGGTGTATGGTATTGCACGTCAAATTGAGCTTGAGAAAGATCCTTTGGCTTTTCCTTCTTTTCTAGTTTTTCGAGACGTGTCTCTAATGCTTTCGCTGCTTTACTAACCTGTTCTTGGCCATGAGCCCCACTTAACCTATAAAGTCTAGATTCAGATGAACTGAACCGTGTTGGGATTTTTTTCATGTTAGAAGCACGTTGCTTTCTTTGTAGAATGGACTGTTCTAAACGATTTTTTTCTTGTATATATTGCTCATATTCTGCTTGTTTTTGTATTCGTTCACGTTCTTTTTGTTTTCGATAGTTTGAATAATTACCTTTGTACTCTTGAATAATACCGTCTTCAATTTCAATAATTTTGGTACATATATTATCTAGAAATTCACGGTCATGCGATATTAAAACAAGTGCCCCTTTATAAGATGAAAGTGCCTTTTCTAATTGCTCTGTACCGACCATATCTAAGTGGCTTGTTGGTTCATCAGCGAATAAAATGCCTGCATTTTGTTCGAGAGCATGCGCAATCTTTAGTCGCATTCGTTCACCGCCGCTCATTGCGTCGGTAACGTTTGAAATACTCCATTTTCCTTTTGCGAGAGAAGAAGCGGTTTCCGGTAGTTCTTCGCTGAGCTGAGGAATGATGGCGATAGAACTATGATGAGTTACTATGCCTCTATCAGCTTCTATTTCTTTACTTAATATTTGCAATAACGTAGATTTACCAGCTCCGTTGACTCCGACAATTCCTATGCGATCCTGTGCTTGAATTTCCAGTGATGGTAATGTAAATAGTGTGCGATCACCAAAGCTCTTTTCAATATTACGTGCGAATAAAATAGTCATAAAAAAACCTCCCTAGTTTCACTAGAGAGGATAAATGTCGCCCTTGTATGTAAAAAATCGTACATAAATAAACGATTTTTTACATGATCGTTTCGAAAGAAAGTATCGACAAATGGACAGACTAATCCCCTGCTAGTTTTCATCATTTTTGTTCACTATTTGTGATGGATGAAATAAATAAGAGAATTAGAACTTCATTGGTCAAAGTACCTTCCTTTCATAATATTACTTTTATTGTATGCGCATACAAAAGGGTTTGTCAAACTTATTTCTGTTCGCTATTTTTGAATTTATTATTATACAATTTTGCTTTTGCCAGCGCCTCAGCATCGTTTTTAATTTCATCCAGTCCATTCGCATCTCCAATAACATAACCTTCAAATGAAGAACCAACAAAATCAAAGATATATTGGAATTGAGCAATAAGCGGTA
Source organism: Bacillus sp. BF2-3 (assembly GCF_008368795.1). Taxonomy (NCBI): domain Bacteria; kingdom Bacillati; phylum Bacillota; class Bacilli; order Caryophanales; family Bacillaceae; genus Bacillus; species Bacillus sp. BF2-3. The sequence goes on from NZ_QOSA01000007.1 coordinate 2,169, forward strand.
ATGCTTTTAGCTTTGGATTATCCCCGCCAACGATGACAACATACATTTTTTTGCCTTTCATTTTTTCTTTGAAATGAAGAGATGTATCGCGCAAGCTTTGTGACCAGCGATCAACAAAGTTTTTCATATGTCCACTCATTCCGTACCAATATAATGGTGTAGCAAAGATAATCGTGTCGTGCTCTAGCATGCGTTTGGTTAACTGCTCATAGTCATCATTTACGGATTGGAATCCTTCTGCATCATGACGTTGGTCTGTAATAGGATAGACGGTATGATCACGCAAATAAATTTGTTCTGTTTCAATGTCCTCTATCATCATATGTGTTAAAGCTTCTGTATTTCCGTTTTGTCTTGAACTGCCATGTATAACAAACATGTAATCATTCCTTTTCTTTTGCTTGTTTTAGGAGTGAAACGTGTTTTTGCAAATTCGCTTGGATGTTGGAAAGTAATGTGATTTGCTTTGTTACTTCATTGAGTTTATCTTCGTAAAGCGTAAGGATACTGCTACACGGATTGTCGTACAGGTGCGGTTCAATTTCAAGGCAGCGCAGCATCCTTGCCGTCTCTTCTAAATTTAAGCCAATTTGTAAGTACATTTGAATAAGCTCCACTTTTTCGATGGCACTTTCATCAAAATCACGGTAACCATTTGCGAGGCGCTTAGAAGGGAGTAAGCCCTTTTCTTCGTAATGTCTTAGTGATCTTTCACTAACGCCAGTTTCTTTTGATAATTCTCCAATTCGCAATGCGTTTCACTCCTTCTACATGTATTGTAAACCTTCACACTAATGTGAGGGTCAACTCTGTTTTTTCGCAAAAGAATCTACATGATTTAAGAACACTTGAATGGCTTTAGATGGAATGAAATATTTACCGCGTACGATGGAAAACGGACGGATTAGTTGTTCATTTGGAACTTCGACGTGGAATAGTTCTTTTGCTAGTAGCTCTTTCCGTACAGTCCAATCAGAAAGTATAGCGATGCCAAGACCGGCACTAACAGCTTCCTTTACACTTTGGATACTACTGAATGTAAAGAATCGTTTCATTTTTAAATGGTGTTGATGAATAAAGCGGTCACTATAAGCGCGTGTACCAGAACCACTTTCTCTTAGTACCCATACTTGATCTTGGAGTGTGCTTTCATTTATTTCCTTTGTGCGGAGTAGTGGATGATTTGGCGGAACGACGAGCTTCATTTCATCTTGCATAAATGTTTCAACGTTAACATCAGCGTATACGACTTGCCCTTCCACTAAGCCGATATCAATTTGATTAGAGCGAAGACTTTGCAAAACTTCTTCTGTATTTGAGATAAAGGTATGCACTTCGACGCGTGGATTTTCATTCGCATAGTTAGCGAGTATTTTTGGAAGTAAGTATTCGCCAATTGTAAAACTAGCACCGATGCGAAGTGTTCCTGTTACAACGTTATGTAGTTCATTAATTTCTTGCTTAGCATCTTCGTAAAGAGAGAGCATTTGCTTTGCATGAATATATAATATATTTCCAGCTTCCGTGACTTGGACATGTTTCGGAGATCGCTGAATGAGTGTAGTTCCAAATTCGTTTTCTAAGTTGCGTATATGCATACTTACGCCAGGCTGTGAAAGATTTAATAATTCCGCTGCACGAGAGAAGTGTTTCTGTTCAACGACAGTAACAAAAATTTTTAAAATGTCTACGTTCATTTGCAAAGCTCCTTTCGTTTTTCTTTCATCTTATCATAAGTATTTCTGATGATAGAGATTTGGTATTGGTATTAAACTTATTATAGAAACTCTCTTATAATGTAAGTAGAAAGAACATGCATGTTCCAATACGATTATTGGGGTGGTACAAGGTGGAACAAACACTTGTTATACAAAAGAAGAAGGGCTTTGGATTTTCGCAAGGAATTGGGATTACATTATTAATCGCAATTGCCGCGAAATATTTAGCAGAGCTTCCATTTTTAAATATTATGGGACAATTAGTAATTGCTATTCTAATTGGGATGGTTTGGCGCGCTGCAATTGGAGTTCCTCATGATGCGATTGCAGGAACGAACTTTGCGAGCAAGAAGTTACTGCGCTTTGGGATCATCTTACTTGGAATGCGATTAAATCTTGTTGATATTGCGAAGGCGGGGCCGAAAGTATTGGTCATCGCGGCGGTTGTTATTACATTTACTATTTTTGTTGTATACGGACTAACGAAAGTATTTAAAGTAGAAAAGAAACTTGGGATTTTAACAGCATGCGGTACGGCAATTTGCGGCGCGGCCGCGGTTGTGGCAATTGCACCGCAAGTGAAAGCAAAAGATGACGAAACAGCAGTTGGAGCGGCGATCATTGCAATTTTAGGTACAATATTTACGCTTATTTATACGTTATTATATCCAGTGCTTGGCCTATCTCCATACGGATATGGAGTGTTCTCAGGGGCGACACTGCATGAAATTGCTCACGTAATTGCGGCTGCGGCGCCAGGAGGAAGCACGGCTGTAGATATCGCAGTTATCGTGAAACTAACGCGCGTTGCAATGCTTGTACCAGTAGCGATTTTAATCGGATTATGGTTTGGTAAGAGTGAAGGTAGCGAGGGAAAAAGATCATGGCGCGAACTTCCAATACCATGGTTCATTTTCGGGTTCTTAGCGATGAGTGCAGTGCATTCGCTCGGGATTATTCCAGAAGTTGTTGCGGGATACATTGTTGTTCTTGCTTACATGCTTATCGCAATGGCGATGGCAGGGCTCGGTTTAAATGTAGAGTTTAAAACGTTCCGTAAATTAGGAAGTAAAGCATTTGTGGCGGGGCTGATTGGCTCGGTTTGCTTATCGGTTCTTGGATACGTTCTTGTATATGCGTTAGGATTTATGTAGTAGAGGAGAAAGCTGTTCCCGAAGGTATTTGGGGACAGCTTTTTCTTATGATTATAGTAGCGCTACGGATGTCGATATATTTGGAAAATCGCCGATATAAATGGAGTTGCGCTGATATATTTGGGAAATCGCTGATATATTTCAAGTTGCACTGATATATTTAGAAAATCGCTGATATAAATTGAATTACTCTTGTACTTTGTTAGAGTAGATGTTCAATGAAACATTTTTCTAAAATTTGTAAAGATATCTTTACTTATAACTGGAAAATATTTATAATTTAAGTAAAGATATCTTTACTTTTGAAGGTGGATCCTATGGGTGTGAAAAATAAAATAAAAGAGTTAAGAAAGCAAAATCATATAACACAAGTTGAAATGGCAAAGGTGATGCAGGTGACGCGGCAGACGATAGTGGCGATTGAAAATCATCATTACAATCCGAGTCTAGAGTTATCTTTAAAAATTGCCAAATATTTTGGAGTGAAGGTGGAGGAAATATTTACGCTGGAGTAAGGAGAAAGAAAATAAATGATAAGCTTGAGAGATTTCAATTAGAGTAAACGTTTAAATATATAAGGATTGGTTTTGATTTATTAATTAGTATCGCATCAACGAGCGTGTTAGCAACAAGGAATAATAGATAGAAAAAGGGGAACTGGGATGGGATTACCGGTGTTATGTGTCGCTACAGCTATATTTTCGCTTCTTTGGGGAATGCAAAACTTTTCTCGTAATCCAGTGCCGAGTATTTGTATTATGATTGGTACTGTAGGTTTATCGTATTATTTATTATTATTAGCCCATTATCATAAAACGGCAACGAGTGTTGTTGTTGGAGCACTTATTTTATTTTGTGGGCGCGCCATACAAAAGGGGTTATTTCCATAAAAGCTGTTTATACATTTTGTATAAACAGCTTTTTGTATTTTTTTTACAAAAAGCTTGAAAGTTACGTAACGTCATCTTTTATAATGAAAGGGAAGAGGTGATGGTAGTGATTTCAATACAAGAATTGACGAGAGAAACAGGGGTTACAGTACGTACACTACGTTATTATGATCAAATAGATTTATTAAAGCCGAGCGGAAAAACAGAGGGTGGACATCGGTTATATAGTGAAAATGACGTTATTCGTTTGCAACAAATTTTATTTTTAAAAGAAATGGGATTTTCATTAAAAGAAACTGCGAATATGTTAGTAAAAGGTGAGCTGGATTTAAAAAATTCGCTTGAAAAACAACTTCGGTTTGTACAGGAAGAACAAAAGAAATTTAATCGAATGGAGAGTGTTTTACAAGCAGTTGTTTATTCGGTAGATGTGGAGGGAGAACTCGATTGGAAAGTTATGTTTGAACTGATTCAGCTTTCGAAGCAGTCTCCTCGTATACGTGAAATATTTCAAAATGAAGTATTTTCAAAGGAAGAACAAAAATTGCTTCATAATTTACCAAACATGAGTAAGGAAGATCCGAATGTTTTAGAATGGGTAGATTTATTAAAGCAATTACGCACTTTTATGAAAGACGGTAAAGAAGCTGCTAGTGATGAGGTACAAGGGGCAATGAAGAGATTAATGCAGAAGTGTTTAGAAATGGCCAATGGTGATGAAGCGTTTTTAGATAAGTTATGGGAAGTTAGAAAATCGAAGGAAGATTCACAGAAAATGAGCATGTATCCAATTGAAGAAGAACTTTTAGTGTATATGGATGAGGCTTTTCGTATTTATGATGAAAGGGAGAAGGATAAATGAGCATACTCGCAGAATATCGTTGGTATTTTTTAATTGGGGCAGAAATTGTATTTTGGTTATCAGCTATCGGTTTCTTTTTACTTCGCTACGGATTCCGTTTGAAAAAGGCGAGTTTTATTATGGGAATTGTACTCCTCGTAAATGAAGTGTTTATTTTAACTTTAGGAGTAGTGGACTATTATCAAACAGGAAAGTTCTCTAACTTTCAAATTATTACTGTAATTATTTTATTGTATGCAGTTTTCTACGGGAAAAAGGATTTGAAGAAGCTTGATATATTTGCACAAAAATCAGTTGCGAAATGGCGTAATGAACCGGCGCCTATTATTGAAGAACAGGTAGAATTAACAGGCATGGCCTATGCAAAGCAGGAAATAAAAAATTGGGTATTACATCTTGTTTTATTCGTTGGTGTGCACATATTCTTTTTCTTCGCGTATGGATTTATTCCATTTGAACAATGGGGTAATTGGTTAGAATCGGGAATCGTTTTAAATAAAGCTGCAAGTCGCGTGAGCCAAGTGTGGGCGATTGTATTTTTAGTTGATACAGCAATTTCATTTTCATATGTGATTTTTCCGAAGAAGGAGAAAGGAAAAGAAAAGCTACTTTCATAGTTGAAAGTAGCTTTTCTGGTATACAAATAATTTTTATAGGAGAGGATGACAATAGAAAAAAGAATCAGCTGTATATGTCTATTTCTCTTTAGTTTAGTAGCATGTTCACCATCTAGCACTACAATTGATAAGAAGAATGATGTCATTGTAAAGGGAGTAGGAACTTCCAATCTAGATAAATTCGAACAGTTCGTTATGAACGTTGATCAAGGGGAAGTTGATAAAATAAGAATTGTACAGTATACCGATGAAGGTGACCCGGTTTTTCAAACGTTAGAGCATAGTGGGAAAGATATCCTTTATGTGTTAGATAGTAGACAAGACAAGTTTGCTGGTGACCATAAAGGATTACATAAAGATAGTTGTAAAAGTATTGTTAAAGAGCAGCGCGAATCAGAAAGTACTTATCGGTTAACAGATTGTACGAATGAAGATGGACGCAATGGATATGACTTATTATATGTATCAAAAAAATAGAGTTAGTAGAGGAAGGCAGTATTTACTCCTTCCTTTTTCTATGTGTATATTGTCGAAAACTTTACCGAATATCTGTTCGTTTTTTTAGGTTTTTTATAGGTATTCGTGGTAAAATAATAATACAGATTTTTTATGAGGAGGTCGGATTTTTTTGGAATGTCAATTTGAAATTGTCTCAGCGTATTCCCCGCAAGGTGATCAGCCGGTAGCTATAGAGAAGCTTGTAGAGGGAATTAATAGTGGAAAGAAAAAGCAAGTGTTGCTTGGAGCAACAGGAACGGGTAAGACATTTACGATTTCAAATGTCATTAAAGAAGTGCAAAAGCCAACACTTGTTATGGCTCATAATAAAACGTTAGCAGGGCAGTTATATAGTGAGTTGAAAGACTTTTTCCCGAATAATGCAGTTGAATATTTTGTTAGTTACTACGATTATTATCAGCCAGAAGCGTATGTACCACAAACAGATACGTTTATTGAAAAAGATGCGCAGGTTAATGATGAAATTGATAAATTGCGTCACTCGGCAACGTCTGCATTATTTGAACGGGACGATGTAATTATTGTTGCGAGTGTTTCTTGTATATATGGCTTAGGTTCTCCAGAAGAATACCGCGAGCTAGTTGTTTCGCTTCGAGTTGGTATGGAAAAAGACCGTAATCAATTGCTTCGTGAACTTGTTGATGTACAGTATGGACGTAATGATATTGATTTCAAGCGTGGTACATTCCGTGTGCGAGGAGATGTAGTTGAAATCTTCCCGGCATCACTTGATGAGCATTGTATTCGAATCGAATTTTTCGGTGATGAAATAGATCGTATTCGTGAAGTAAATGCGTTAACAGGTGAAGTATTAGCAGAACGTGAGCATGTAGCAATCTTCCCAGCATCTCACTTCGTTACACGTGAAGAAAAGATGAAGGTCGCTATTGAAAATATCGAAAAAGAATTAGAAGAGCGTTTAAAGGAATTAAATGAAAACGGCAAGTTGTTAGAAGCGCAGCGTATAGAACAGCGTACACGTTATGATTTAGAAATGATGCGCGAGATGGGATTTTGTTCAGGTATTGAAAACTACTCCCGTCATTTAACACTTCGTCCAGCGGGGGCAACGCCGTATACGCTATTAGACTATTTCCCGAAAGATTTCTTAATCGTTATGGATGAATCGCACGTATCAGTACCGCAAGTAAGAGCGATGTATAACGGGGACCAAGCGCGTAAGCAAGTGCTTGTGGATCATGGATTCCGTCTGCCGTCAGCTTTAGATAATAGACCGCTCACATTCGATGAGTTTGAAGAGAAAACGAATCAAGTTATTTATGTTTCAGCAACGCCAGGACCGTATGAGTTAGAGCAGTCGCCAGAAGTAATAGAACAAATTATTCGTCCAACAGGGCTTTTAGATCCACCAATTGATATACGACCAATTGAAGGGCAAATTGACGATTTATTAGGAGAGATTCAAGATCGTATTGCAAAAAATGAACGTGTATTAATTACGACTTTAACGAAGAAAATGTCAGAGGATTTAACGGATTACTTAAAAGATGTAGGAATTAAAGTTAACTATCTTCACTCTGAAATTAAAACGTTAGAACGTATTGAAATTATCCGCGATCTTCGCCTCGGTAAATTTGATGTACTTGTCGGCATTAACTTATTGCGAGAAGGATTAGATATTCCGGAAGTATCACTTGTAGCTATTTTAGATGCTGATAAGGAAGGGTTCTTGCGTTCAGAACGTTCATTAATTCAAACAATCGGTCGTGCCGCGCGTAATGAAAACGGCCGCGTTATTATGTATGCAGATCGTATAACGAAATCTATGGGAATTGCGATTGAAGAAACGAAGCGTCGTCGTAGTATACAAGAAGCTTACAATGAAGAGCATGGTATTACGCCGAAAACGATTCAAAAAGGCGTTCGTGATGTTATCCGTGCAACGACAGCTGCTGAAGAGACAGAAACATACGAAGCAACTCCTGCTAAGAAAATGACGAAAAAAGAGCGCGAAAAGACAATTGCGAAGATGGAAGCAGAGATGAAAGAAGCAGCAAAAGCGTTAGACTTCGAGCGTGCAGCTGAACTAAGAGATTTACTATTAGAATTAAAAGCGGAAGGGTGAAAAAAGTGAGTAAGAGCAAGGATTTTATCGTTGTAAAAGGTGCTAGAGCACATAACTTAAAAAATATTGATGTAACCATTCCGAGAAATCAGCTTGTCGTTGTAACGGGATTGTCTGGTTCGGGGAAATCATCATTAGCATTTGATACGATTTATGCAGAAGGGCAGCGCAGATACGTAGAATCGTTATCTGCGTATGCGCGCCAGTTTTTAGGACAAATGGATAAGCCGGATGTGGACACGATTGAAGGATTGTCACCAGCAATTTCAATCGATCAAAAAACGACGAGTCGTAACCCACGTTCAACTGTCGGAACGGTAACGGAGATTTATGATTACTTACGTTTATTATTTGCACGAATTGGTACGCCAATTTGTCCGAATCATGGCATTGAAATTACGTCACAAACAGTAGAGCAGATGGTAGACCGCGTTCTTGAATATCCTGAACGTACGAAATTACAAGTGTTAGCGCCTATCGTTTCTGGGCGTAAAGGTGCGCATGTAAAAGTACTTGAAGATATTAAGAAGCAAGGATATGTTCGTGTTCGCGTTGACGGTGAAATGCTTGATGTATCTGAAGATATTGCGTTAGATAAAAACAAGAAGCATTCCATTGAAGTTGTAATTGACCGTATTGTTGTAAAAGAAGGAATCGCAAGCCGTCTTGCTGATTCACTTGAAAGTGCATTAAAGCTTGGCGGGGGACGAGTGTTAATCGATGTTATGGGAGAAGAGGAACTTCTGTTTAGCGAACATCACGCTTGTCCGCATTGTGGTTTTTCAATTGGAGAATTAGAGCCGCGTATGTTCTCATTCAATAGTCCGTTCGGAGCATGTCCTTCTTGTGATGGACTTGGTTCAAAGCTAGAGGTAGATTTAGAGCTTGTTATTCCTAACTGGGATTTATCATTAAATGAACATGCGATTGCGCCTTGGGAACCAACAAGTTCACAATATTACCCACAACTTTTACAATCTGTATGTAATCATTACGGCGTTGATATGGATGTGCCTGTAAAAAATATACCGAAAGATTTATTTGATAAAGTGTTGTACGGAAGCGGGGAAGAGAAAGTTTATTTCCGCTATGTAAATGAATTTGGTCAAGTAAAGGAAAATGAGATTTTATTTGAAGGTGTTATTCCAAACATTGAACGTCGTTATCGTGAAACGAGTTCCGATTACATTCGTGAGCAAATGGAAAAGTATATGGCAGAACAAGCTTGTCCAAAGTGTAAAGGTGGACGCTTAAAGCCTGAGAGTTTAGCTGTATTTGTTGGCAATAAAACGATTGCTGACGTAACGAAGTATTCAGTTCAAGAAGTACAAGAATTCTTCTCGAATGTAGAGCTAACGGAGAAGCAACAAAAAATAGCTCATTTAATTTTAAGAGAAATTCAGGAGCGCGTTGGGTTCTTAGTGAACGTTGGTTTAGATTATTTAACGTTAAGTCGTGCCGCAGGAACTTTATCAGGTGGTGAGGCGCAGCGTATTCGTTTAGCGACGCAAATTGGTTCTCGTCTAACTGGCGTACTTTATATTCTTGATGAGCCTTCAATTGGTTTACACCAGCGTGATAACGATCGTCTTATTCGTACATTGCAAGAAATGCGCGATTTAGGTAATACGTTAATCGTTGTTGAACATGATGAAGATACGATGATGGCTGCTGACTATTTACTTGATATAGGGCCTGGTGCAGGTATTCACGGTGGACAGGTCGTTTCAGCGGGGACGCCGGCTGAAGTTATGCAAGATGAGAATTCATTAACAGGGAAGTATTTAAGTGGTAAAGAGTTTATTCCAGTTCCACTTGAAAGACGTAAAGGTGATGGACGTAAAGTAGAGATTGTCGGCGCAAAAGAGAATAACTTAAAGAATGCGAAAATGTCATTCCCACTCGGTACGTTTGTAGCGGTAACAGGGGTATCTGGTTCTGGTAAAAGTACGATGATTAATGAAGTACTATATAAATCGCTAGCTCAAAAGTTATATAAAGCGAAAGCGAAGCCAGGTACTCATAAAGAGATTAAAGGTCTTGAACATTTAGATAAGGTAATTGATATTGATCAATCACCAATTGGTCGTACACCACGTTCTAATCCAGCGACGTACACAGGTGTATTCGATGATATTCGTGATGTGTTTGCACAAACGAATGAAGCGAAAGTGCGCGGATATCAAAAAGGACGTTTCAGCTTTAATGTAAAAGGTGGCCGTTGTGAAGCGTGCCGTGGTGATGGAATTATTAAAATCGAAATGCATTTCCTACCAGATGTGTATGTTCCGTGTGAAGTTTGTCATGGTAAACGATATAATCGTGAAACGTTAGAAGTGAAATATAAAGATAAGAATATTTCTGAAGTGTTAGGGATGACAATTGAAGATGGAGTAGAATTCTTCGCCAATATTCCTAAAATTAAGCGTAAACTTCAAACGCTTGTAGATGTTGGGCTTGGTTATATGAAATTAGGTCAACCAGCAACAACATTATCTGGTGGGGAAGCACAGCGTGTGAAATTAGCTTCTGAATTACACCGTCGTTCTACAGGTCGTACGTTATACATTTTAGATGAGCCAACGACTGGTTTGCATGCGCATGATATTGCACGTCTTCTAGAAGTGCTGCAACGTCTGGTTGAGAGCGGTGAGACGGTACTTGTAATTGAACATAATTTAGATGTAATTAAAACAGCTGATTATATCGTTGACCTTGGACCAGAGGGCGGAGATAAAGGTGGACAAATCGTTGCTTCCGGAACGCCAGAGCAAGTAGTGAAAGAAGAACGCTCATACACAGGTAAGTATTTAAAAGAGATTTTAAATCGTGATAAAGCAAGAATGAAAGAGAAAATAAAAGAAGTAGAGTTATCGCAATAAGTTTATTGATGAAAACCGAGTGGAAATGACGCTCGGTTTTTATTGTATAGGGGGAGAAGATGGAGTTTTTAGAGGTGTTAAGGAAGAAACATATGAAGGTAAGAGAGTTTCAAAGTTGGGGTGTATATTTTCGAAAGTGCTGGGAGGATCACTTTGCAAATCATTTAAGTGATAAAGAAAAAGAAGATATTTTTCTTTATGGAGATAAGTATGCATGTGGTTATCTATGGCACATATTTAGTTATGAGAAAAAGAAGTGTTTAGAGGGTAAAGAAGGAGAAAACGCGTTTCATAATGAAGTGAAAAAGGATTGCTACATTTTCTATCAACACTGTGATGAGGTACTGTTAATAAAGGATGCGAGTTTATTACATATGGATGATATATTGTGTGAGACAGACGATGCGTATAAAGGTGATATCTATATCGTAGATAAAGATTTCACTTGGACCTTTGTAAAAACTCATGAACATAGGTGGTGTGGTCCTTATTTTGTGAGGAAGTGTTAGTAGGTATACAAGCATGAAAGATAGAATAAGTTGATATAAGTGTTTGTATCATACTTGCGTTTATTATCTATTAGCGTATGATGAAATATATATGTTTAAAAGGATGTGTGACGAAATGAGATGGATTGTATCACTTCTTGTAAATAGCGTTGTGTTAATCGCTGTATCGGGACTTTTAAAAGGGATTGCACCAGATGCATTTTACGTAGCAAATATACAAACTGCAATTATTGCGAGTATTATATTGGCGGTTTTAAATGTGTTCGTAAAGCCATTTTTAATTTTAATTACGCTACCAATTACTGTTGTAACTTTCGGCTTCTTCTTAATTGTTATTAATGCGATTACGTTAAAAATAGCAGATTCATTATTAGGAGATGCTTTTAATATATCAGGATTTGGTGTAGCGATTGTTGCGGCAATTTGTATTTCAATTTTTAATATGATAATTGAAAAGGCAATTGTTGAACCTCTATATGGAAAAAAGAGAAAGTGACAAAAAGAAAAACATTTCATTATTCGTATGAAATGTTTTTTTCTATTTATTAGAAACCGTATTTCTTGTTTCCAGAAAAAAATGGTACAATATCCGATAGAATGGAATTTTACATCAAACGAGACTGAACCCGCAGCGGAGTGGAGGTTTATACATATGCCGAAAGTAAGGACAAAAGATTTAATTGAACAATTTCAATTGGAGTTAATCAGTGGTGAAGAAGGCATTCATCGTCCGATTGATACAAGTGATTTATCACGACCTGGAATTGAAATGGCAGGATTTTTTACATATTATCCAGCAGATCGTGTGCAGCTTCTTGGAAAGACGGAGCTTACGTTCTTTGACACGTTAACGTCAGAGCAAAAACAAGAGAGAATGAAAGCGCTTTGTACTGAGGAGACGCCATGTATTATTGTAACTCGTAATCAAGATGTACCAGATGAGTTATTACAAGCATCACGTGAATCAGGTATGCCTTTATTACGTTCTTCTCAAACGACAACTAGATTATCAAGTCGTTTAACCAACTATTTAGAAGGTAAGTTAGCACCAACAACTGCTGTTCATGGTGTGTTAGTAGATATTTACGGTGTTGGTGTTTTAATTACAGGTCAAAGTGGTGTTGGTAAAAGTGAGACAGCTCTTGAGCTTGTAAAGCGTGGTCACCGTCTTGTTGCGGATGATAGTGTAGAAATTCGTCAAGAAGATGAAGACATGTTAGTCGGAAGCTCACCAGATTTAATCGAGCATTTATTAGAAATTCGTGGTCTAGGTATTATTAACGTTATGACGTTATTCGGTGCAGGGGCAGTACGAAATTATAAGCGTATTACACTTGTTATTAATCTTGAAATTTGGGATCAAAAGAAAAATTACGATCGCTTAGGTCTTGATGAAGAGAAGATGAAAATTATTGATACAGAGCTTACGAAGATTACACTTCCAGTTCGTCCTGGTCGAAACTTGGCTGTTATTATTGAAGTAGCAGCGATGAACTTCCGTTTAAAACGTATGGGAGTCAATGCAGCACAGCAGTTCTCTGAACGATTAATGAGTGCAATTGAGTTAGGAAATCAGGAGTAAACTTTGGAGAGGGAGGTCATATACATATGCTGTTAGCTTCTGTACCACAGCTTGACCGTGTAGCTATCCAACTTGGGCCGTTTCCTGTGTATTGGTACGGGATTATTATCGGTACAGGTGTGCTATTAGGTCTTTGGCTGGCAACTCGCGAGGGAGAAAGGCTAGGTATTCCAAAAGATACATTTGTTGACCTTGTATTAATTGCAGTACCGATCGCTATTCTTTTTGCGAGAATGTACTATGTTATTTTTGAATGGGAATATTACGCACAAAACCCGAGTCAAATTATTAATATTCGTCAAGGTGGTTTGGCGATTCATGGTGGTTTAATCGGGGCTGTTATTACAGGTGTTCTTTTTGCGAAACGACGCGGACTTTCTTTCTGGAAGTTGGCTGATATTGCTGCACCAAGTATTTTACTAGGACAAGCAATTGGCCGATGGGGAAACTTTATGAACCAAGAGGCGCATGGTGATGAAGTAACGAGACAGTTTTTAGAAGGTCTTCATTTACCGGATTTTATTATTAATCAAATGTATATTGAGGGTGTGTACTATCATCCGACGTTTTTATATGAATCATTATGGAATTTTGCAGGCGTAATTTTACTACTTGCATTAAGAAAAGTGAATTTACGTCGCGGGGAGTTATTCTTCACATATTTAATTTGGTATTCAGTAGGACGCTTCTTCGTAGAAGGCTTACGTACAGATAGTTTAATGCTAGGACCACTTCGTATTGCACAAGTAATGTCAATTGGACTTGTTGTTATTTCTATTATTTTCATTATTGTGAGACGAAAAATGGGGCAAGCTGATAAAAGATATTTAGAAAATTAGAGACAAGTAGCATCTTATTATAAGATGCTGCTTCTTTCATATTCAGGAAGGCGAAAGGACTAAGGCGATGAGAATAAATACAGTTTTATTTGATTTAGATGGAACTTTAATTAATACAAACGAACTTATTATTTCTTCTTTTTTACATACTTTAAATACATATTATCCAAATCAATATAAGCGTGAAGATGTATTGCCATTTATCGGTCCATCTTTGCATGATACTTTCAGTAAGATTGATGAAAGTAAGGTTGAAGAGATGATTACAAGTTATCGCGAATTTAACCATGATCATCATGATGAATTAGTAGAAGAATATGAAACTGTATATGAAACAGTTCGAGAGTTGAAGAAGCAAGGTTATAAAGTTGGTATTGTTACAACGAAAGCGAGACAAACCGTTGAGATGGGATTACAGTTGTCAAAGCTTGATGAATTTTTTGATGTTGTCGTGACAATTGATGATGTAGAGCATGTGAAACCACATCCAGAGCCACTTCAAAAAGCGCTTGAATTATTAGATGCAAAACCAGAAGAAGCATTGATGGTTGGGGATAATCATCATGATATTGTCGGTGGTCAAAATGCGGGGACGAAAACAGCTGCGGTTTCATGGACGTTGAAAGGTAGAGCGTATTTAGAGGCTTACAAGCCGGACTTTATGCTAGATAAAATGAGTGATTTGCTACCGATTTTGTCTAATATGAACCGTTCATAAAGGTCCAAGTAAGTTAGTAGAGGAGCGAGCTAAGTGCGACGGACAACGCGCTATCCTGTTTCAGGAGAAAATTCATTATGGAATGTGTATAAAACAGTGTCTTTTTGGAAGGTAATGAAAAACTTTATTATTATCCAAATTGCACGTTACACGCCATGTTTATCTGTGAAGAATTGGTTGTACCGCACTTTTTTACGGATGAAAGTAGGAAAGAAAACATCATTTGCGCTTATGGTAATGCCGGATATTATGTTCCCAGAAAAGATAACTGTGGGAGAGAATTCGATTATTGGCTATAACACAACGCTTTTAGCACATGAATATTTAATTCGTGAATATCGACTTGGAGAAATCGTCATTGGAAATGAAGTGATGATTGGAGCGAATGTAACAATATTACCAGGTGTGAAAATTGGAGACGGTGCGACTGTTTCAGCTGGCACACTTGTTCATAGAGATGTACCGAGCGGTGCTTTCGTAGGTGGAAATCCAATGCGTATTATTTATACGAAAGAGCAAATGACCGCCAGAGAAGGTTCATGGTGAAAATGTAACATTTCTCCTCTTTTTTTATGAATAAAAAGGAAATAATTGAGTATAATATACTGTTTTGTTTTTTACGGAATCGTTTATACTTATAGATAGAAGAATGTGTGAACGAAGAAAACAAAAAACTGGAGGATATATGGGGAAAAATCAAAGGATATATAAGGAGAACGGACAAGTTATCTCTTTTAATCAATTAGCGGACTTCTTTTATAAAAAAGGGATGAGAGCTTACAAAGGACAAAAATTGCAAGATGCAATTAAATATTTTCGAAGAGCGGCACAAAGTGAGAAGGAGCCGTTTATTTTATGTCAATTAGCAACAGTATTATCTGAGGCTGGTGAATATCAAGAGTCGAATCAAACCTTCTTAAAGTTAGTTAGATCTAATCCTGAACTTGAACAGTGCTATTATTTTATTGCAAATAATTATGCATATATGGGGTTATTTCAACAGGCGAAGAAATATGCGGATCGCTATTTAGAAGTTGCAAAAGAGAAGGAATTCGTAGAAGATACATTAGAACTTCTAGAGATTATGGAAGAAGAAGCAATGGGTGCGGAAGAGATTGAAGATGAAGATGATTTAATTGTTATGCAGGAAGAAGCGAATCGTTATATTCGTAATGGACAATTAGAAGAAGCAATTGCTACATTAGAAATTGTTACGAAAGATTATCCGGAATTTTGGTCAGGTCATAATAATTTAGCCATTGCACATTTTCAATCGGGTAATGTAGACAAAGCGCTGAAGTTAACAGAAATGATTTTAGAGAAAAATCCTGGTAATATACATGCGCTTTGTAATACACTTATTTTTCTATATTCAATTGGAGAGCATAAACAAGTAGAAGCATTAGCGGGACAGCTAGTTTCAGTATATCCAATTTCATTTGAACATCGTTTGAAACTGGGAACTACACTTGCAACAATTGGTTATTTCGAGCATGCATATAAATGGTTCAAACTATTAAAGCGTCAAGGATATGAGGGAGACGTTAGTTTTTATTATTGGTTTGCATATTCTGCTTATATGGTGAAAGATCAGCAACTAGCTGAAAAAATGTGGCAATATGTCGTGGAATTGCATCCTGATAAAAAGGGAAAAGAACCGTGGAATGCGCTGAATTTAGCAGATGAAGGACAAAACGTGTTATTTGAAGAATTACGAAAATCATTTCAGCAAAGTGCGACGCTAGAAGAACAAATGCTAGCTTTATATTTAATGAATGAATTGTCAACGCCGGAGAAGGTGGGATTCTTCTTTGATATAACGCAAGCGAAGAACGGTGTTCCCATCGTATCACAACTTGCAAAGTACTTCTTTTTACTTAATAGTCATAAGAGTATTCCAGCTGATTTACAGCAATTTGAGCAGTGCGCGAGAATCGCGGATGCATTATACAATTATACGAAAAAAGATGATGAATTAATTGAAGAGTGTTTACACTTTTGGTTTTGTACGTTCATACGTTTATATACATCTGGAGACATATTTACAAATGTGTACGGCTGGTCAGCTGCGATTGAATACATTGTACGCGGCGAACAAGGAAATAAAATGACACAGTCGGAGCTTGGAGATGTATATAATGTATCTGTAGCGACTGTCCGAAAGTATGTGCAAGCTGTTAAGCGTACGCACACATAAGATAAGCAAATCATTGGGAAAAAAATGATGCTAACAGTATAATGAGGGTAACTTAATTGTGTAGGAATGGATAGGAGTGAATAGTGTGTCAGAAGAAAAAATTTATGATGTCGTTATTATTGGTGCAG
Source organism: Bacillus sp. BF2-3 (assembly GCF_008368795.1). Classification (NCBI taxonomy): domain Bacteria; kingdom Bacillati; phylum Bacillota; class Bacilli; order Caryophanales; family Bacillaceae; genus Bacillus; species Bacillus sp. BF2-3. The sequence continues at coordinate 18,870 of NZ_QOSA01000007.1, forward strand.
GACCAGCTGGTATGACAGCTGCAGTATATACATCTCGTGCAAATTTAAGCACATTAATGCTTGAGCGTGGTATTCCAGGTGGCCAAATGGCAAACACGGAAGATGTAGAAAACTACCCAGGTTATGAGTCTATTTTAGGACCAGATTTATCAAATAAAATGTTCGAGCATGCGAAGAAATTTGGTGCTGAATATGCATACGGTGATGTGAAAGAAGTCATCGATGGTAAGGAATACAAAACAATTATTGCTGGTAAAAAAGAATATAAAGCACGTGCAATTATCGTTGCAAGCGGTGCAGAGTATAAAAAAATTGGTGTACCGGGTGAAACAGAACTTGGCGGCCGCGGTGTATCATATTGTGCAGTATGTGACGGAGCATTCTTTAAAGGAAAAGAACTTATCGTAATTGGCGGCGGAGATTCTGCTGTTGAAGAGGGTGTGTTCTTAACGCGCTTCGCATCAAAAGTAACGATCGTTCACCGTCGTGACACGCTTCGTGCACAGAAAATTTTACAAGACCGTGCTTTCCAAAACGAAAAAGTAGATTTCATTTGGAACCACACGATAAAAGAAATCAACGAAGCAAGTGGTAAAGTAGGAAGTGTAACACTTGTGGACGTAAATAGTGGAGAAGAGAAAGAAGTCAAAACTGACGGCGTATTCGTATACATCGGTATGTTACCTTTATCAAAACCATTTGTTGAACTAGGTATTACAAATGAAAATGGTTACCTTGAAACGAACGAGCGTATGGAAACGAAAATTCCTGGTATTTTCGCAGCTGGTGATGTTCGTGAAAAAATGCTTCGTCAAATTGTAACTGCAACAGGTGACGGTAGTATTGCAGCGCAAAGTGCACAACATTACGTAGAAGAATTATTAGAGGAATTAAAAACTGTATCAGAAAAATAAGGGATAATATACCTTGTGAGAAGAAAGCTACCGACAGGAGCTTTCTTCTTTTTTTGTGTGAAAATGTAAAAGTTTTGTCAAAAAATATAAGGATTATAAGCTTTCTTATTGATATACTGGACTTTACGGAAAAAATCACTATAAGAAATGAGGAATTTATTCAGTATGGAATGGCGTAATATATATCGTGGATTTTGTATGGGCGTTAGTGATTTAATTCCTGGTGTGAGCGGCGGTACAATCGCTGTTGTGTTAGGGATTTATGAACAATTGCTTGCGGCAATTAGTGGATTCTTTAGTCGTGAATGGAAAAAACATTTAGGATTTTTAATTCCACTTGCAGCTGGTGTGGCAGCGGCATTTTTAACGTTAAGTCACGTTATTAAATATTTACTTGCAAATCATTATGAACCGACTCAATTTTTCTTCCTCGGTTTAATTATTAGTATATTACCGATGTTAATGAGGGAAGCTGATGCAAAGTCGTCGTTTAAAGGTAAGCACATCGTTTTATTAATAGTTGCAGCAATTCTTGTTGCGATTACAGCTTTCTTTAAACCAGATAAGGCAGCAGATCCAATTACGACGTTAACAATTTTAAATGCAATTGGTTTATTTTTCGCAGGATGGATGGCTAGCATGGCCATGCTGCTTCCTGGAATTAGTGGATCGTTTATTTTATTAATTATTGGTGTGTATCCAACAGCAATTAACGCTTTAACTACACTTAACTTACCTTTAATCGTGGTTATCGGTGCTGGTGTTATGGTTGGATTTGTTGTAAGTAGTAAAGGCATTAGTTTTTTATTAGATCGTTATAAAAGTATGACATTTGCGGCAATTATTGGACTTGTAATCGGTTCGATTGTAATTGTATTCCCTGGGATTCCGACTGGTGGATTTTCAATTATAAGTTCAATCATTACCTTTATTTTAGGATTTGCGATTGTTACTTATTTCGGTAAGAAATAAGGGCTTTAATCCCCTTGGCGATAAAAATCGTTAAGGGGATTTTTCATGCTATTCATTCAAAGTATAAGCATTTACATTGCTTGTTATAGAAAGCTTTTTTAAAATTGCTGAGTAGCATATGCTTAGCGAAAGAGGACTGGCTCCTTCGTTGTAGCAAACTGTTTTTGATAGTATAATGAAAGAAGTATGCAGTGAGAAATTTTACTGCAAGTAGCTGAGGTGAAGAAACATGCAAAGAGTGACAAACTGTGTGTTAATTAGAGATAATGAAGTACTCTTACTCCAAAAACCTCGCCGAAATTGGTGGGTTGCACCAGGCGGGAAAATGGAGCGTGGTGAGACTGTAAGAGATTCCGTTGTTCGCGAGTATCGTGAAGAAACAGGTATTTATTTGAAAAACCCAGCGTTAAAGGGGGTCTTCACCTTTGTCATCCAAGAAGGTGATAAAGTTGTTTCTGAATGGATGATGTTCTCCTTTTTAGCGACAGATTTTGCAGGAGAAAACAAACTAGAGAGCGAAGAAGGCATCATTGGTTGGCATACATTTGATAAAATTGATGATTTAGCAATGGCGCCAGGAGATTATCACATTATTGATTATTTAATTAAAGGAAATGGCATAATCTACGGTACATTTGTATATACCCCAGATTTTGAGTTGCTTTCATATCGATTAGATCCGAGTTAAACCGTCAAGGAGAGGATACAATGACAGAGAATAATGATATAAAAATGGTAATTATTACAGGGATGTCTGGAGCCGGAAAAACAGTAGCTTTACAAAGTTTTGAAGATTTAGGATATTTTTGTGTGGATAATTTACCACCGATGTTATTGCCAAAGTTTATTGAGCTTATGGCGGATTCAAAAGGGAAAATGAATAAAGTGGCACTTGGTATTGATTTACGTGGCCGCGAGTTTTTCGAACATTTATGGGGAGCACTTGATGATTTATCAGAACGTACATGGATTATTCCTCATATTTTATTTTTAGATGCGAAAGATAGTACGCTTGTAACTCGTTATAAAGAAACGAGACGTTCGCATCCACTTGCACCAACTGGTTTGCCGTTAAAGGGAATCGAAGCAGAGCGTAATTTATTAACAGATATGAAGGCACGAGCGAATATTGTGCTTGATACATCGGATTTAAAACCGAAAGAATTACGTGAAAAAATTGTTCACTTGTTCTCAACAGAAACTGAGCAAGCATTTCGTGTAAATGTTATGTCATTTGGATTTAAGTACGGTATTCCAATTGATGCAGATTTAGTATTTGATGTTCGTTTTTTACCAAATCCATATTACATTCCACATATGAAGCCATTAACAGGACTAGATGAAGAAGTTTCTTCGTATGTACTGAAATTTAATGAGACACATAAGTTTTTAGAGAAGTTGACGGATCTGATTACTTTCATGCTGCCTCATTATAAAAGAGAAGGCAAAAGTCAACTTGTAATTGCAATTGGATGTACAGGTGGACAGCATCGTTCTGTTACGCTTACAGAATACCTTGGGAAACATTTGAAACCAGAGTATAGTGTTCATGTATCTCATCGTGATGTGGAGAAGAGAAAGGGCCATTAAGGGATGAAAAAAGAGAGAAAGCCTAAAATTGTCATCATGGGAGGCGGAACTGGACTCTCTGTTTTATTAAGGGGATTAAAGCAATATCCTGTTGATATTACAGCAGTTGTTACAATTGCTGATGATGGTGGCAGTTCGGGTAGATTACGTGATGAGCTAGAAATTCCACCTCCAGGTGACATCCGTAACGTACTTGTTGCGTTATCGGATGTAGAGCCACTGGTGGAAGCTTTATTTCAGCACCGTTTCACAACAGGAGACGGACTGAAAGGTCATGCGTTAGGAAATCTATTGTTGGCAGGTATGACCTCGATTACAGGAGACTTTTTCCATGCAATTACAGAAACAAGTAAAGTATTAAATGTCAGAGGACGTGTATTACCAGCAGCGAATCAAAGTGCGGTACTTCATGCGGAACTTGAAGATGGGGAAATTGTAACAGGTGAATCAAAGATTCCTTATTACGGAAAGAAGATTAATCGTGTCTTTTTAACTCCAGAAGATGTAGAGCCATTGCATGAAACGTTGGCTGAGATTAAACGAGCTGATTTACTTGTTTTCGGTCCTGGAAGTTTGTATACGAGTATATTGCCCAATTTAGTTGTTAACAAAATTGGAGACGCTGTTCTTGCTGCAAAGGCGAAGAAGGTATATGTATGTAACGTTATGACACAAGCGGGTGAAACGATGGGATATACTGCTTTTGATCATGTACAGGCGTTACACGATCATTTAGGGCAACCATTTATCAATACTGCAATTGTAAATAACCGTGAGATTCCTTGTGAATTACGCAAGTCATATGAGGAAGAAATGTCTACACCAGTTGTAGTGGATGAAGAACGTTTTGTTGAAAATAATATTGATGTTATTCAAGAGGGATTAGCGAAGTATGATGATCATGTTGTAAGGCATGATACGTTAAAGTTAGCGTCCATTTTATATTCATTGTTATAAATATGCGTTGCCTCGTTTGAGGTAGCGCTCCTCATTCATATAGGACAAGAATTTTGTTCCATAATAATCGTATAAGGAGGTGTTGACTGTGTCATTTGCATCAGAAACAAAGAAAGAGTTGACGAATCTTGAGATGAAGGAATGCTGTGAGAAAGCAGAATTATCAGCGTTACTTCGAATGAACGGGTCGCTTTCTTTTTCAAACCGTCGTCTATCTATCGATATTCAAACGGAAAATGCGGCAATTGCAAGAAGGATTTATACGCTTTTGAAAAAAGGATATGACGTGACGGTAGAATTGCTTGTCCGTAAAAAAATGCGCTTGAAGAAAAATAATGTATATATTGTGCGGCTTGTTGAGAAGTCTCGCGAAATATTAGCTGATCTTCATATCGTTCGAGATGACTTTTCATTTATTCGAAATATATCACAAGAATTGATTGAGAAGAAATGTTGTAAACGATCGTACTTACGTGGCGCATTTTTAGCAGGTGGTTCAGTAAATAACCCAGAAACATCATCTTATCATTTAGAAATCTTTTCGTTATATAAGGAACATAATGATGCTATATGTGAACTGATGAACGGATTTGATTTAAATAGTAAGACGTTGGAAAGAAGAAAAGGGTACATTACGTATTTGAAAGAAGCAGAAAAAATTACAGAGTTTTTAAATATTATAGGTGCTCATAATGCACTTTTAAGATTTGAAGATATTCGAATCGTACGTGATATGCGTAATTCTGTAAATCGTTTAGTGAACTGCGAAACAGCTAATTTAAATAAAACAATTGGTGCAGCACTAAGACAGATTGAAAATATTCGTTATATTGATGAGACAGTTGGTCTTGATATTTTGCCGGATAAATTACAAGAGATTGCACAATTACGAAGAGATTATCAAGATGTAACATTGAAAGAGTTAGGTGAGATGGTATCCGGGGGGAAGATTAGTAAGTCGGGTATTAATCATCGTTTGCGTAAAATCGATGAAATCGCAGAGAAATTACGCGCGGGGGAAACGTTAGTAAAAAAATAAGAGGTTAAAGGGGAAATGGAGCTGTGGTTCAAAAACGAGTTCAGGTTTCATTAAAAAACGGTTTACAAGCACGTCCGGCTGCGTTGTTTGTACAAGAGGCAAATCGCTTTCATGCAGATATCTTCATCGAGAAAGATGGAAAGACAGTAAATGCAAAGAGCATAATGGGGATTATGAGCTTAGCAATTGGAACTGGAAGCATGATAACAATTACAACAGAAGGTTCAGATGCAGAAGAGGCTTTAGAAGCATTAGCTGCATATGTACAATAAGAAGCTATCGCGTATATGCGATAGCTTTTTGTTTTGTTGTTTGTGCGGATTAGCGGGGAGGGGTATTTAGCTGGTTTGTCCTTGTCGGAGATTGTCGGTAAATCGATATGTTGTGTCGAACCGTTGATATATTAAAAAAATCGTTGATATAATTTAAGTTTTGTTCGATATAATTGAAAAATCGTTGATATATTTAGAGGGATACTGGATGGGGTATGTGAGCGGGGAACAATATATAAAAGAAGCGCCCAATTATAGGGCGCTTCCGCTTTTAGTTATATCCAGCTCCAGCGGCTAGAATCTCCGGTTGTTTCGCCCCTTCATTCGAGGCAAAAAGCGCCTCGGAATCAGGGCTCCATCGCCCTGCGATTCTGAACGAGCCGCTTTCGCTTTTAAGTATTAACGATTTGTAAAGATCTTATCGATTAAACCGTATTCTAAAGCTTTTTCTGCTGTCATGAAGTTGTCGCGGTCTGTGTCGCGTTGTAGTACTTCAAGTGGTTGACCAGTGCGGTCAGCAAGAATTTGGTTTAGTTTTTCACGTAAGAATAGGATACGTTTTGCAGCGATTTCGATTTCAGTCGCTTGACCTTGTGCTCCACCAAGTGGTTGGTGAATCATTACTTCACTGTTTGGAAGTGCATAACGTTTTCCTTTTTCACCTGCTGCAAGTAAGAATGCACCCATAGATGCAGCCATACCGATACAGATTGTTGATACTTGTGGTTTAATAAACTGCATTGTATCATAGATTGCCATACCCGCTGTGATAGAACCACCAGGGCTGTTGATGTAGATGTGAATATCTTTTTCTGGATCTTGAGATTCCAAGAATAAAAGCTGGGAAACGATTGAGTTAGCTACGTTGTCATCAATTGCACTACCAAGCATAATGATGCGGTCTTTTAATAGTCGAGAGTAAATATCGTAAGCGCGTTCTCCACGATTTGTTTGTTCAATTACTGTAGGAATTAAATTCATCTGTTATTTCCTCCTTATAAAGCTTTCTTAGTCTTATAATACAATTATGGTCAATAAAGGTCAAACGAAACCACTTTAAATCAAAAAAATATGTAGTTGTACCATGAAATATTCGCTATGTTTTCGAAATTCCCTGCTTATGTATCTTCAACATCATAACCGAATTACATAAATTTAAACGTTACGAAAACTGGAGAAAAAAGAAAAGAACGCCTTTTAACTTAAGCGTTCTTTCGATAATTAGTCTTTTAAAAGATAGGTTACTTTATTTAAAATCTTTTCGATTTGTTTCGCGTTTTTACTATACATTTCGCTTGCTGACTTCGACTTTGTTTCTAGGGAAAATAGTTCAAGATCAGCATGACATTTTTTTAAAGATGCTAATAATAAAGGTTTATTTTGAGGAGAAGGCATTTGGAGTTTGTCATTGTAAATGTCGATAGTAAGTTGTCCGTATGAATCCACTTGACCGAGGAAGACATTTTCAATAACAACACCGATTTTTTCTAATTCTGAATGTAGCCAAGCGCGGTTATGTCCGCTTGCTGAAAGAGGTTCATCTAGTACATTTCCATCCATAATAACAGTTTGTGGTTCTTTCTCGTTTGGTACTTTTAAACCGATGTCTTTTGCTGTAAGTGGCTGAGAATCTTTCTTTAATAATACATTTAATTCTCCGCTCGGTTCTAAGACAGCAAATTCGACTTCAGCTACGCTGAACGCACTTTTTCCACGGAGAAGTTCCAGTAATTCGTCACTCGTATATTTTTCTTTCTTTAAATTATCTTCGAGTATCTTTCCGTCTTTTATTAATACGGTAGATTTTCCTTCAAAGAAGTCCCGAGCTGTTTTGTTCTTTAAAGAGAGGATTCCTGTTAAAAAAGGTACCACAGCGAAAATGAGTATTGCAAAGACACCGTGAAAAAATTTTGAATCGAGCCCTGTAGATACTTGGGCAGCGATGTCACCAATCGTCATTCCGGCTATGTATTCAAAAAAGGAAAGCTGAGAGATTTGTCTTTTCCCTAACCATTTCGTAATAGCGAATAAAATAATTAATATGAATACAGAGCGAAGAATGACAAGTGTCCATTCCGGCAGGTGAGACATAGTCGTTTCCTCCAGTCTACTTAAAACCCTTTATATTGAGGTTCTTCACGTTCTAATACTGAAATTCTATCCTTTAAATCAGCGATGACGCTGTCCATTTCTAACATACATTCATGAAATACGCGTTTTGATTCTTCGTCTTGTGAATTTAATGAAAGGGAGCTTAAACTTGCTTGAGCGCCCCTTACACTAGCAAGGCAAGTTTTTACGCTAGCGATAACAGTCATATAAACACCTCTTATCCTTTCGGTTTGAATAATAATGCTCCAATGAAGCCGAAAATAATAGCTGCTGATACACCGGCGCTCGTTACTTTAAACATGCCGGTAATAACGCCAACGATGCCATGTTTTGCAGCTTCTTCCATTGCGCCATGAACGAGGGCATTACCAAAGCTTGTAATAGGTACAGTTGCCCCGGCTCCAGCGAAATCAATTAATGGCTCATACAAATTAAATCCATCTAATATAGCTCCAGCAACAACGAGTGTTGCCATTGTATGAGCGGGTGTTAGTTTGCCGACATCAAACATAAGTTGGCCGATTACACATATGAGTCCGCCAATGACGAAAGCCCAGAAAAAAATCATTGCGTTGCACCTCCAAATTCAATCGAAACGGCATGAGCGATACATGGAATTGTTTCTTCTTGTTGGAATGTAAGTGGAGATAGTAAAGCGCCTGTCGCAACGACAAGTATTTTTTTGAACTCTCCTCTTTTCATTCGGTTTAATAAATGACCATACACGACTGTTGCGGAACATCCAGGCCCGCTAGCACCAGCTATGACAGGTTGTCCTTCTCTGTAAATGATAATTCCGCAATCTTGAAATTGTTCGCTCGTTACTTTCGTTCCGTGTTTATGTAGTAAGTCATAAGCAATTTCGCGTCCTACATGTCCGAGATCGCCTGTTACGATTAAATCGTAGTAAGAGGCATCAATTTGGCGTTCACGTAAATGGGCTTCAATTGTATCAACTGCAGCTGGAGCCATTGCGCCTCCCATATTAAACGGATCCGTTAATCCCATATCAATCACTCGTCCGATTGTTGCAGAGGTTACTCTTGGACCGTGTCCAGTATCGCTTAAAATAGCGGCTCCTGCTCCGGTTACTGTCCACTGTGCAGTAGGCGGCTTTTGTCCGCCGTATTCGGTAGGGTAGCGGAATTGTTTTTCTACAGCCGTATTATGGCTTGAAGCTCCAGTTAATAAATATTTTGCACCTTTTGCATTTACGATACTTGCCCCAAGTGCTAAACCTTCCATAGAAGTAGAGCAAGCCCCGAATAGTCCGAGATAAGGAGTGCCAAGTGTGCGGCAAGCAAAGCTTGTTGGAGTGATTTGATTAATTAAATCTCCTGCGAGTACGAATTGAATATCGTCTTTACGAAGTTCTGCTTTTTCAGTAGCGCGGCTACAAGCTTCTTCGAATAAAATTTTATGTGCTTTTTCATAGGAATCTTGTCCAAGCCATAAATCTTCATGAAGGATATCGAAGTCTTCTGGGATGTTCCCCTTTGCTTCAAATGGTCCACCGACAACCCCTGTTGAGATAATGACTGGTTTGTTTTCAAATACCCACGTTCGGTGTCCTTGTAACATTTATAGCCCTCCCCATTGAACGAGAATAGTTTTAATAAGTGCGATGACGAAAGCGGAAAATACACCAAATAAAATAACAGAACCAGCTAGTTTAAACATATTGCCGCCAACGCCAAGGACAAATCCTTCCGTTCGATGCTCAATACATGCGGCAATAACAGAGTTACCAAATCCAGTAACAGGTACAGCTGTACCTGCTCCGGCAAACTGTCCAAAACGATCGTATATACCAAATCCAGTTAGTAACATGGAGATGAAAATGAGAGTTGCGACTGTTGGATTGCCTGCTGAGCGTTCAGTGAAATCAAAATATGTGATATAAAAAGTAGAAATGAGTTGTCCGATGAAGCAAATAAAACCACCGACGAAAAAGGCTTTTATACAATTTTTTAAGACAGGTCGTTTCGGTTCGCGTTCTTGTTCGAATTTTTTATACTCCTGTTGTACAGGGGTTAAGTTTTTATCTTTACTAGCCATTGCAATCCTTCCTTTTCTTTTAAAAAGCGTTAAGTGTTAGACTCCATTTTTTTACCAATGAATTTTAATTGTTTATTAATTTCATCTTTAGATACTTCTTTTTCCTTAATTTTTCTTTCGAGTTTTTCGAGTAACATAAAGATTTTTTTATCTGTACTGACACGAACATCGAAAGTAGGATGCTCATCACTTAGCTGCTTTTGAAGCTTTTTACGAAGAGGTTTTAATCCAAACCTTTCGTGATGCTCAGGTGTAACTGCTATGTAGAGATCTAAATTTGAATTCACTGCTGTGCTTTTTATAATTTCATCCATAGCGAGAGCTCTTTTTTTCGCTCCTTGTGATATAGATTGATTAAAGGATTCCGTACTCGTCTTTGTTAACTTTGGACCTTTTTCTTTCTCCGTTCGTTTTGCTTCTTCTTTCACTTTTTTATCTAAAGGACTATTATCACATCCGGTAAAAGAGCTAAATAGAAGTGCAAATAATGCGGTTATGAGGCCGAGTTTTCGCATAATTATCATTCCATTTCTATTACAATATGTAATGTGATAGAAAAAGGATGACTGCATATCATCCTTTTTCTATTTCACAGCAAGACTGATTTGTTATTGCTGTGAGTATTGTGGTTCTTCTTGTTGGACTTCTTCAACGCGTGGGTTTAAAGAATCGATAATCGTTTGTGTTTGCTGCGCAGCTGTTTGGAAAAGTTGCTTCGCTTGTTGGTTATCCGTATCAAGAGCGAATCCCTCTAAGCTAGCTTGTGCACTTTTTAATCCAGAGACAGTTTGCTTTAATTTTGTAATTACAGTCATTGAATGAAGCCCCCTTTGGAATATCAATTCAAAGATTATAATTTGTGAGTTGGGCTGAATTTATGATTGGAAAATTTAGGGGTGGAATAGATTTTATATGCTTTTAGCTAAGGTGTATAAGGTATTATGGGGATATTTTTATTGATTTAGATGGATTTTATTGCTATTATTATGAGAAGAAAATGAAGTGTTTTCTATAATCATGCGCCCATAGCTCAGTCGGATAGAGCGGTGGTTTCCGGTACCACGTCTGCCGGGGGTTCGAATCCCTCTGGGCGCGTCAAAAAGTCCTAACTTACGTTTTGTAGGTTAGGACTTTTTTTATTTCCCTCTTGTTATATCTGGTAATAAGATTTACTATTAGTACTTGATGATAATTTTTAACCTTATTATTTTCTTTCAATATTATTCAAATTTCGGTTGTAAGTTGTAAATCTCATTAATACATATAAATTAATAATATTTTGGAATGGGTGTCTGCGTGAGGATTCTCCTTTTACCAAACTTATTGTACAATAGAAACAAGGGGGAGATTAGTTTGAAGGCAAGTCTTTTACAAGAACAAAGCTTACGTTTGGCAATGACACAAGAGTTAAGGCAAGCGATTACAATGCTCCAGTATAATGTACAAGAATTATCGGAGTTTTTGTATGAGCAATCGTTAGAGAATCCCCTTATTGAGTTAGGTGGTTTTGAGAGGGAGAAGAAAAAGAGCTCTAACAACAGTAAAAGTACCAGCAAACAAGTCGAGAATCAGATGGAGATCTACAGTGTGGATTCTACAACGATTCAGCAACATTTATTAAATCAAATACAGTATTATAAAATAGATGAAGAAGAGCGAAAAGTAGCTTCTTTCATTATTATGAACATGGATGGAAATGGATATTTACAAGAAACGAATGAAGAGTTAGCAGAGCTCCTTTCTGCGCATATTCATGTAGTCGACCGCTCTGTAGAGCTTGTCCAATCACTGGAACCAGCAGGGGTAGGGGCGCGTAATATTCAGGAATGTTTAACCTTGCAATTGAAGCGCTTACAAAGACGGAATGGATTAGCAGAAGAGGTTGTAGAAGATCATTTCGCTTATTTTGTGAAGAAAGATTGGCGAAAGCTCGTTCAAGTGTTGAAATGTAGTAATGAGGAATTACAGAGTGCGGTAAATTGTATAACGTCATTACAACCAAAACCAGGTCTTGCGTTTTCTTCAGATAAACCACTTTATATTGTGCCTGATATGGCGGTGAAAAAAGATGGCGATCGCCTCGTTTTACAAATGAATGAGAGAAATATGCCGAGAATTGAAATTCATTCTGAATATAGTGCGCTTCTTAATAATAGTGAAAGTGAAGTAGCATCTTACGTATCAGAAAAGTATCAGCATGTGCAGTGGATTATGCGTAGTTTGAAGCAGAGAAAACAGACATTGCTGCAAGTAATGACTATTATTATGGAAAAACAACGTGATTTCTTCTGGAAAGGTCCAGAGTATTTAAGACCTCTCGCTTTAAAAGAGGTAGCGGAAGAGTTAAGTGTGCATGAATCGACAATTAGTCGTGCGACGCGAAATAAATATGTTCAAACACCACACGGTTTATTTGAGATGAAATCGTTCTTTAGCAATGCCGTTTCGACGACTGAAGATGAAGCAGTTTCTACAAAACGTGTAAAACAATTTATTCAAACGCTAATTGGGGCAGAGGATAAGAAAAAGCCACTTTCAGATCAAAAGATTTCAAAATTATTAGAAGAAGAGCATGAAATTGTTATTTCTCGAAGAACAGTGGCGAAGTATAGAGAACAAATGCATATCCCAGCTTCGTCATTACGAAAAACGATCGGATAGGTGAAGAAGATGAAAGTTGTACTGTATACTAAAAAAGATTGTGGCCTTTGCGTGAAGGCGAAACAAGTTTTAAAGGAAGTACAATGTGAATATTCTTTTCAAATCGAGGAAATAGATATATATGAAGATAATGACCTTTTAGAAAAATATCACTTAATGATTCCGGTTGTAGAAATGGACGGAAAACAAGTAGAATATGGTAACATTCACAAAGGTGTCATAATAAACTATATAAAGAATGCAGTTAAGAGTTGAATAAGTTTCTATCTCCTGTTACAATAATACACGTAGCAGGGATTATTTTTTTAACCTATGTGGGACACAAAATGTCACTACGGGACGTAAAGTGACCACGAAGGAAAAATGAACCGATGTAGTGAGGAGAAAAGATATGCGCTCATGGATTCAGAACACAAAAAAATTATTACCTGATCTGCTACCTGTTATGCAAACGAGAATGCAAATTCTTCAATACATTAGGCTCATGCAGCCGATTGGAAGAAGAAACTTATCAGCAAGTCTCGGTATGACAGAACGAGTATTGCGAAGTGAAGTTCAAGTTTTGAAAGAACAAAACTTAGTTCACGTCGCTTCTTCTGGAATGACTTTGACAGAAGAAGGAACAGCTTTAGTTCTTGCTTTGGAAGACTTTATGAAAGAAATTTCCGGGTTAAAGGTTTTAGAAAAGCAACTTAAGGAAACATTAGACTTGGATGAAGTTTTCGTTGTCCCTGGTGATAGTGATGAATCACCTTGGGTCAAACTGGAGATGGGCCGTGCTTGTGTGACTTGTATAAAAGACCGTCTGACAGCGAATAATATCGTTGCTGTGGCTGGAGGAACTACGCTAGCTGCTGCTGCGGACATGATGCAACTTGATTGCAAAGATTTACATATGCTATTTGTCCCAGCACGTGGTGGAATTGGAGAAGGCGTCGAATTAGAAGCCAATACCATTTGTGCCAAGATGGCACAAAATACGATGAGTAATTATCGCTTATTGTATGTTCCAGACCATGTTAGTAGCGAAGCATATGCGTCTATTGTGACAGAGCCTTCCGTGAAAGAAGTTCTTGAGTTGATTCGATCTTCCAATATCGTCATTCATGGAATAGGTGATGCGTTAACAATGGCACGTCGCAGAAGTACTTCAGAAGCAGATTGGTTAAAGATTCAGGCAAGCGAAGCAGTTGGCGAAGCTTTCGGTTACTACTTTAATGAAGAAGGAAATGTTGTTCATAAAGTAAGAACAGTTGGTATGCAACTAGAGGATTTACAAAATGTATCTCACGTTGTTGCAGTCGCTGGAGGTTCTTCAAAGGCAAAAGCAATACAGGCTGTAATTAAACAAGGGCACACTTCAATTCTAATTACAGATGAAGGTGCAGCAAAACAGTTAACAAAGGGTTTTACCCTTTAATATAATCCCCCAAGGAGGAAATTCAAATGACTAAAATTGGTATTAATGGATTTGGACGTATCGGACGTAACGTATTCCGCGCAGCTCTTAACAACTCTGAGGTAGAAGTAGTAGCAATCAACGACTTAACAGATGCTAAAACATTAGCTCACCTTTTAAAATATGACACAGTTCACGGAACTTTAAATGCAGAAGTATCTGCTAACGAAAACAGCATCGTTGTTAACGGTAAAGAAATTAAAGTTATCGCTGAGCGTGACCCAGCTCAATTACCATGGAGCGACTACGGAGTAGAAGTAGTAGTAGAATCTACTGGCCGTTTCACTAAAAAATCAGACGCTGAGAAACACTTAGGTGGATCAGTTAAGAAAGTTATCATCTCAGCTCCAGCTTCTGACGAAGATATCACTGTAGTTATGGGTGTTAACCACGAACAATACGATGCAGCTAACCACAACGTAGTATCTAACGCTTCTTGTACTACAAACTGTCTAGCTCCATTCGCTAAAGTATTAAACGAAAAATTCGGCGTAAAACGCGGAATGATGACAACAATTCACTCTTACACTAACGACCAACAAATCTTAGACTTACCACACAAAGATTTACGTCGTGCTCGTGCAGCAGCTGAAAACATGATCCCAACATCTACTGGTGCAGCTAAAGCTGTAGCATTAGTATTACCAGAACTTAAAGGCAAATTAAACGGTGGCGCTGTACGTGTTCCAACTGCTAACGTTTCTCTAGTTGACCTAGTTGTTGAACTTGACAAAGAAGTAACAGTTGAAGAAGTAAATGCAGCATTCAAAGCAGCAGCTGAAGGCGAATTAAAAGGTATCCTTGGATACAGCGAAGAGCCATTAGTATCTATCGACTATAACGGATGTACAGCTTCTTCTACAATCGATGCATTATCTACAATGGTAATGGAAGGTAACATGGTTAAAGTACTTTCTTGGTACGATAACGAAACTGGTTACTCTAACCGCGTAGTAGACCTAGCAGCTTACATGACTTCAAAAGGTCTTTAATTCTTAATTATATAAGTTATCAATGACAAAACGAGGGAGAGGGTTTGTTCCCTCTCTCTCTTCTTTCGTTTTAAAAGCAAATGTGTTAAGCTTTTGAGTGGGTTTTGTCAATCCTAACTAGTAGTCGGAGGGAAATCCAATGAACAAAAAATCAATTCGTGACGTAGATTTAAAAGGTAAGCGTGTATTTTGCCGCGTTGATTTCAACGTACCTATGAAAGAAGGCAAAATTACAGATGAAACTCGTATCCGTGCAGCTCTTCCTACAATTCAATATTTAGTAGAGCAAGGTGCGAAAGTTATTTTAGCAAGTCACTTAGGCCGTCCAAAAGGTCAAGTAGTAGAAGAAATGCGTTTAACTCCAGTAGCAGCACGTTTAGGTGAGCTTCTTGGTAAAGACGTTAAAAAAGCGGACGAAGCATTCGGACCAGTTGCACAAGAAATGGTTGCAGCAATGAACGAAGGCGACGTATTAGTTCTTGAAAACGTACGTTTCTATGCGGGCGAAGAAAAGAACGATGCAGAACTTGCGAAAGAATTTGCAGCACTTGCTGACATCTTCGTAAACGATGCATTCGGTGCAGCTCACCGTGCTCACGCTTCTACAGCAGGTATCGCAGACTACCTACCAGCAGTATCTGGTCTATTAATGGAAAAAGAGTTAGATGTACTTGGTAAAGCACTTTCTAACCCAGAACGTCCATTTACAGCTATTATCGGTGGTGCGAAAGTAAAAGATAAAATCGGTGTAATTCGTCATCTATTAGACAAAGTAGATAACTTAATCATCGGTGGTGGACTTGCTTACACATTCGTTAAAGCTTTAGGTCATGAAATTGGTCTATCTCTATGTGAAGACGACAAGATCGAACTAGCTAAAGAATTTATGCAACTTGCAAAAGAAAAAGGCGTAAACTTCTACATGCCAGTTGATGTTGTAATCACTGAGGAATTCTCTGAAACTGCAACAACTAAAATCGTTGGTATCGACTCTATCCCTTCTAACTGGGAAGGCGTGGACATCGGTCCTAAAACACGTGAAATTTATGCAGATGTAATTAAAAATTCTAAGCTTGTTGTATGGAATGGACCAATGGGTGTATTCGAAATGACTCCATTCGCAGAAGGTACAAAAGCAGTAGGACAAGCATTAGCAGATGCAGAAGATACATACTCTGTTATCGGCGGTGGTGACTCTGCAGCAGCTGTTGAAAAATTCGGTATGGCTGATAAAATGAGCCACATTTCTACTGGCGGCGGTGCGTCATTAGAATTCATGGAAGGTAAAGAGCTTCCAGGTGTAGTTTGTCTTAACGACAAATAAGTAGCAGCCAAAGAAAAAGGACGGTGCAAAGCATGCGTAAACCAATTATCGCAGGTAACTGGAAAATGAATAAAACTCTATCAGAAGCAGTTAGCTTCGTAGAGGAAGTTAAAGGTCAAATCCCAGCAGCTTCAGCTGTTGATGCAGTAGTTTGCTCTCCAGCTCTATTCTTAGAGCGCCTTGTAGCAGCAACTGAAGGAACTGACTTACAAGTAGGTGCACAAAACATGCACTTCGAAAAAAATGGTGCATTCACTGGCGAAATTAGCCCAGTAGCACTTAGCGACTTAAAAGTTGGCTATGTAGTACTTGGCCACTCTGAGCGTCGTGAAATGTTTGCTGAAACAGATGAGTCAGTAAACAAAAAGACTATCGCAGCATTTGAACATGGTTTAACACCAATCGTATGTTGTGGTGAGACTTTAGAAGAGCGCGAAAGCGGAAAAACATTTGATCTAGTAGCAGGTCAAGTGACAAAAGCACTTGCAGGTTTAACAGAAGAGCAAGTTAAAGCAACTGTTATCGCTTATGAGCCAATCTGGGCTATCGGTACAGGTAAATCTTCTTCTTCTGCAGATGCAAACGAAGTATGTGCGCACATCCGTAAAGTTGTTGCAGAAGCTGTTTCTCCAGAAGCTGCAGAAGCTGTTCGTATCCAATACGGCGGTAGCGTAAAACCAGAAAACATTAAAGAGTATATGGCACAATCTGACATCGACGGCGCTTTAGTTGGCGGTGCTAGCTTAGAGCCTGCTTCGTTCTTAGGTCTTCTGGGGGCGGTAAAATGAGAAAGCCAACAGCTTTAATCATTCTTGACGGTTTCGGACTTCGTGAAGAAACTTACGGGAATGCTGTAGCACAAGCTAAGAAACCTAATTTTGATGGTTACTGGAACAAATTCCCTCACACAACGCTTACAGCTTGTGGCGAGGCAGTAGGTCTTCCAGAAGGTCAAATGGGTAACTCTGAGGTTGGTCACTTAAATATCGGTGCTGGCCGCATTGTATATCAAAGCTTAACACGCGTTAACGTTGCAATTCGTGAAGGTGAGTTCGATAAGAACGAAACGTTCCAAAGTGCAATTAAAAGCGTAAAAGAAAAAGGTACTGCACTTCATTTATTCGGTTTACTTTCTGACGGTGGTGTGCACAGTCACATGAACCATATGTTTGCTCTTCTTCGCTTAGCAGCTAAAGAAGGCGTTGAGAAAGTATACATTCATGCATTCTTAGATGGCCGCGATGTTGGACCAAAAACAGCACAAAGCTATATCGATGCAACAAATGAAGTAATTAAAGAAACACGAGTAGGACAATTCGCGACTATCTCTGGTCGTTATTACTCCATGGACCGTGACAAGCGTTGGGATCGCGTAGAAAAATGTTACCGTGCTATGGTGAATGGTGAAGGCCCTACTTATAAATCAGCAGAAGAGTGTGTAGAAGACTCTTATGCGAACGGTATCTATGATGAATTCGTATTGCCGTCTGTAATTGTTAACGAAGATAACACGCCAGTTGCAACAATCAATGATGATGATGCAGTTATCTTCTATAACTTCCGTCCAGACCGTGCAATTCAAATTGCTCGTGTATTTACAAACGAAGACTTCCGTGAGTTCGATCGTGGTGAAAAAGTACCTCACATTCCAGAATTCGTATGTATGACACACTTCAGTGAAACTGTAGATGGTTACGTGGCATTCAAGCCAATGAACCTTGATAACACTTTAGGTGAAGTTGTTGCGCAAGCGGGATTAAAGCAACTTCGCATCGCGGAAACTGAAAAGTATCCGCACGTTACATTCTTCTTTAGCGGTGGTCGTGAGGCTGAATTCCCAGGAGAAGAGCGTATCTTAATTAACTCACCAAAGGTTGCAACGTATGACTTGAAACCTGAAATGAGCATTTACGAAGTAACGGACGCTTTAGTAAATGAAATCGAAAATGATAAACATGATGTTATCATTCTTAACTTTGCGAACTGTGATATGGTTGGCCATTCTGGGATGATGGAACCAACAATTAAAGCAGTAGAAGCAACTGACGAATGTTTAGGAAAAGTTGTAGAAGCGATTCTTGCAAAAGATGGTGTAGCACTTATTACTGCTGACCATGGTAATGCGGATGAAGAATTAACTTCTGAAGGAGAGCCAATGACAGCTCATACAACTAACCCGGTTCCTTTCATCGTTACTAAGAACGACGTAGAATTACGTGAAGATGGTATCTTAGGTGATATCGCTCCAACAATGCTTACACTTCTTGGTGTTGAGCAACCGAAAGAAATGACAGGTAAAACAATTATTAAATAATTTGCTTATATAAAAAGGAGAGAATTTATTATGTCAACAATTATTGATGTTTATGCTCGCGAAGTCCTTGACTCTCGTGGTAACCCAACTGTAGAAGTAGAAGTTTACACAGAAAGCGGCGCTTTCGGACGCGCTATCGTACCAAGTGGTGCATCTACTGGTGAGCACGAAGCAGTAGAATTACGTGACGGTGACAAATCTCGTTACCTTGGTAAAGGTGTTGTTAACGCAGTAAACAACGTTAACGAAATTATCGCTCCAGAAATCGCTGGTTTCGATGTAACTGACCAAGCTGGTATTGACCGTGCTATGATCGAATTAGATGGCACTCCAAACAAAGGTAAACTAGGCGCTAACGCTATCCTTGGTGTATCTATGGCAGTAGCTCACGCAGCAGCTGACTTCGTAGGTCTTCCATTATACCGTTACCTTGGTGGATTCAATGCAAAACAATTACCAACTCCAATGATGAACATCATCAACGGTGGTTCTCACGCTGATAACAACGTTGACTTCCAAGAGTTCATGATCTTACCAGTTGGTGCTCCAACATTCAAAGAATCAATCCGTATGGGTGCTGAAGTATTCCATGCACTTAAAGCTGTATTACATGACAAAGGTCTTAACACTGCAGTAGGTGACGAAGGTGGATTCGCTCCAAACCTTGGTTCTAACCGTGAAGCTCTAGAAGTAATCATCGAAGCTATCGAAAAAGCTGGTTACAAAGCTGGCGAGAACGTATTCTTAGGAATGGACGTTGCTTCTTCTGAGTTCTATAACAAAGAAACTGGTAAATATGACCTTGCAGGCGAAGGCCGTACTGGCTTAACTTCTGCAGAAATGGTTGATTTCTATGAAGAGCTTTGCAAAGACTTCCCAATCATCTCTATCGAAGATGGTTTAGACGAAAACGACTGGGATGGTCACAAATTATTAACTGAGCGTATCGGTGATAAAGTACAATTAGTTGGTGACGATTTATTCGTAACTAACACTCAAAAACTTGCTGAAGGTATCGAAAAAGGTATCTCTAACTCAATCTTAATTAAAGTTAACCAAATCGGTACTTTAACTGAGACTTTCGAAGCTATCGAAATGGCTAAACGTGCTGGTTACACAGCAGTTGTATCTCACCGTTCTGGTGAAACTGAAGATGCTACAATCGCTGACATCGCAGTAGCAACTAACGCTGGCCAAATCAAAACTGGTTCTATGAGCCGTACTGACCGTATTGCTAAGTACAACCAATTATTACGTATCGAAGACGAGCTAGGCGAAGTAGCTGTTTACGATGGTGTAAAATCTTTCTATAACATCAAACGATAATTGTAGAAAATAAACGACAGACCGTGAGAAATCACGGTCTGTTTTTTTATGCTAAAATTGTTCACCCGTCATAAGTGACATGAAATGTTTGAAGAAGCGGTTATAATCAAAATCAATTGCTATTTGATGACTCGGCCAATCAATAAATGGTTTAGATTCTCCTAAAGAGCGAAATTCTCCAATGCTTGCCCCCTGTGCATAAGATTCTGTCATGACAACGATAGGTGACTTGTGATAGGTAAACATAGAGTTATCAAGTAAAGCGAGTATTGGTATTGTGTCATGGAAGGGGCTCCCCTTTAAATGTGGTAGGGCGTCTTTATAATATCCGTAGTAATAATGATCAAATAACGTTTTGACAAGTGGAGCTTTTCCTTTTGCCTCAATGTACTCTGCCATTTCTGGTGTAATGATGGAGTATTGAGTGACGTTTAATGGGTATATGTACATGTTAGCTGTGGATTGAAGGACTATATTAGCGGCAGTAGGATCGCCATAAAAGTTTGCTTCGGAAATAGGGGTAACATTACCAGGATGTAAAAAGGCACCGCCCATTACATAGTAAGATTTAATTTGTTTCATTAACTGTTTGCACATGATAAACAAAATTGCTAGGGAGGTAAGTCTTCCTAAACTCACAATAATTAATTCATCTTTATACTGTTCAATAAGAGGAATGACTTCAAAAAAATTCTCCATTTCTCCGTTAGTCACATTCACCTTTGGAATAATTGGCCCAAGCCCCTGTTTCCCATGTACATCCGTAAAAAACGCAGGTGGGGCACCAGTAAGGGGACGTTCTGAACCACCGAATATCTTGATATTTCTATTCTTTGTTTCGTTATTAAAAAAATGAGCATTTTCTACGGCCATTTTTTTTGGAACATTGCCGTAATCAGCAACGATACCGACGATTTCTATTTCATCGATAAAGAATGCTAAGAGGAGAGCCATCGTATCATCAATCCCAGGATCACAAAAAATGAGAACTTTTTTGGGCATATGTTCACCACCTATCTTGTTTATCCCGTACAAACCAGCTTGGTGAGGGCTAATAATCAATAAGGATGAGGGGAATCTCATTGATTAAAGTTTCACTTTATATATATGTAAGTTTAAGAATAAAAAGATTATTTTATTGAAATAATAGTCTTTTAAATTCAGAAAATAAAAACTTTTTATATTAGGTCAAGGTTTTTGACATAATTTTCGTTTAGAAATGCAGTCGTATCAAGGTTGTAAGCGTATAACATAGGCTGTTTTTGCTGTCAAGTTGATAAATTGCAGCTTTTTACAATTTATACTATGATAAAGATATTAACAGAAGATCGTATAAACATGAGGGATGATGAACATGAAATTTACAAAGATTCTTGTCCAAATTGCTGCTCTTTACGTGTTTTATATGGTTGGAACTTGGGTGCAAGAAATGTTAAATATTCCAATTCCAGGAAGTTTGATTGGGATGTTCCTCTTACTTGTTTTACTTAGCCTAAAAGTTCTTCCAGTGAAATGGTTCGATTTAGGAGCAGAAACACTCGTTGCTATTATGCCGTTTTTATTAATTCCGCCAACGCTTGGCCTAATGAATTACGGTGCTTTTTTTATGAGTAAAGGAATTTCTCTTTTCATTACAGTTGTAGCGAGTACATTTTTAATTATTATTGTCGCAGGACATACAGGACAATATCTTGCGAATAGGAAGGAAAGAGAGTCGCGATGAGCCAAATATTAATCGGAGTCGGTTGGGTTCTTTTTACGGTGCTATTATATCAATTATCTAAAAAAATCTATAAATTATTTCCAACACCATTCACCATTCCAATGCTTGTAGCAACTGGATTAATGGCTTTCCTATTTATCGTGCTTGATATACCATATCAACATTATATGGAAAGTGGTGGTGGCTGGATTGCAAAGCTACTTGGACCCGGTGTTGTAGCATTTGCAATTCCTCTTTATAAACAACGTCATGTTCTGCAAAAATATGTTGTACCGATTGCTGGCGGGGTATTAGTAGGTACAACAGTTGCAATCGCTAGTGATTTTGCGATTGCTTCACTTATGGGAACGGATAAAAGCTTAATCTTATCGTCATTACCAAAATCGGTGACAATGCCAGTTGCGATGAGTGTTTCAGAGCAAGTCGGTGGTGTACCTTCCTTAACAGCAGCTTTCGTTGTTATCGCAGGTATTACTGGAACGATTACAGGACCCCTTTTATTAAAATGGAGCCGTGTTACAAACTCAGTTGGTAAAGGTATCGGATTTGGATGTGCTTCTCATATTATGGGCGTGATGAGAGCGATGAAAAATAACGAACATGAAGGTGTTATTGGATCGGTAACAATGACATTAACAGCAATTTTGACATGTTTACTTGGACCGTTATTTGCGATGATGTTTATGTAATAGAAGAAAAGCGAGAGCGCCTCTATAGCTCTCGCTTTTCTATAGAATTTATGCTACAGTTACAATAACTGAATCTTTGTAGGAGGTACGCCAAGTGCATACGTTATTATCAGTTTTACTTATTATTGTATCGATTTTAATGATTGTTATGGTACTTATGCAATCTAGTAATAGCTCAGGCCTTTCAGGTGCAATTTCAGGCGGTGCGGAGCAATTATTTGGTAAGCAAAAGGCACGTGGAATTGAAGCGGTATTAAACCGTATTACAATTGTTTTAGCTGTATTGTTCTTTGTATTAACAATTGGTGTTACGTACTTCAATTTATAGAATTGAAAGAAGAAGCGTTAGTGAATGGTACTAATGGTTCTTCTTTTTTTGTTTTGCTATTTGAAAGATGTTTCTAATTAGATTATAGAAATACAAATATGGTACACTAGATATAGAAAGAATACGACTAGATTACAGAAGAGAAAGAGGAGAAATACATGATGAAATTAGCATCTCCGAAACCATTTACATTTGAGGGTGGAGACCGCGCTGTTTTATTACTACATGGATTCACAGGGAACTCAGCTGATGTACGTATGTTAGGGCGTTTCTTAGAAAAGAAGGGCTATACTTGTCATGCGCCAATTTATAAAGGGCACGGTGTACCACCAGAAGAGCTTGTTCATACAGGGCCTACAGATTGGTGGCAAGATGTAACGGAGGCATATCAGCTTTTAAAAGATAAAGGTTTTGAGAAAATTGCTGTTGTTGGATTGTCACTTGGCGGCGTATTTTCTTTAAAATTAGGTTATACAGTACCGGTTTTAGGTGTAGTACCAATGTGTGCACCGATGTATATTAAGAGCGAAGAAACGATGTACCAAGGTATATTGGCATATGCCCGCGAATATAAAAAACGTGAGCAAAAATCACCAGAACAAATTGAACAAGAAATGTTGGAATTCCAAAAGACACCGATGAATACATTAAAAGCATTACAACAATTAATTGCTGACGTACGTAACAATGTGGATATGATTTATGCACCAACATTTGTTGTACAAGCACGTCATGACGAAATGATTAATACAGATAGTGCTAACATTATTTATAACGGTGTAGAATCTACGTTAAAAGACATTAAATGGTATGAAGACTCTACGCATGTCATTACACTTGATAAACAACGTGACGAGCTACATGAGGATGTATATAACTTCTTGGAGCAACTAGATTGGTAAGATCTAGTTGCCTCTTTTTTTCATAAGGAATTTTTTGTGAAAACTGTAAAAATCATAAGGGGAGTATTGAAGTTTCACTTTATACATCCCCTATCTTTCGGATACACTAAATAATATAAGGTTTTAAAGGAGGTATTTTTGCTTGGAAGAAATCATACAAGAACATATTGATAAGTTGTTATTATTTATGAGAGAAGAAGCGTATAAACCGCTAACGATACAAGAGTTAGAAGAGGCATTTGGGATTGAAGGTTCTGAGGGCTTTAAAGATTTCGTAAAGGCACTTGTAACGATGGAAGAAAAGGGACTTGTTATTCGTACTCGTAGCAACCGTTACGGTCTTCCTGAAAAGATGAATTTAATACGCGGTAAGTTAATTGGACATGCACGTGGTTTTGCATTCGTTGTACCAGATGAGAAGAAAACAGGAGACGATGATCTTTTCATCCCGCCTACAGAATTAAACGGTGCACTTCATGGCGATACAGTATTAGCACGCCTTAGTTCTCAATCGAGTGGTTCGCGTCAAGAAGGTTCAATTGTACGCATTTTAGAACGTGGAACGAAAGAGCTAGTTGGTACATATACAGAATCGAAAAACTTTGGATTTGTTATACCTGACAATAAGCGCTGGACGAGTGACATTTTCGTATTGAAAAGTGCATCTATGGGCGCTGTAGAAGGTCATAAAGTAGTTGTGAAAATTACGAGCTATCCAGAGAATCGTTTAAGTGCAGAAGGTGAAGTTATTCAAATTCTAGGTCATAAAAATGATCCAGGAGTAGATATTTTATCTGTCATTCATAAACATCACTTGCCTTTAGCGTTCCCTGAAGAAGTGATGGAACATGCAAACAGTGTACCAGAAACGATTTCAGAAGAAGATTTAAAAGATCGCCGTGACCTACGTGATCAAATGATCGTAACAATTGACGGTGCAGACGCGAAAGATTTAGATGATGCTGTTACAGTAACGAAGCTCGAGAACGGTAACTACAAGCTTGGCGTTCACATTGCGGACGTAAGTCATTACGTTCAAGAAGGTTCTCCAATTGATGTTGAAGCAGCGGAAAGAGCGACGAGTGTGTATCTTGTTGACCGTGTAATTCCGATGATTCCACACCGTCTATCTAACGGTATTTGTTCATTAAATCCGAAAGTAGACCGTCTGACATTATCTTGTGAAATGGAAATCAACAACTTAGGTGATGTTGTTAAACACGAGATTTTCCAAAGTGTGATTAAAACGACAGAGCGTATGACGTATGCTGACGTAAGAAGCATTTTAGAAGATGAGGACGAAGAGTTAATTAAGCGTTATGAGCCATTAGTACCGATGTTTAAAGAGATGGGGCAATTGGCACAAATTCTACGTGAAAAACGTATGCGCCGTGGTGCAATTGACTTTGACTTTAAAGAAGCGAAAGTATTAGTAGATGAAGAAGGAAAACCGACTGATGTTGTTATGCGCGATCGTTCTGTATCAGAGAAGTTAATTGAAGAATTTATGCTTGTTGCGAATGAAACAGTAGCAGAGCACTTCCACTGGATGAACGTACCGTTTATGTACCGTGTCCATGAAGATCCGAAAGAAGATAAGCTAGAGCGTTTCTTCGAGTTTGTAACGAACTTCGGATATGCCGTAAAAGGACGTGCGAATGAAGTGCATCCTCGCGCGCTACAACAAATTCTTGAAATGGTTCAAGGACAGCCAGAAGAAGTAGTTATTTCAACAGTTATGCTTCGTTCTATGAAGCAAGCTCGTTACGATGCGGATAGTTTAGGACATTTCGGTTTATCAACTGAGTTCTACACACACTTCACATCACCAATTCGTCGTTACCCAGATACAATCGTTCATAGATTAATTCGTGAATACATTATTAACGGTAAAGTCGACAACGAAACGCAAGCAAAATGGCGTGAAAAATTACCTGAGATTGCAGAGCATTCTTCTAATATGGAACGTCGTGCTGTTGAAGCAGAGCGTGAAACAGATGAGATGAAAAAAGCAGAGTATATGGTTGATAAGATCGGTGAAGAGTATGACGGTATGATTAGCTCTGTAACAAACTTCGGTTTATTCGTAGAGCTTCCAAATACAATTGAAGGTCTTGTACACGTTAGTTATTTAACGGATGATTACTACCGTTATGACGAGCAACATTTCGCTATGATCGGAGAACGTACAGGAAACGTATTCCGCATCGGTGACGAAATTACAATTCGCGTTATTAACGTAAACAAAGACGAGCGTGCAATCGACTTTGAAATCGTTGGCATGAAAGGCACACCTCGCCGTAAGTTCAAAGATCGTCCAGTCGTTATCGAGCAGCCAAGAACAGGCAGAAAGAAACGCGGTGGACGTAGCGAGCGCAGTAATGAGCGCGGCGGTGAACGTGGCACAGGTAGAAAATTTGACCGTGGTGGTAAAGGAAAAGGAAGAGGATCTGCATCTGCATCCGCTTCTGCTAGCCAGCCGGGAAAAAAAGATGGTAACGGTAAGAAGAAAAAAGCATTCTTCGAAAACGTACCAGGATTCAAGAAGAAAAAGAAAAAGCGTAAGTAAGAAAAGAGTGGCTTCGCTTTGATGAAAAGCGGGGCCGTTTTCTTTTTTCTTCGTGGCTTGAGAGCGAGCCACTTTCGCTTTTTATCGGAATCCAGCTACAGTGGCTAGAATGTTCGGCGGCTTCACTTCTTCCCGAGAGGCAAAGAGCGCCTCAAGGTCAGAAGCTCCATCCATCTCACATTCTGAACGAGCCACTTTCGCTTTTTGATGGAATCTAGCTACAGTGGCTAGAATCTGTTGGCCATTTCACTCCCTCGGACGAAGCAAAAAGCGCTTCTCTGTCGGGAGTTCCAATGTCCAAAGATTCTGAGCGAGCCACTTTCGCTTTTTAGTAACATTTGTTACAATAGTAAAAATAGAGGAGGGACGTTATATGCCAAAGGGTACAGGTAAGGTTATTGCACAGAATAAAAAAGCATTTCATGATTATTTCATCGAAGAAACATACGAAGCAGGGCTTGTCCTTCAAGGAACGGAAATTAAGTCGATTCGCGCTGGACGCGTAAACTTGAAAGATGCGTTTGCACGTGTACATAATGGTGAAGTATGGGTTCATAATATGCACATTAATACGTACGAACAAGGGAATCGTTTCAACCATGATCCACTTCGTACGAGAAAATTACTTCTGCATAAAAAAGAAATTGATAAACTAGCGGGCGCTGCGAAAGAAACAGGTTACGCATTAGTTCCACTTAGAATTTATTTGAAAAATGGATTTGCAAAGATGGCACTTGGTTTAGCAAAAGGTAAGAAGCAATACGATAAACGTCACGATTTAAAAGAGAAAGAAGCTAAACGTGAAATTGCACGCGCGTTCCGTGATCGCCAAAAGATGTAATACAGATATTTACATTTGTAAAATGGAGCGCGTATGTTATAATAATTTATGTAAGGTTGTTGCACATTGAAAAACAGCTCTTAGTAGCTATCACGATATTTTCTTCGTATGCTCCATTTTTATCATGGGGACGTTACGGATTCGACAGGGATAGTTCGAGCTTAGGTTGCGAGTCGAGGGGATCGGCCTCGTTAAAACGTCAAAGCCTATAATTGGCAAACAAAACAATCTTTCTTTAGCTGCTTAATTGCACTAAAGGTTCCTCCCTCCATCGTCCATGTGGTAGGGTAAGGGACTCAAACTAAGTGGACTACGCCGGAGTTCGCCGTCTGAGGACAAAGGAAGAGAACAACCAGACTAGCAACTTGGAAGCCTGTCGATAGGCCGAAGAGTTCGCGAAATGCTAATATATCGACTACACTCGTAGAAGCTTAAGTGCCGATATTTTTGGACGTGGGTTCGACTCCCACCGTCTCCACCAATACATATTTGGTGGTTTTTTTATTTTGTATGATATGAACCATAACTTTGCCAGGTTGGCGAGGTTATGGTTCTTTTTGTTTGTGGTTTTATAGAATGCTGAAGTTGATGGGACGATATCCCTGAAATAGAAAATGAAGAAATGGTTATTGACGATAAGCAGGTAGATAATATAGCTGCTAGTAAACGCCCAATTGTTGAGTTCTTATTATTTTTTCACTTTATTCGAATCTTCATATGTTTTGTGTTTTTATCCATACCTATTGTAAGATTATATAGAGTTCTCCTAATAAACTGTTTTAATGGATTATTTAGGGGTTTTAAATTTATAAATCTTAAATTATTTTTTCGGGATAATTTTTTTATCTAAATAATTTATATTGAAGTAGAGGTGAACCATCGGTGAAGCAGGTGTTGGTGATTAAAAATGAACGGTCTTCAGCAAAGAAAATCGTAAGCGGTTTAACGCAAGAAGGCTATTTCATTTTAAAACTTCACAATGAAAACGAAGGTTTAAATATAATATATGAACAAGATTGGGATATTATCATATTGGATTGGGATTCATTAAGTATACCGGGACCAGAAATTTGTAGACAAATACGACTTGTTAAAACGACACCGATTATTATTGTGACCGACAATATTTCTAGTAAGGATTGCGTAGCAGGGTTACAAGCAGGAGCAGATGATTATATAAGAAAACCATTTGCGAAAGAAGAATTAGTAGCAAGGGTTCAAGCAATTTTAAGGAGAAGTGATTGTAACCAGCAAAAGGAGATAAACTTTTTTCAGTTTAAAGATCTCTTTGTTGATGCATCTAGCAATATTGTGAAAAAAGGTGGCAAAAACCTCTCGCTTACTAAGCGGGAGTACGATTTACTTGTATTTTTAATCAAGAATAAAAACACAATATTGAGCCGTGAAATGATTTTGAATCAAGTATGGGGATATAATATAGTAGTAAATCCAAATGTAGTAGACTTATATATTGGGTATGTAAGAAAAAAGTTAAAGTGCGAGAAGAAAGAGAGATATATTCAAACGATACACGGCAGAGGCTATTCAATGATTGAATGATAAAATAAGGTAATAGAAAACGAGTAAAACTATTTCATTCAGTTTTACTCGTTTTTTTGTTAAATGTGATAATCAAATAGTTTCTGAGAAGTATTAAAAGATGTAAAAAAATGGATTATAAAAATATTAGCTATTAATGGGCGTGTTTTGTAGAGGAAATTATGGCTAATCAATACGCCCGACGTCACATATTACTTTCTATGCCTGATTTTATGAATTCACACCATTCACAAGATTTTCACAGAATTAATGACTATACTAATTAACAGGATGTTCAAATGAAAATGATTATCAATAGCGATTCAATTGAATAAAAGTTACCTTCTAATTCAATCTATGGATGTCATCATTTTCGAAATAAATCACACTATAAGGAGTATACATATGAAAAAATCTATGCTTTTAAAATTAGTGAGTATTCTAGCAGTTTTCACTTTAATGTTAGTAGCTTGCTCAGATTCAAGTAAAGAAACTTCGAAGGCTAATAATAAAGATAATGGTAGTGATAAGCCAAAAACGGTTGAAATCACTGATGCTCATGGAACTGTTAAAGTCCCTGTAAACCCAAAGAATGTAGTTGCTTTGGATAACAGAACGTTTGAAACTTTATCTGATTGGGGAATTAAATTAGCGGCTGCTCCAAAGGATATCATGCCTGCTGATTCAGCATATAAAAAGGATGAAAAAGTTCAAAATATTGGGAATCACCGTGAACCAAATCTAGAAATTATTGCAGCGGCAAATCCTGAACTTGTAATTGTTGGTCAAAGATTTGCTGACCATTACGAAGAAATCAAAAAATTAGTACCAAATGCAGCAGTTATTGATCTTAATTTTGATGTTTCTGAGAAAGCTACTAAGCCTGGCGAAAACTTAGTAAAAGGACTTAAAGATTCTACAATTACTTTAGGAAAAATCTTTAATAAAGATAAAGAAGCTAAACAATTAGTAGCTGATTTTGATAAATCTATTGAAAAAGCAAAATCTGCTTATAACGGAAAAGATAAAGTTATGAGTGTTATCGTTACTGGTGGTAATATTGGTTTTGCTGCTCCACATTCTGGTCGTGTTTGGGGACCAATGTATGAAATTTTCGGTTGGACTCCAGCGTTAGAAGTTTCAAATTCTACTGCAGGTCATAAAGGTGATGACGTTTCTGTTGAAGCTATTGCACAAACAAATCCTGATTGGATTTTCGTATTAGATCGTGATGCTGCAACATCTGATGCAGCTAAGTCAACACCTGCTAAGGATGTTATTTCTAAATCACCTGCTCTTCAAAACACAACTGCTGTTTCTAAAAAACAAGTTATTTATGCACCAGAAGATACTTACACGAATGAATCAATTCAAACTTATATAGAGTTATTTGGAAATATGGCAAAAACTTTAGCTAAGTAGTGTAAAGGAGTACGAAACAGTGTCAAAAAATATGATTTCTAGGGTTGAGAATATTTCTCAACCCCAGTTTTATAATCAAAATAAAATATGGACAAAACCTTTTATAATAGCAGTTATAGTTGTTATAATTTTAGGGATTATATCACTGTTTACTGGAGTTTATGATATACGTGGACAAGAGGACGGGACAGAGATGTTTTTCATAACTCGTGTTCCGAGAACAGCTGCATTAATGCTTACTGGAGCTGCGATGGCGATGGCAGGGCTCGTCATGCAACTCATTACACAGAATCGCTTTGTTGAACCTACTACAACGGGGACTATTGAATGGTCAGGCTTAGGCCTGCTTTTTGTGTATTTATTATTTCCTGCCCCGACTTTAGTTCAAAGAATGACTGGTGCAATCATTTTTTCTTTTATAGGAACTATGATTTTCTTTCTATTTTTAAGAAGAGTTAAGCTTCGTTCGTCTTTAATTGTTCCGATTATTGGATTGATGCTTGGAGCAGTAATTTCTGCAGTGTCTACTTTTTTAGGACTCCTTTTTCAAAAGACGCAAAGTATTGAAACTTGGTTTGTAGGTTCATTTGCTAACATTCAGGTGGGAAGATATGAATATTTATGGCTGATTGTTATCATTACTTTTCTTATTTTTATGTATGCTAATAGATTGACTTTAGCTGGACTAGGAGAAGATGTCGCAACAAGTCTTGGAGTTAATTACAATAGAATTGTTCTTTTTGGGACTGCTCTTATCTCTGTTGCAGTTGGAATTGTTGCAGCTGTTATTGGACACTTACCTTTCTTAGGATTAATTGTGCCAAATATCGTTTCAATGTTTAGAGGTGATGATCTTAGGAGTAATTTACCTTGGGTTTGTGTGATCGGAATGGGATCAATAACTGCCTGTGACATCATTTCTCGAACAATTATACAGCCTTTTGAATTACCTGTTTCTTTAATACTTGCAACAGTGGGAGCAGTCGTGTTTATTACTATTTTATTGAGACAAAGAAAACCAAGGAGGCTACGATGATCACATTAGAATATAGAAAAAAAGAAAATGTCGAAATCGATTCTAGCCTTCATAATGAAAGTAGATCAGCTAGCGCTTTTCGGTCTAAGAAGGAAGCAAGACGTTATTGGATTTTACTGATAACATTGATTGCTTTAGGTCTTCTTTCTTCATATGGACTTTTAGTTTATAACAATCCAGTTCCGATAGATTCACCTTCTTTTATCCCAGTCGTTAAGAGAAGGATAGTAGCTATTGTTGCAATGATTATTGCTGCGGTTTGCCATAGCTTGTCGACAGTTGCCTTCCAATCTATTACGAATAATAAAATTATTACTCCATCGCTTTTAG
Source organism: Bacillus sp. BF2-3 (assembly GCF_008368795.1). NCBI lineage: Bacteria > Bacillati > Bacillota > Bacilli > Caryophanales > Bacillaceae > Bacillus > Bacillus sp. BF2-3. The sequence continues at coordinate 50,239 of NZ_QOSA01000007.1, forward strand.
GTTTCGAATCACTTTATTCAGCAATTCAAACGAGTACAGTATTCTTCTTTGGTGCTAGTGCGTTAATAAATTTTAATGGAATTGGATCATTTTTATTCCAAGTTGTTGTTATGGTCTTCATGAGTTTGATACTTTATGGATGGTTACTTTCCGGTAAATACGGGAATTTACAACTTATGCTTTTAGTTGGAATTATTATTGGTACCGGGCTAAATTCTGTGTCAACTTTCATGAGAAAACTACTTGCGCCTTCAGAATTTGATATTTTACAAGCAAGACTATTTGGTTCTGTTAATCATGCAGATCCTGCATATTTTCCTATTGTAATTCCTATGATCATAATTGTAGCGGTATTAATTTTTGCTCATTCTAAGAATTTGAATGTTTTATCACTAGGAAAAGATGTTGCTACTTCTTTTGGAGTTAAATACCAACCTAGTGTAATTTATACGCTTGTATTAGTAGCTATTTTAATGTCCATTTCAACAGCTCTAATTGGGCCACTTACTTTCTACGGCTTTTTAGTGGCAACTTTGAGTTATCAGGCAGCGTCAACTTATGATCATAGATATATTTTTCCGATGGCTTTTGCTATAGGATTTTTAATAATGACGAGCGCATACTTTTTAATGTATCATGTATTCCATGCTCAAGGTGTAGTTTCAGTTATTATTGAATTATTTGGTGGAATCATATTCTTAACTATAGTTTTAAGGAAGAGGGCTTTATGATAAAAATTGATAATGTTAAAAAGTTCTATACTGATAAGGTAAAAATAGGACCTTTGGATATTGAAATACCAAAAGCAGGCTTTACTTCTTTAATTGGACCAAATGGTGCTGGAAAGTCAACGACACTTTTGATGATTGGCAGACTTTTAGATATGGATGAAGGCCAAATTCAGGTAGCAAATATGGATGTTTCTGAATCCAAATCAAAAGACTTAGCAAAAGTTTTGACTATATTGCGACAAGAAAATCATTTTGTAACTAGGCTTACAGTTAGACAATTAGTTGGATTTGGGCGCTTTCCTTATTCAAAGGGAAGGTTGACTAAAGAAGATGAGGTTATCATTTCTAAATATATCGATTTCTTAGATTTAACTAGTTTAGAGAATAGATATTTAGATGAGCTTTCTGGTGGTCAAAGACAAAGGGCATATGTAGCGATGGTACTGTGCCAAGAGACGGAATATGTACTTTTGGACGAACCTTTGAACAACCTTGATGTTGCTCGTTCTGTTCAAATGATGGAGCATTTAAGACGTGCAGCTAATGAATTTGGAAGAACAATTTTGACGGTTATGCATGACATAAATTTTGCAGCTAAATACTCGGATAAAATTTGTGCTATGAAAGATGGACAAATTGCTGCTTTTGGAACAGTAGAAGAGGTTATGGACTCAACACTTTTGACAGATATTTTTGAAACAAAAATAGAAATTATTAATGGTCCTTATGGGCCAATAGCAGTTTATTAGTTATAAAATGTCTTGCGTAGATTATGCAAGACACTCTAGTTGAAGTTGCTGTCTGTATTTTATAGGCAGCAGCTTTTTTTATGTGATTACTCATAAAATGCAAAAGAATGCTTCACCTTTTCAAGTATGTACCAAGTGGAAAAAATATCTCTGTATAATTTTTTAAAAGAATTCAGCTTGTTTTTTTTATATGTAATATTGCATATCAGAGTGTATTGATAAAAGTGTAAGGGGTCACTATAATGAGGGCATAAAGATAAATCATATTTTCGTAGCAATAAAAAGGAGGAAATAATATGGAAATCGCAATGGCAGTTTTAAAATTTGTAGGTGGCGTAATCCCGTTAATTCAAGAACTTTTAAAAGCATTTATGTAAATTTATTAGTTAGCAATCATTTATCAATCATTATCATACTTTACTAAAAAAAGAACGGGGTGATTTTTCTGAATATTAAGAAAAACACTAAAAGAAGAAAGTTCCTTGCATGTTTATTAGTTAGTCTATGCACTATTAATTATTCATCTATTTCCTTCGCAGAAACACAAGCAAGTAATGCAACTGATGTAACCAAAAATGCTAGTGGCATTGATACTGGTATAGCAAATCTTAAATATAATAATCAAGAGGTTTTAGCTGTAAATGGTGATAAAGTAGAGAGTTTTGTTCCGAAAGAAAGTATCAATTCAAATGGTAAATTTGTAGTAGTAGAACGCGAAAAAAAATCACTTACAACGTCACCAGTCGATATTTCAATTATTGATTCTGTAGTGAATCGCACGTATCCAGGAGCTGTACAACTTGCAAATAAAGCTTTTGCAGACAATCAACCGAGTTTATTAGTGGCTAAGAGAAAGCCTTTGAATATTAGTATAGACTTACCGGGCATGAGAAAAGAAAATACAATCACTGTCCAAAATCCGACATATGGTAATGTAGCTGGAGCAGTAGACGATTTAGTATCTACTTGGAATGAAAAGTATTCTACAACACATACGTTGCCTGCAAGAATGCAGTATACGGAATCCATGGTTTATAGTAAATCGCAAATCGCAAGCGCTCTTAATGTTAACGCTAAATATCTTGATAACAGTCTAAACATTGATTTTAATGCGGTTGCAAATGGAGAGAAAAAAGTGATGGTAGCGGCGTATAAGCAAATATTTTATACGGTAAGTGCTGAACTACCTAACAATCCATCCGACCTTTTTGATAATAGCGTTACTTTTGATGAGTTAACTCGAAAAGGCGTAAGTAATTCGGCTCCACCTGTTATGGTTTCAAATGTAGCTTATGGTAGAACGATTTATGTAAAATTAGAAACAACATCTAAGAGCAAAGATGTACAAGCTGCTTTTAAAGCCTTACTTAAGGATAACAGCGTTGAAACAAGTGGACAGTATAAAGATATTTTTGAAGAAAGTACCTTTACTGCTGTAGTATTAGGCGGAGATGCGAAAGAGCATAACAAGGTTGTTACTAAAGATTTCAATGAAATCCGAAATATTATTAAAGATAATGCTGAATTAAGTCTTAAAAATCCAGCATACCCAATTTCATATACAAGTACTTTCTTAAAAGATAATGCAACTGCTGCTGTTCATAACAATACAGATTATATTGAGACGACAACTACAGAATATTCAAGTGCTAAAATGACACTTGATCATTATGGTGCTTACGTTGCTCAATTTGATGTATCTTGGGATGAATTCACATTTGACCAAAAGGGTAACGAAGTACTAACACATAAAACATGGGATGGTAGCGGAAAAGACAAAACGGCTCATTACTCTACAGTTATCCCTCTTCCACCGAACTCAAAAAATATAAAAATTGTAGCAAGAGAATGTACAGGTCTTGCATGGGAATGGTGGAGAACAATTATTAATGAACAAAACGTTCCATTAACAAATGAAATAAAAGTTTCAATTGGAGGAACAACATTATATCCAACAGCTAGTATTAGTCATTAAGTATAAAAAAAGCGCCCTATAAGTAGGGCGCTTTTTTACTTAGTCATAAATTTTATTCCTCTATTTGCCGGGCAGCCCGATTGATGAGGGCTGATTAATAATGTAATTCCTAATATAGTTAATCGGCGTTGATTTACTTCTTCACGTAAAATGGATTGAAATGAAATTCCTATTACTTGGACAAGTGTTGCTAAAAGTGTGGCAATTGGAGGAATAAAACTTTATGTTCCTTTGTTTTGGGCCAACTTAAGAAACTTTTGTAAAATGATAGGATTACAAAAATGTAATGTGGGTGTAAGGAAACTGGATTGTACCATCTTTATGGTTAAAGCATACTTAAGGTAAGGAAGATTTATATTTTAACGGGTATAAATCTTACAAGTAGAATAGAAAGGTTAGGTATTACCATATGAAATGGATCATGAGAATTTTTGTATTATTAGCTATAGTAGGAGGTGCTTTCTACTATATGAAGTCAGGGAATGGATACTATTTGACTAAACAATATTATGTAAAAGTAACGACTGATTCTAAAGTAGAAAACGAAAAATTGAGTAATGGAGAAGTTCTTACGTATCATGTTTACGATGAGAAGGTGTACGATAAAAAAGGGGAAGAAAGAGAACTGAAAATTTCCTTGCAAAATGAATTGGAAAAAAATCAATATTATTTGATTGATTGGGAAGATCGCCGTGGGATTGTTTCTAAAATAGCTAAAGTGAATCAAGCAAAAATAGATAAAGGTATTTTAGATAAGTTGAACGCAAATTCATAATATTTCAGGATAAGTTAATCAAAAGCTGTGTTAGCGTAAGATTTATAAGAAAAAGGTATTGTAGCAAAAATAAAAGAGGTTATTATAAAACAAAAAAGACCGAACCGTCTGGTTCTGTCTTTTTTTAGGAATGAAGAATGAATTTTACAAATGATGTGGCACAAAGCTGGATTGCTACAATTGGGATGACATGTATGAATAGTGGACTGTAACACTTATGTAGATGGTTTGCAGAGATATAAAATCAATATAGAAGAGGAGTATTATTATAGATGACTTATGTAACTACAATTTTATCAATAGCGGGTATCGTTATCATGTCTTTAGCAAGGATTAATTTTAAAATAAGGGCGTTTGCTAATAAACCAACTTGGGGTGGCTTCACTCTTCCCTTAATTCTAATTGGATTTATTTTATTTTGTATCGGTATGTTTTTAGGGTTTGTAAATCATCAACTATAAGGTGGGAATATTGTGAAGACGAAAAGCTACATGTTTTTCGTCTTTTCGTTCTCTTGCTTAATAAGAAAGATCCTGCAACTCAGTACAGGATCTTTAATCAAACGTATTTAAAAACTAAATTGTGGTTTCATATCACCTTTATAAGGTTCATGTTCAACGAATATAGTTATATCCTTACCAGCTTGGTCTTTACCAGTTCTTTTATACGTAAATTTATTCTTATTTAGTTCAGTAAGTTCAAGAGCAGCACCGTATTTGTTATTTCCAATTGAAACATGGGCTCTTATTTTATTTTCGTGTACAACATCGAAGTAGCCATAATCACCGCGGCTTTGACCTGTTTCACTATTGAAAAACTCATATTTATTAGATTTGTCATCAAATTTTGCTAAACTTATAAAATTCGAATTAAACTGTGTTACATCGTTACCAGCTTCGTCTAATACCTTTGTTCCGTGCCAAAGGGTACCGCCTAAAATTTTATCTCCATCAACGTTTTTAATAATATCTCCTGTAGTCGTGTTCAGCTGCTTGTCCGGATCAGTGAAAGAAAGTTCTTTTTCTTTATATGGAACATGTTCAACGAAAACTTCTACATCTTTACCGTTAGCGTCTTTCCCCATTCGTTTATAAGTAAATACATTTTTATTTAGTTTTGTCATGTCAACGACAGCTTGATACTTCATTGATTCTGAAATCAATATTCTCTTCTTCCCATCATTTGTGACAAAGAAAGTGCCTTTATCGCCACGACTTGCACCTGTTTTAGCATCAAAAAATTCATATCTGCCGGATTTCGCATCATATTTTGCAAGACCAATGAAGTTTGCATTCTCTTTTGTTAAGTCATTCTTATCTTTGTCATACACTCGTGTACCTTGCCAATTTGTCTCGCTAAGAATATTAGCCATTTTTTGCCCTTTAGTTAATTTATTTTCCTTTTTTGTTTCTTTAGCAACTTGTTCTTGTTTTTGTTTCCCATGATTTTCTTCAGCTTTAGTACCAGCACACCCTGTTAATGCTAATGTGAATCCGAGCAGTACGGATGATAGTGCTTTTGCTTTTTTGTTCATGTTTTATCGTCTCCTTATTTTATGATTTCAAGTAGTACGGTTAGCGATTATAGTAGCAGTGCGTCATATATGAACTTAGTTGCTACGTTTCTTATGTTAATACCTGACTATAAACTGCCTCTAAATAAAACATTAAAAAAAGATAAACTAATTCCTAAAATTTGTTCATATTTATAAAAAGGTCTTTTACATGGGGTGAATGTAAATTTCTCATTTTGAAAACGACGTAATTAAATGGGCGGATTCATATTATGCTTACAGTGCGATTTTAGATGTGATGTTATACTGTGTATAGGATTTTATGGGTGTATGTTGTGTCGGTTTTTGTCGGTAAGTCGATATTCTATGTCGAATCGTTGATATATTGTGAGTTATGATAGATATATTTGAAAAATCGTTGATATATTTTGAGGAGGGCTAAAAATGATTGTGAAAGAACGACAAATGCCGATGTATTTACGACAATTAGAAGCGTTATCTAGAAGATTACCTGCTCACCATCCGAAACGGGATATGGTTGCAGAAAGTTTAGCGAAGCATAAAGCGGGTTACAAAGGTGAACAAGCTATCAATTATCCATTAAGTTTTTTGCCAGAAGAAACATATAGTATTTTGCACGATATAAGGTTGTCTGATCAAAATCACCATTTTCAAATTGATACGATTATCATTTCAGCATATTTTCTTCTTTTCCTCGAAATAAAAAATATAGCAGGTACGTTACTATTTGATTCAAAGTTTAACCAGCTTATTAGAATATCAGAGGGGAATCCAGAAGGGTTTCCAGATCCAATTTTACAAGTGAAAAGACAAGAGGAACAGTTTAGAAAATGGTTAAGGTTAAATGGGTTTTCTCGTTTTCCGATTGAATCACTCGTTGTTATTAGTAATCCACGAACTATTATTAAATCTTCAGACGATAATCTCCCCAATAAAATTATACACAGTGCAAATTTACCTCATAAAATAAAATGGTTTGAGAGCAAATATAAGAAAAAAACTATAAAAAATGTAGACGATCTTATTTGTCAAATAGTAAGGAATCATACTCCATTACAGCAAAATATCCTCGAACAATTTAAAATTAAAAAAGGAGAATTGTTAAACGGCGTACGATGTGAGGTCTGTTCTATAATGCCGATGTTGAAAATAAAAAAAGGGTGGTATTGTTCAAATTGTAAAGCTATCTCTAAGGTAGCACATGAGGATGCGATACATGATTATGTACTTCTTATTAGTAGGACTTGTACAAATATGCAGTTAAAGGAATTTCTCCACGTTCAATCGAGTGCAACAGTTCATAGACTCCTTAAAACAATGAACATCCCACACACCGGCACTAATAAAGGACGAAAATATGATTTAACGCACCTTCAATTATAATTTTGCTATAATAAATATGTACTTATACGAAGGGGAGTTTAATGAGAAAATGAAATCATTCAATATTGATCATTTTATCGCGAGTGTTTTACAGTGGATATTAAATATAGCGCTAATTATATTATCCATTGTCTTATCTATCTTTTTAATTAATGAGACGATTACTTTTATTCAATACATATTTTCAGCGAAGAAGTATACGTCTTATAAATTGGTTGAAAGTATCATCGTCTATTTCTTATACTTCGAGTTCATTGCATTAATTATTAAGTATTTTAAATCGAACTATCATTTCCCGTTACGTTATTTTATTTATATCGGAATTACGGCCTTAATTCGATTGATTATTGTGTCTCATGAGGAACCGATGGAGACGTTATTATACGCAGGAGCAATTCTTGTTTTAGTCATTGCTTTATACATATCAAATATGAGAGATTTGAGAAAAGAGTAGTAGTGCAGACATAAGTTTGCACTACTTTTTTATATCTTGACCTTCAAGTTGCTTGAAAGTTTACAATGTAAATAGGGCGTTTGAAATTGAAAAAAATTGAGAAATTAAGTGAAGAGGTTTCTTTTACTTGGAGGTTATAGAAATGAGTCAGGAATTGAAGTTACGTCCATTAGAACGAGAAGATTTAAAGTTTGTACACGAACTGAATAATAATGCGCATATTATGTCGTATTGGTTTGAAGAGCCGTATGAGGCATTTGTGGAGCTGCAAGACTTATATGATAAACATATACATGATCAAAGCGAACGCCGATTTATCGTTGAGAAAGACAATGAAATGGTTGGATTAGTTGAGTTAGTAGAAATCGATTATATTCACCGTAGAACAGAATTCCAAATCATTATTGATCCGAATTATCAAGGATATGGTTATGCAGTGGATGCGACGCGTTTAGCGATGGATTACGCTTTTTCCGTACTAAATATGCATAAGATTTATTTAGTTGTGGATAAGGAAAATGAAAAGGCAGTACATGTTTATAAAAAAGTTGGGTTTATGGTAGAAGGTGAGCTTATCGATGAGTTTTTCGTTGATGGTAACTATCATAATGCGATAAGAATGTGTATGTTTCAGAAGCAATATTTTGAAAACAAGTAGTTGAAAGATTCGGAAGTAATGTTGACGCTTCGTAAAACCGTATGCTAAAATCCTTTTTAAGTATTAAGGAAGGTGCATAATATGCTTTATATAAAATTTGTAAAACTCATTAGAAAACTTTGCTCCGCACAAATGTATACGGTGAAGCGTTGTACGGAGCTTAATCAAGGGGCATAAATCCCCTATATTCATCGGCTGAATAACTTTTCTAAAAAAGTATAGTTTATCTATGCTTATTTCGTTATGGTTTTTCAGCTGGTGTATAAAATAGATTAAGGGGCCATAGACAATGCTTTGTCTATGGCCCTTTGTGTATATTATTCCGATGAGTCTTTACTATAAATTGGAGTAGTATAGGAAAAACCACGAAGCAGAGGGCTAGTGTCGAATGACGCTATCTCTCTGCTTTTTTTAATTTCAAGAAAAGAGGAATAAAAATGAGTTTACTTAAAGTGGAAAGTTTATCACATAGTTTTATAGATAAAGTATTATACGAAAATGCTTCTTTTGATTTGCATAAAGGGGAGCATATGGGAATTGTTGGACAGAATGGTGCAGGAAAAAGCACATTAATGAAAATATTGGTGGGGGAAATTATTCCTGATAAGGGAGACATAAAGTGGCAACCTAATATTCAAATTGGACATCTTGATCAATACGCAGAAATTGATGAGGGTTACACCATTTCACAATATTTAAAGAGAGCCTTTTATGATTTGTATGAAATGGAAAAGAGAATGAACAAGTTATATGAAGAAAGTGCGATGACTGGAGATGAAAATCAACTATTGAAAGCGGCAGAAATTCAAGGACTGCTCGAGGCTCATGATTTTTATTCAGTAGATAGTATTACGAATAAGGTGGCAGCCGGTTTAGGTATTGATGTGATTGGGATGAATCGTGTGATTGGTGAATTAAGCGGAGGGCAGCGTGCAAAGGTAATTTTAGCGAAGCTCTTATTAGAAGAGCCTAATATTTTATTGCTAGATGAACCGACGAATTTTCTCGATAAGGAGCATGTGGAGTGGCTTGCTAATTATTTAATGAATTTTGAAGGAGCGTTTATTGTCGTATCACATGATTTTGATTTTCTGGAAAAGGTAACTTCTTGCATATGTGATGTAGAGTTCGGAACAGTTAAGAAGTATTACGGCAAATACTCAGATTTTGTAAGACAAAAGGAGCATTTGCGAAAAGATTATATTCGCCAATATTATGCACAGCAAAAGAAAATTGAAAAAACGGAAGAGTATATTCGTAGAAATATTGCTGGGGTGAATTCAAAAATAGCGCAAGGTCGTAGAAAACAATTACAGCGTATGGAAAGAATTGCGCCACCAAGTTTTACTCATAAACCGTCTATTCATTTTCAGGAACTTCCCATTTCAGTTCAGACAGTTCTTGAAGTAAATAACCTTGAAGTTGGTTACGACTTCGCTCTCTTACCAAAGTTGAATTTTTCAGTAATGGGTAGGCAAAAACTTGTTATTACAGGTTTCAATGGAGTAGGAAAATCTACTTTATTAAAAACAATCGTTGGAAATATTGATAGTATTTCTGGAGAGTTTCACTTTTCAGAGCAAATAAAGATTGGATATTATGAGCAAGATTTAAATTGGAGCAATGATTCTTTAACGCCGCTTCAAATTATTTCAGAACAGTTTCCTAAACTGAATATGAAGGAAATACGCCATCATTTAGCTGCGTGTGGAGTGAAGGATACGCACGTTTCGCAAGAAATTCGTACGTTAAGTGGTGGTGAACAATCGAAGGTGAAACTGTGCGGATTATTATTATCACCTTGTAACTTATTAATTTTAGATGAGCCGACAAATCATTTAGATGCAGAAGCGAAGGAAGCTTTACAAAAGGCGCTAATTAAGTTTAAGGGCAGCATTATACTCGTATCTCACGAAGCGAGTTTTTATCTTGATTGGGCAGATAGCATCTTTCATATAGAGACAGGAATAGTTAAGGGGGTGTGAAACATATGAGTGAAAACAATTGGAAAACGAAAATTATATTATTTTTGACCGCTCAAACTATTTCGTTGTTCGGTTCCTCTCTCGTACAATACGCGATTATATGGTATATCACCCTTACAACATCATCAGGAGTGATGTTGACTATTTCAACTGTTTGCGGTTTTCTACCACAAATTGCGATATCTTTGTTTGCAGGTGTTTGGATTGATCGTTATGACCGTAAAAAGATGATTATGTTATCGGATGGAATTATAGCGATTGCGACGTTAGTTTTAGCAATTTTATTTTTAACAGGATATAAAAGTATTTGGTTACTTTTTATTGTGTTACTCATTCGTTCAGCTGGAACAGGAGTACAAACGCCAGCTGTGAATGCATTAATTCCGCAAATCGTTCCGAAAGAGTATCTTATGAAAGTAAATGGAATAAATAGCAGTATTACATCTTTAATTATGTTTCTTTCTCCAGCAGCAAGTGCGGCGATTCTTTCTATTGCCAGCATTGAAACAACATTTTTTATTGATGTTATTACGGCTATGATTGGAATTAGTATTATGCTTATCATTCAAGTAGAGGGACATGTGAATGCAGAGAATAAGCAAAAATCTAATCTACAAGGAATTAAAGAAGGATTCTCTTATTTAAAAGAAAATGTATTTATTAAAAGGCTAATCGTTTTATTGATTATCATCATGATTTTAATAAGTCCAGCTGCTTTTTTAACACCTTTAATGGTAACTCGTTCTTTCGGGGCCGAAATGTGGAGACTTACTGCTAGTGAGATGACCTTTAGTGCTGGTGCGGCAGCTGGTGGCGTATTGATTGCCGCGTGGGGTGGTTTTCGTAATCGTATGCATACAACAGCGCTAGCTTGTGCATTATATGGACTGCTTATGATTGGACTCGGAATAGCACCGATATTTATTATGTATTTAGTATTTAATTTTTTAATTGGTATAACGATGCCGTGCTTCAATACACCAGTTACTGTGTTATTGCAGGAAAAAGTAGAACCATCAATGCACGGACGGATGTTCAGTCTTGTACAAATTGCGAATTCATGCGCGCTTCCTCTAGGAATGATAATATTTGGGCCATTGTCGGATATGTTTAGTGTAGAGATTTTGTTAATTTATGCTGGGATATTCGTGCTATTTTGCGCAATGTATATTGTATTAAGCAAGAGGTTTGAAGTGTAAATATTTATAATACAGAGGGTTTGCGAAGTGATTTAATATGCTTCGTAAACCTTTTTGTTATTATTCTAGTCAATAATTATTTATTGTTAAACGATAAATAATTATTGACTGTTAATGGTTTTTTGGATAATATGATGTTAAGAATCTAAGGAGAATTACATGAGTAGAGGAGAATGTGAAATGAAAAATAAATACGTAGTAGCTATTTCTTTCATGATTTTAGCGATTATTTCTTTAACTATACATGCTTCAAACAGTAAAGTAGGAGCGGATGGATTCCTTGAAGAACCTTTCTTTTTCCTAGTACCGATAAGTTATGTATTGTTCCTTAGTGGTATTGGCGTATTATTATTTGGATTTATTACTTCAAAGCTGAAAAAGGGCAATAAATAGGGGTTACCAATAGGGACAAAATACTCACTATGAAATAGAAACATACCATATGGAAGAAAAAGAATAAGTGAGATGAATCATGATGAACCATCATTTTTATAATGGAAGACAAGTAGGAGCAGCTATTACGCTGGCTGGGGCACAGGGAACAATTCATGCTATGAATCAAGCTATTCAAATGCAACAACAAGCATATTTTGCACAAATGATGCAAAGTCAGTATATGCCGTATTCACAGCTTCCGATGCAAATTGTACATTACGATGTACATCCAGCTGGTTTATTTTCTATTCCATATGGCGGGACATATTTCTTATGAAAGAAAGCGACTCAATAGAGTCGCTTTTTTTCATATTCCGCCTAGCTTCATTCCAAGGAATGCGAAGAGGATACCAATTATGTACGTAGCGCTTAAGTATAAAAGGAAAGTGCTAATATTTTTTCGATTGAGAAGTTGAACGGCTTCTAGTTTAAACGTAGAAAATGTAGTGAATGCACCCATAAATCCAGTACCTAATAATAGTTGCCAGCCTGTAGTAACTCCGTTGCCGATTATATATCCAAGTAAAAACGCCCCTGTTATATTAATAAGGAATGTAGCAAGTGGAAATTGTGTTTTATTTCTTTTCTTAAACCAATTGCTAATTGCAAATCGTGTAATCGCACCGAAAAATCCTCCTGTTGCGACTAATAAGGCTTCTATCATGAGTAATCACCTTCCGTAAGAGATTTCTTAATTAAGAAATCTCCAAGTGTATAGCCAAGGCCAGACATAATGAGGCCACCAAGTATGCTACATGATACATATAAGAAGGCTATGCTCCACTCAGAATGATTGATCAATTGCACAGTTTCTACACTAAATGTTGAAAAAGTCGTAAAGGAACCGATGAATCCAGTTCCGATGCCTGTGATGACCTCTGAAGGTAAGATGTTTAGCCGGGCGATATAAGTAGTTAGCCACGCTAAGAAGAAGCAACCGATTAAGTTAATGAGTAATGTTGCTAATGGAAATGAATGATGCCAAAATGTGGTGATATTAAGACCTAAATAATAACGAGAAAGAGCTCCTAATATACCGGCAATGCCGACGATAATATAAATCAATTTTCTCACCTCTTTAAATAGATTGCTCAAAAAAATAGACTCCTACCAGTATGTATACTGGTAGGAGTCATTAGCTAAGCAGCGTTTATGGCGAACTCCATCGCCTAGGATCATTACATATAGTGTACTAAATATACCGTTTAAATTCCAGTGAGGAGGTGGGTGTAACGTTTCTTTTTTTGATGTCTGAAGGTTTTTCAAGTAATTAAAATGGGATCGATTACTTATCAACTAAATATAGTGATATACGGTTTTAATTATGATAAAATGTTTCTTATGTGTGTCGTTTTGTTTTATTTGACTGAAAATAAAGAAAAATAAATTCGCGTGAAAAGGAGTCATTTATTTGAAGAAATTTTTAAAAATCGTATTTACATGTGTTTTAGTAGTAGCGGGCATTGTAGGAGGATTTCTAGCGTATATGACACTTACTAAAGAACAGCCTGCTGATGTTATAAGCTTGAAGGTGGAGAATAATAAGGAGCGCGTATTAGCGACTGGAAATGAGTTTAAAGTTACAACATTTAATATTGGATATGCTGGGTTAGATAAGGATCAAGATTTCTTTATGGATGGTGGAAAGGGATCTGGTTCAAGTAGTAAAGAGCAAACGGAAACTAATTTAAAGAATATGCTTTCGTTTTTACAAAATGAGAATAGTGATTTTGCACTATTACAAGAAGTTGATATAAAGTCACTTCGTTCATTTGATGTAAATGAACATGAATTTTTGAAAAAAGGATTACCTGATTATGTTTCGTCATTTGGCAAGAACTACGATACGAAATGGGTTCCAGTGCCAATAATAAATCCAATGGGATATGCGGAGGCTGGATTAAGTACGTTTTCTAAATACACTGTTCAAGAAGCGAAGAGGTTCCAGCTTCCTGGAATGGAGCCTTGGCCAAAGCGTTTGTTTGATTTAGATCGAGCAATTGTGGAATATAAAATTCCTGTTAATAATGGGAAACATGTTAGACTCGTAAATTTACATTTGTCTGCTTATGATGAAGGCGGGAAAATTAGAAAACAGCAAGTAGAGTACTTAAAAGAATATATGAACAAGCATTATGAAAATGGTGATTACGTAATAATGGGCGGAGATTGGAATCAATTAGTTTCAAACGCTCAATTAAGTGATCCGAAGTTCGTGAAAGAGCGCCCTGAGTGGTTAGTAGAGTTACCGAAGGACTTTACGGACGGTGGCTTTAAGTGGGCTGTAGATCCGTCTGTTATGACTGTGAGAGATGATGTAAAGAAATATGTAGAAGGTGAAAATTTCGTCACTATTATTGATGGCTTTATCGTTTCACCGAATGTAGAGATTGTAAATGTACAAGGGAAAGATTTAAAGTTTGAAAATAGCGATCATAACCCAGTAAGTGCGGTATTTAAACTGAAGTAATTGATATGTATAAGTAGAAGGTGGGGCTTCATATGGAGTGGTTAAAGAGGACTTGTTTTTCTAACCTTGAGAAAGAATCACAGAAAAATCATTTATTACTGTTTATAACGATTTGTAGTTTCTTTCTTGGGATAATCGCAATTGGGTATTATGGATATATTTTTACAGAGAGAGCAATAGCGTTTTGGATTTGTGGTATTTCTGTCGTTGCATTTGGAACGCTGTTTACTTTTATAAAAAGTATGGAATCAGCGTATAAATATATCATGACATTTATGTTGCTTACAATGTCTTACATTATGGTACAAGCTTTTAATGAAAGCCCGGCTGTATTTCAAATGGTCTATTTTACATTAGCTGTTTCACTTATTTACTTAAGTGAGCGTCTCATTTTAATTCTTGGCGGGGTAGCTGTTGTGATCACATTTATCCTTTGTAGCTATTGGCCGGAGCAATTTTTTGCTTATACAGCCTCGTCTGAAGCTGCTAATTTCGCAAGTTTGTTAGCGATTGTAACAATCGCTATGTGGGGCGTCACGAAAATCGGTTCTAATTTGCTCCTTCGTTTAAGTGATGAGAAGCAAGAAGTAATGAGCAAAGCTCAGGAGTTAGAAGAGACGCAAAGACTTATTGAAGAAACAGTTGTGAAACTAGATAGTAATTTCAATCATTTAAGACAAAATATGAACACGTCGATGGAATCGATGAGTGAAATTAATTTTGCCTTTGAAGAGGTGGCAGTTGGTACGCAATCACAATCAGAGATGATGTATCGTTCGGTAGAAGTATTGAATGATATGGAGGGAAATATTGAACAAATCATCTCTCAAGTAAGAACTGCATCGGCTCGTGTGGATGAAAGCTTAGAAATTTCAAAAGGTAGTGTACATACTCTAAGAAATTTTGAAACTAACATGAGAAGTTTAAATGATGTTGTTTCACAGTCTGGAATTATATTTAGAGATTTAATGATGCAATCGAAACAAATTAATGAAATTGTAGATGTAATAACGAATATTTCAAGTCAGACGAGTTTGCTAGCTTTAAATGCAAATATTGAAGCTGCGAGGGCAGGCGAGCATGGAAAAGGTTTTGCTATTGTAGCGAGTGAAGTGTTAAAGCTTGCTGAAGAATCAAATCGTTCTGCGGGAAGAATTCAAGGGATTTTGAAGGAGTTTAGTAATCAAGCAAGTAAGGTAGAAGTGCAAGTAGAAAAGTCAGAAAGAGTACAAGAAGAATGTAACGAGATGTTAGCAAGCGTTTTAACAAATGTAACTGATTTAGGGAAGTTTATTGATGCGATTAATGAAGTAATGCGAGAGGTTGTTGTTCATCAAGAAAGTTTCCAAGTTAAAACGACGAATATCGTAAAGGATGTTACGCATGCTTCTAACGTAATTCAGCAAACTTCTACAGCTACAGAAGAAGTGCTAGCGAGTGTGGAAGAAGAAAAACATCGAAATGATACGTCAGTGAAGACGTTACAAACTGTTAGCGAGCAAGTGAAGTTGTTAGAAGATATTTTAGAAAAGTAATATTGCTTGGAAAGAGCACGAATGATGTGCTCTTTTTTCATTGAAACGAATACTTGATAGGAATTTAATTGCTTTTCTGCGCGTTTTCTGCCAAGCTTAAGGAGATAAAATTCAGCTAATAGCGGAATTAAAATACTTCAAAGAAAGAATTAAATAGGTGACGCATATGATCGAAGTTAAGACTTCTGAACTTAGTGATGGAGAATTTAATAGAGGTGTATTTGCAACTCGTGATATTAAAAAAGGTGAGTTGATACACGCAGCACCAGTTATCTCTTATCCGAATGAACAGCATGAACATATTGAGAAAACATTACTTGCTGACTACGCATTTGAGTATGGAATCAATCATACGGCAATCCTTTTAGGATACGGTATGTTATTTAATCATTCATATACACCGAATGCAACGTATGATATTGTCTTCGAGAACCATACGTTTAACTTCTATGCTTATAAGGATATAAAAGCAGGAGAAGAAATTTTAATCAATTATAATGGTGAAGTTGATAACGATGAGCTGTTATGGTTTGATAAAGAAAAAGAAGAGAACGAAAAGTAATATAAAGAGTATAGAAAGAGCACATTCTGTCGGATGTGCTCTTTTTTTATTGATGTAAATAAAGTAAAAAGTACAAAAAAATACCACTTTCTTTTTGTGTGGTATAGTAAGATACTGAGGGATAGTGTTTTGAAAAAGTCACATATTTTACAAATTGTTGTCTTTCTGATGACATGTCAAGTTTAGTAGTCCATTTGGGTTGCTTTATTATGCAATATATATTTTAATATGAGTGGCACCTCTTATAAATTAAGAGGTTTATAGGTGTCTCGAATTGATTTTGGGTACACTGTATCCACCACTTTAGGTTCTTTCATGTACGTGGGGATATTATGGGCCCGTATAACGGGATAAAATGAATATAGAAATAGAGGAATCGTAAAATGAATATGCAAGAGGTTTATAAATATTTAAGTACGGTATTGCCTGAAGGACATGTTAAACAAGATGAAATGTTAAAGAATCATACGCATATTAAAGTTGGCGGAAAAGCAGATGTTTTTGTTGCGCCTACAAATTATGATGAAATTCAAGAAGTTATTAAATATGCGAACGAATATAATATTCCAGTTACGTTTTTAGGAAATGGATCGAATGTCATTATTAAAGATGGTGGAATTCGCGGGATTACAGTAAGTTTAATTCATATTACAGGTGTTACTGTAACAGGAACGACGATTGTAGCACAGTGTGGTGCAGCAATTATTGACGTATCACGTATTGCCTTAGACCATAACTTAACGGGTCTTGAGTTTGCTTGTGGTATTCCAGGTTCAGTTGGCGGAGCATTATATATGAATGCTGGTGCATACGGCGGTGAAATTTCGTTTGTATTAACAGAAGCTGTCGTAATGACAGGTGATGGAGAGCTACGTACTTTGACGAAAGAAGCATTTGAATTTGGATATCGTAAGAGTGTATTTGCAAACAACCATTACATTATTCTTGAAGCGAGATTTGAACTTGAAGAAGGTGTACATGAAGAAATTAAAGCAAAAATGGATGATTTAACGTTTAAACGTGAGTCAAAACAGCCTCTAGAATATCCTTCATGTGGTAGCGTATTTAAGCGCCCACCAAATAACTTTGCTGGTAAGTTAATTCAAGACTCAGGACTACAAGGTAAGCGAATTGGTGGAGTAGAAGTTTCTTTAAAACACGCTGGGTTTATGGTGAATGTTGATAACGGAACAGCACAAGATTACATCGATTTAATTCACTTCGTACAAAAGACAGTTGAAGAGAAATTTGGCGTGAAGTTGGAGCGAGAAGTAAGGATTATTGGAGAAGATAAGGAATAAAGAAATACGTATGAAGATATGAATTATTTTAAAATAATATTTGGGTATTGTTGACAATTTGTTTTCAATTCAATATAATGGCTAATAATTTAACAAATAACATACGTTGAAAGAGCCCAGTAGCAGTTTGTCACTGTTAACGAGAGAGCTAGGGGTTGCTGGAACCTAGCACAAACAAACTTGTGAATTACACTCTGGAGTATCTTAGGTAATGCTAAGCGGACTGGCAATCGATATTATTGCTAAGAGTGGTATGAGTAGCTATGCTATTTATACAAACTGGGTGGTAACACGGTGAATAATCGTCCCTATGTCTATCGTAGACATAGGGGCTTTTTTGTTTTTAAAAAATAAAGGGGATGACAAAAGATGAATATTATTGATGAATTAGAATGGCGCGGCGCCGTTAATCAACAGACTGACGAAGAAGGCTTACGTAAGCTAGTAGAAGAGAAAAAGATTTCACTATACTGCGGAGTTGATCCGACTGGTGATAGTATGCATATCGGACATTTGATTCCGTTTATGATGATGAAGAGATTCCAATTAGCTGGTCATCATCCTGTTATTTTAATTGGCGGGGCAACAGGAACAATTGGTGATCCGAGTGGACGACAATCAGAGCGTCAACTTCAAACGTTAGAAGTGGTTCAGCATAATGTAGATGCGTTAACAGCACAAATGAAAAAGCTATTTGATTTTGGTGGAAATAGCGAAGTGAAGATGGTAAATAACTATGATTGGACACATGAAATAAATATTATTGAGTTTTTACGTGATTACGGGAAAAACTTTAGCATCAATAGCATGTTAGCGAAGGATATTGTAGCAAGCCGTTTGGATACAGGTATTTCTTTCACGGAATTCACGTACCAAATTTTGCAAGCGATGGACTTCCATCATTTATACACGAAAGAGGATGTTCAACTGCAAATTGGTGGTAGTGACCAATGGGGAAATATTACGAGTGGTTTAGATTTAATTCGTAAGTTAGAAGGTCATGAGGCGAAAGTATTCGGATTAACGATTCCGTTATTATTAAAATCGGACGGTACGAAGTTTGGTAAATCAGCGGGTGGTGCGGTTTGGCTTGATCCTGAAAAAACGACACCGTTTGAATTTTACCAGTTCTGGGTAAATACAGATGACCGTGACGCAATTAAATACTTGAAATACTTTACGTTCTTAACGAAAGAGCGTATTGATGAATTAGCAACGAAGGTAGAAGCGGAACCTCATAAACGTGAAGCGCAAAAAGTATTAGCGGAAGAAATGACGAAATTTGTTCATGGAGAAGAGGCGTTCCTGCAAGCTGAGAAAATTACAGCAGCGTTATTTAGCGGAGATATTAAATCGTTAACAGCTGATGAAATTGAACAAGGCTTTAAAGAAATGCCAACATTTCAGTCTTCAAAAGAGACGAAAAACATCGTAGAATGGCTAGTTGATTTAGGAATTGAACCATCTAGACGACAAGCGCGTGAAGATATTAATAACGGAGCGATTTCTATGAATGGTGAGAAAGTAACAGATGTGGGTACAGATGTTACTGTAGAAAATTCATTTGATGGACGATTTATTATTATCCGTAAAGGGAAGAAGAATTACAGTCTTGTGAAGTTAGGCGAATAGTTTGTGTGAAAGGATGGGAGTAGGAAGAATACTTCCATCTTTTCGTATACACAATTTGGATATAAAATAATCAGTAAATTTAGATAATTAAAAGGGTTATACGATTCTTCTGCCGAATAAATAAGTTAGAGAAAATTACGGATAAAAATAGCCCGAACCATGCAGGGCATGATTCGGGCTTATATTCAGATTAGTAAGCTAAGCTGAATAGACCTTTAATGTGTGATAAGTAACGAACGTTACTTGCTTCTTTCATTAATGATGCTGGTAAGCCTTTAAGTGGAGTATTGCTTGCTCCAATTGTAGCAACCGCATCTTTACGTCCTAGACTAGCAAGTGTTCCAGAGTTTACAGGTGCGAACTCTTCGAATGCTTTGCCTTCTAGTGCTGCGTATAAGTTGTATCCAATTAACTCACCCATTTGCCAAGCGATTTGTGCAGTTGGTGGGTATGGACGTCCGTCTGGAGCGAAGACAACAGCGCTGTCTCCAGCAACGAATACGTCTTTGTGAGAAGTAGATTGTAGGTATGCATCAACTGTTGCACGTCCACGGTTAACTTCAAGACCTGATTCACCGATTAATGGGTTACCTTGTACGCCGCCCGTCCAAACGAATGTGTTAGCAACAAGTTTTTGACCGTCTTTTAAGTCGATTTCGTTGCCAGCAACGTTTGTTACAGGAAGACCAGTTAAGAATGTAACGCCGCGCGCTTCTAGGCTAGTAGTTGCACGTTCGATTAAGTGGTCTGGTAATACTGGAAGGATTTTTGGACCTGCTTCAACAAGAAGAAGTTTCACTTCTTTTGGATTTACGCCGTGGCTTTTTGCAAGTTTAGGCATAATGTCAGCAAGCTCACCAACTAGCTCAACGCCAGTTAATCCGCCACCACCGATTACGATTGTAGCATCAGCTTCGTTTTTCGTTTTCGCGTATTCACGAATACGGTCTTCAACGTGTTTGTAGATTTTATTTGCATCAGCAGCAGATTTTAATACCATGCTGTTTTCTTCTAGTCCTGGAATACCGAAGTAAGCAGTTTTACTTCCTAAAGCAACTACAAGTGCATCGTAAGATAAAGTAGTGCCGCCAGCTAGTTTGATTTCTTTGCTATCAACTGAGAATGACTCAACTGTTGCGATTTTAAGATCGATATCTTTACCTTTGAAAAGCTTTGTAAGTGGCATTGCAACTGCTTGCTCAGACACGTTACCAGCTGCAAGGCGGTGTAGTTCAGTGATGATTTGGTGCGTTGGGTATTGGTTAATCACTGTAACTTGTGCTTCTGATTTACTGTAATATTTACGTACGTTTAAAGCGGCAAGAAGACCGCCATAACCAGCGCCTAAGATGACAATTTGTTTTGACATAGTATGATATCCCCCGTCTTTACTAATTGTTGTTATAAGTTAACTTATTTATTGTTACGTTCTGCACTAATTTGAAGATATGCGTTCACAAAGCGGAACATTTTTTGTGCTTGTGGATCTTTTAATAATTTTAATAGACCGAACAGGCCGATAACTTCGTTGCTTTCGTCAGCACGATCTTTCGCTTCGATTGCAGTAGCAGCCATGCTTTTCACTGTATCTTTTACAGGTTCTACAAGCTCTGTGATTGCACCAACAGTGTCGCTTTTTAATACTTCATCAGTAGCAACAGTTTGAGCGAAGTCATAAGACTTAGTTAAAATGTTAACAAGCTCAGTTAATTTTGGAAGCTGTTCTACTAGTGTTGTTAATGATTCTTGTACCTCAGGTTTTAACAACTGATCAAGTACATCAAGTTGTCCTTGGCTAGCAGAAATTTGTACAGTTTCTTGTTCTGGCTTTGTTTGAGTCATAGTTTCTGGCATCTCCAATTCTCCTTTACGATAGCAATACTCTTATTTTTTATAAGTAAGATAGTAAACGGTTACGAAACTTTATACAAAGTTTCACAAAACACAATAAAATGCCTTTAAATTTATGACAGCAAGTAAGCTGCAAACATAAATCTAAAACCATAACGTCTTACTTATTATTTATGAACTGTCCGATACATGGCTTGTCCGCATAATGGAAAAGCTCCGTTACCGGAAAGTGTATATAATATATATCCTATATTATATACTATATACACCTATGTTAACATAAAAATGATTCCTAATTATTTGATATTGAGTGTATAACGTAGTGCTGACAAGGTATGAAAGCGTATAAAATATTTTGTTCCAGTTAGAAATGTACATATATATAAAGAAAAAAAGGAAGAAACGAACAAATTCATGTTCGTTTTTCCTTTTTCCTATTATTCACCTTCCGCAATTAGCATCGATGTGTTACCTTCTTTTTCAAGATGGCATTCGCCCCAAGAACAAAGAGAATCAAGAATGGATTCTAAAGACCAACCGTAATCGGTAAGAGAATATTCTACTTTTGGCGGGACTTGATTGTATACTTTTCTTTGAATAACGCCGTCGTCTTCTAATTCACGTAATTGCTGCGTTAACATTTTTTGTGTAATACCAGGCATTGAGCGTTTTAATTCACTCGTTCTCTTTGTACCTTTCGTTAAGTGACAAAGAATAACAACTTTCCATTTGCCGCCGATAACTTCTAAAGTCGCCTCTACAGGAATATTGTATTTCTTCATATGAAATCCTCCCTTTGTGAGTAAAATAAGTTAAATCATACAAATGTTACTTTTTAGTACCTATAGCACTTTAAAGTACGTACTTTTTATCATGTTAAATATGTTTCATAATAGCACATGTAAGAGGCAAATGAGTAGTACGGTACCAAAAAGTGACTATGTTACTTTTTAGTGCCTATCGTACTTTAAAGTGCGTTCTTCAAAAAAGGAATGAAACCATTCATAATAGCATTTGTAAGTATGAAATATATTTTTTAGAAGATAAAAGGGCCTTTTTATCATACTATTATGATTGGATTTCTTGTAATAAGGAGGAATTCAATTGAGTTCATATACAGTACCATCTTCGGAAGCTCAGACGAGCCGAAGAAGTATGTTTGCTTTATTAGCGCTAGCAATTAGTGCGTTTGGGATTGGTACGACCGAGTTTATTAGTGTCGGTTTACTACCATCTATTTCAAAAGATTTAAATGTTTCGGTTACAACAGCCGGTTTAACGGTTTCCTTATATGCGTTAGGAGCAGCGGTAGGAGCTCCTGTTTTAACGGCGTTAACGGCTAGTATGTCGCGAAAGACATTATTAATGTGGATTATGGTTATTTTCATTATTGGTAATGGCATTGCGGCGGTAGCAACAAGCTTCACTGTATTAATTATTGCAAGAATTGTATCTGCGTTTGCACATGGTGTGTTTATGTCAATTGGATCTACAATTGCAGCTGCAATCGTACCAGAGAATAAACGTGCTAGCGCAATTGCGATTATGTTTACTGGATTAACAGTTGCGACTATTACTGGTGTGCCAATTGGAACATTTATCGGTCAACAATTTGGCTGGAGAGCGTCATTTATGGCGATTGTTGTAATTGGAATTATTGCTTTCATCGCAAACAGTATACTCGTCCCATCTAATTTAAAAAATGGTGTACCTGTATCGTTTCGTGATCAATTTAAATTAATTAAAAATGGAAGACTATTACTTGTTTTCATTATTACTGCACTTGGATACGGCGGTACATTCGTAACATTTACGTATTTATCTCCGTTATTACAAGAAGTAACAGGATTTGAAGCAAGTACTGTTACTATCATTTTATTAGTGTATGGAATCGCAATTGCGATAGGGAATATGGTCGGCGGAAAATTATCGAATCATAATCCGATTCGAGCGCTATTTTACATGTTCTTGATTCAAGCGATTATATTATTTGTTTTAACATTTACAGCGCCATTTAAAGTAGCTGGATTAATCACAATTATTTTCATGGGACTATTCGCATTTATGAATGTTC
The DNA here is from genome assembly GCF_008368795.1 of Bacillus sp. BF2-3. NCBI lineage: Bacteria > Bacillati > Bacillota > Bacilli > Caryophanales > Bacillaceae > Bacillus > Bacillus sp. BF2-3. The sequence goes on from NZ_QOSA01000007.1 coordinate 73,542, forward strand.
CGGGGCTACAAGTATATGTAGTTATATTGGCAGAGCGCTTTGTTCCGAGTGCGGTTGATGTTGCTTCAGCAATTAATATTGCCGCATTTAACGGAGGGATCGCTTTAGGTTCTTATATAGGTGGCCTTGTAACGAATTCATTAGGATTAATCCATACTGCTTGGGTAGGTGGCCTTATGGTAGTAGCCGCTGTTATTTTAACAGCGTGGAGCATGACATTAGAAAAAAGAGATCAAGTAAAATAAAAGGAGAGAAAATAAAATGAAAAACTTACAAAGTAAAGCAGTATTAAATAACGGTGTAGAAATGCCTTGGTTCGGTTTAGGTGTATTTAAAGTAGAAGAAGGACCAGAACTTGTAGAAGCTGTAAAATCAGCAATTAAAGCAGGATACCGCAGCATCGATACAGCTGCAATTTACGGAAATGAAAAAGCTGTAGGTGAAGGAATTCGTGCAGGTATTGAAGCGACTGGTATTGCAAGAGAAGAATTATTTATTACTTCAAAAGTATGGAACGCAGATCAAGGGTATGAAACAACAATCGCTGCATACGAAGAGAGTCTAAAAAAATTAGGACTAGATTATTTAGATTTATATCTTGTTCACTGGCCTTCAGAAGGAAAATATAAAGATACATGGAGAGCGCTAGAAACACTTTATAAAGAAAAGCGCGTACGTGCAATTGGTGTAAGTAACTTCCAAATCCATCACTTACAAGATGTAATGAAAGATGCAGAAATTAAACCAATGATTAACCAAGTAGAATACCACCCTCGTTTAACACAAAAAGAACTACAAGCTTTCTGTAAAGAACAAGGTATTCAAATGGAAGCATGGTCACCACTAATGCAAGGTCAATTATTAGATAACGAAACATTACAAGAGATTGCTGAGAAACACGGTAAAACAACAGCTCAAGTTATTTTACGTTGGGATCTTCAAAATGGAGTAATCACAATTCCAAAATCAACGAAAGAACACCGTATTATTGCAAACGCTGATGTATTTAACTTTGAATTAACGAAAGAAGATATGGAAAAAATCGATGCGTTAAATCAAAATCATCGCGTTGGTCCAGATCCTGATAACTTCGATTTCTAAGATTAAGGTAAGAAAAAAGAGTGCTTAAAAGCACTCTTTTTTTGTGCATAAAAATAGTTTCTAAATAAATACTACTTAGTATTAAGTTTGTTATTAAGGGGCTGTAAACATGAATATAAAGCAATCGTTCAAACTTTTAGCTATGTTTTTAAGTGTTTTATTTGTGTTATTCCCACTTCAAAAAGCATTCGCAGAAGTGATGGACCATACAAAGTATGAAATGAATTGGAGTTATAGTAAGTCCAAGAAGAAGCCAATTCGAACAGAGCTTATTAAAACGGCAGATGGCAAAATTGCTTTTTGCTTAAATGTAGATTTGAAATCTCCAAGCGGTCAAGATTTACCGGAAATGGGGAAAGTGGATATTAATGTGTACCGTGTACTATTGAATGGATATCCACAAAAGAGTCCACAAGAATTAGGGGTATCTGATTGGAGAGAGGCGCATTACGCAACGCAGCTTGCAGTATGGAATGCGTTAAAACAAATTGATGTTAATGATTTAGATTTCCGAAATAAAAATGTAGAGAAAGTAACAAAAGATATCGTTGCAAAAGCAAACGCTAGCGAAGAGCTACAAGAAATTACGATGAGTGTAACTCCTACAGAAGAACAAGAAGCAGTCTTAAAAAATGATTTCTTTGAAACAGGCTTATATACAGTAGAAACAAATGCAAAAAGCGGAACGTATAAAGTGCAAGCAACAGGTGCACCAGCGGGCGTGAAATTTGCAAATGAAAAAGGCGAAACAAAAACAGAATTTAATGTAGGAGAAAAGTTCCGCATTTTAATTCCGAAACAAACACCAGCTGGTGGATTTAGCTTTAAAGTATCAGGAAATTTAACGAAATTACAAGGGATTGCGCATAAAGGTACACCGACTATTCAAAATGCAGTAGTATTACTTGAGCGTAGTGAAGAAAAAACAAGTCCAGAGTTAGCGGTAAGTTGGAAAAAGGCTGAGGCTCCAAATAAACCAAATAAGCCATATACTCCAAATGAACCGCATAAACCGAATCAAAAGAGATAATGAAAAAGCATTGGTATATGCCAATGCTTTTTCATATGAATTCTTTAAAGATATATCAAGATAATAATTAATCGAGTGAAACACTATTTTAACGTTTGAAGAAGTATTTAAAAATAATAAAATATGGAGAAATCTAAACGTTACAATAAATGGATTTTATTCACGAAATTGTAACATTATTCTAATTAGAGAGACTATCAAACAAAGTGTAAAGCGTGTACAATTCAGTTGGAAAAACTACCTATAGATGGTCGTATATGAAGAAAATGTAAAACTCTATTGTTGTTCATATTTTTAGATGTATAGATGACAATACTGAAAAATATCTTTTACTATTCTCTTTTTTATGTAGCAAGAGAACTCATCACAAATAGAGAGAAGTGAGGAGGGGATATTACATAAAAATTGTACAATGTAAGAAAGCGAATACATGGAGGGAAATGCGGTAGTAATAGATACAGGTGCGCGAGGTGTTAGTCTATTCGTTAAATGTTTTTATAAAGATAATAGGATTTTTAATTAAACGAATATATAGGATGGTTTGTCTAAAAAAAGGACAGGGGACACAGATTATGTCAAAGAAGAAAAAGAGTAGGGTATTAGTAGCAGGTATATGTATATCTACATTATTATCACCAGTAGCTTTCGAAGCATCAAAAGGATATGCGGCGCCTTTGGAAGAGAATAAGGGCGGGCAGTTGGAAGAGAATAAATTTGAGCAGAGAGTATTTCAGTTGCCGGGGAAAGGTAGCGTAGAAGAAGAAAATAATCGTTTAAGAGTTACTTGGAAACTTTCCGCTAATGAACCGACTGGAATTTATGCAGAGCCAAATGAAGAGATTACAATTGACATAAAAGGAACGCAGTCTATCCAAGCTTTTATTGGAACGAGATCTTATGATGAAAAGGACCCAGAGGAGTTTGATTTAAAACCAGGAAAAAATGTTATTTCATCTTCAAGAGGCGGTATTTTATATTTTTATAATATGAATAACGAAGGAGAAGTAACAGCTTCCGTTACAAATGGTGGTAGTCACTTTCCTTTATTTATTTTAGGTAAGCATACGAAAAAAGATTGGGATGAAATGTTAAAAAAATATAAGGATCCTTATGCAGTTGAATTAAAAGGTGAGAGAAGCTTAATTACTACTACTTACGATTCTGTGCAGAAATATATGAAGAATACGGATCCAACAGATTTAATGAAATTGCATGATAAGATTATCCGTTTAGAAAACGCAGTGGCAGGATTATCTGAGGACAGTGTTGGGGTTGCAAAATCTCCAACTCATTATGTTCAGTTTGTTGAAAAACGGAAGCCTGCTAAAGGGGACTTTATGTTTGCGAAACATTATCATACAGGATATATTCCAACTGCAATGAATAGAGTTTTAGATATAGAGGTACTTGAGAAGGATGGATGGGGACCGTGGCATGAAGTTGGTCATTTACATCAGCAAGAACCGTGGAAGTGGTCTAAAGTAAGGGAAGTAACAGTAAATATTTACTCATTAGCTGTTCAAAAGGCGTTAGGGAATCAATTAGAAATGGATGAGCACTATAAAAACTCATTTGAGTATTTAGAGAAGCCTAAAGCAGAAAGATTCATTGATGACATTAATCCTCTTACAATGTTTTGGCAATTAAATGTAGTGTATGGAGAACATTTTTATCCTAGGTTACATCAAGCTTATCGTTTGTTACCTCAGAGTGAAATGCCTCATTCTGATGAAGAGAAAAAGCAGCTATTTATTTATATGACATCAAAAGTGGCAGGGCAAAATTTAATTCCTTTCTTTGAGGAGTGGGGATTAACACCAAATGATGATATTAGAGAGAAAATAGAAAAATCAAAGTTACCTAAATTAGAAAAGGAAATCTGGAAAGCTACAGATAGTAATGATATTCGTGAGAAGCAAGTTGAACTGTATAAGGTTCCGTATGGTGAACCTGCTAATGAAGTACAAAATCTTTTAGTTGGTACAGATTCTGACGAGAATGAAGCAAGTAAGCTTGTTCGAAATTTAGGTGAGAATGTAAAAGTAACAGGAAAGATTGTATGGCCTAAATTAGAGAATGGGAAACAGGAAGTGTTAGTAGAAATTGGGGATGAGAAAGGAAATAAAAATTCAATTCCTGTCCAAGTTAACGGATTTTATGATGACAGTATAGTTTTTCAAGGACTTTCAGATGATGTAATGTCGACAGTGACACTTCACCACAATAAGAAGAAATTAAATGTAAACTTTACTAATAATGAAATACATTACCGTTTTGAAAAAGAAGAATATATGGGCTTAACGCTATATGATCGAAATGGGATTGAAAAGAAACGTGTATCAGCAGAAGGACAAGAAACGGGAAAAAGATTTGCGATGGAACTAAATGAATTGGATTTTGAATATGGTGATGTAATAAAAGTATTCCACGCAGAACCAAGCCGTTTGAAGTGGTTTAAAAATAACGAACTTGTAGATCAAGGAAAAGTTAAAAATAAAAAAGAGAAATTATTCCAAATAACTGAGCAAGGGTTCGAATTAAAAGATAGTTTACAAGAAGTGACGGCGAAACTGCAAAAAGTAGTAGTCGGAATGGATGTAGACAAACTAGATCCGAAAGAATTCGTACAAGTAAAAGATGGAGAAGTGGTTGGTTTTGTAGAAAAACCAAATACATCAAAAATTGGAGAACAAAAAGTAAAAATAGAGACGAAGGATGCTTTTGGAAATAAGAAGATAACAGAAGTGCCGCTTGAAGTAATTTATGGAGATAGTTTAGTATTTCATGCTAATGATAATGCAATACGTTCGGTTGTAACATTGCAACATGATAAAAAGGAACTGCACGCAACGTTTACAGGTAATCCTGTTCATTATCGTTATGTAAATGAAGAGTATATGGGGATTACGCTATATGATCAAAATGGGAACACAAAAAAGCGTGTAACAGCGGAAGGACAAGAAACTTCAAAGAAATTTGCGGAGCAAGTGAGTGGAATGCAGTTTGAATATGGTGATGTAGTAAAAGTATTCCATGCAGAACCGGACCGCTTGAAATGGTATCAAAATAATAGCCTTGCTGGCCAAGGTAAGGCGAAAGTAGAAAAAGAATTATTCTTCAAGGTAACTGAAAAAGGCTTTGAAAGAATGGAAACTTTACAAGAGGTAAAGGCAGTACCACAGAAGGTAGTAATCGGAACAGATGTAGAGAAAATAAATGCAAAAAACTTTGTTGAAGTAAAAGATGGAGAAGTAGTTGGATTTGTAGAAAAACCAAATACAACAAAAATCGGTGAACAAAAAGTAAAAGTAGAAACGAAAGATCGATTTGGAAATAAGAAAGTGACAGAAGTTCCTCTAACAGTAACATATGGAGATAGCCTACTTGTATATGGGCTGAGCTATAGAGATGGTGACTTGAAATCAATTGTAACTTTGCATCATGATACGAAAAAACTGAGTGCGACAGATACAAAGAACCTAATTCATGATTACTTTAAAGATGAAAAGTATTTTGAATTCACATTGTACGATAAAGAAGGAAGAGTGAAGAAAAATATAGCAGTAAAAGGTTTAGAGAATACGCAAGAATTTGCTAAGGAAGTAAATGGAATTGCATTTGAGTATGGAGATGTAGTGAAAGTATATCATGCGGAATCTTCTCGTTTACATTGGTATCAAAAAGATGTATATGTGGGCGAAGGAAAAAGTAAAGAGATAAAGGAATTAGTCTTCAAAATAACTGAAAATGGATTTGAAAGATTAGACGGTGAGCAAACAGTAAAAGCAAATCCGCAGCAAGTAGTAATCGGAACAAATAGCGAAACGCTAGACGTGAAGAACTTTGTTGAAGTACAGGGTGGAGAAGTAGTAGGTTTTGTAGGGGAAATAGATACGACAAAAATTGGTCAGCAAAAAGTGAAAGTAGAAACGAAAGATCGATTTGGAAATAAGAAGGTGACGGAAGTTCCTGTAGAAGTGACATATGGGGATAGTCTAGTCTATCAAGGTGTGTCCGATGTTACACGTTCAATTGTTACGTTAAACCACGCTGAAAAGAAATTACATGCAACATTTACAAATGAGGAGATTCATTATCGCTTTGTAAATGAGCAGTATATAGGCCTTACGATTTATGATCAAAATGGAAATAAGAAAAAGCATGTAACGGCAGAAGGACAAGAGACTTCAAAGAATTTTGCTGGGCAAGTAAATGGAACGGCATTTGAGTATGGAGATGTGCTGAAAGTATACCATGCGGAACCGAGTCGTTTGAATTGGTACAAAAAGAATGAGTTAGTTAAAAAAGAGGATGCGATGAAGGGGCAAGAAATTTCCTTTAAGATTACTCCAAATGGTTTAGAACAAGTGTAACAATAAAAAAATCTCGTAAAATTTTACTAGATTTTTTTATTATTTAGTTTCAAACAAGTGTAACAATAAAAAAATCTCGTAAAACATTATGTTTTACGAGATTTTTTTATTATTCAGCTTCAGAAACTACTGTGAAGCGTTCGTTTACGTGTTTTGGATTTTCAATTTCATCAAGTGCTGCAACTGCGAAGTCTTCGTAACTTACGTAGCTATCACCTTTTGAGTTTACAAGCAGGTTGTCTTTACCAGCTGTATAAGAACCAGTACGTTTTCCTAATGCGAATAGTGCAGAAGGGCTGATGAATGTCCAAGTGATATCATTTGTTTGTTGTAAGATTTCTAAGTTTTTACCTTGGTTTTGAGCTGTTGCAAGGTATTCGCCTGGGAAACCTGGTGTCTCAAATACACGTGTTGTTTTCTCTTCGTCTACAAATAAGCTTCCAGCGCCACCAACTACAAGTAATTTTGTGTTAGGTGCACCTTTCATCGCTTCAATTAGTACGTTTCCTGCATCTACGTGAAGGTGTTCTTGTCCTGCTGGAGCACCGAATGCATTTACAACTACATCGAATGCTTGCAAGTCGTTAGATGTAAGAGAAAATACGTCTTTTTCTAAAACTTTTACGTTTTCTTCTGTAATTTTTGCAGCGTTTCTTACGATTGCAGTTACTTCATGTCCGCGATCCAATGCTTCTTTTAAAATACGACTTCCTGCTTTACCAGTTGCTCCGATAATTCCGATTTTCATAATAAATCCCTCCAAAGTGTTTTGTTAAATTGTATATCTGAAAGTAAATGAATTTGTTGTAATTAGGTTTGTTACAACCCGTTGTAATCATTATAGTTACAGGTTGGTATTTTTGTCAATAGGGTTGTTTGTGAATTTATTTTTTGTTTTAGTATGCACAGTTAGAGGGAGGGTAGTCAGTCATAAGGACATTGTTACTGTGAACCTGGCTAATATTTGGAAATTGCAAATTGTCGAAAAATGTTGATTTTTGAATGTTTTTTAAATATAATTCGTTTTATGGAGAAAAGGAGGGGTTAATTGTATGAATATTTTAGAGCAATTTATTTCATCAACAAATACAATTCTTTGGTCATATATTCTTATTGCGATGTTAATTGGTTTAGGTCTTTATTTTTCTATTAAATTGAAATTCGTACAAATTACTCATTTAGGGGAAATGGTTCGACTAATGAGTGATGGATTAACTGGAAAGACGCGTAAAAAAGGTAGTGTATCTTCTTTCCAAGCGTTTTGTATGAGTTCAGCAGCTCGTATTGGTATCGGTAACTTAGCTGGTGTAGCATTAGCTATATCTATGGGAGGACCTGGAGCTGTATTTTGGATGTGGGTTATTGCGATTATCGGGGCTTCTTCAAGTTTCGTAGAAAGTACGCTTGCCCAAATTTATAAAGTAAAAGATGGCAGTGGCTTCCGTGGTGGTCCTGCTTATTATATGGAAAAAGGTTTAAATAAACGTTGGATGGGAATTTGGTTTTCTATCCTTATTACAGTTAGTTATGGTTTAATTTTTAACTCAGTACAAGCGAATACAGTAACATTAGCGTTTGAAAATGCATTTGGTTTAGAGCGTTATATTGTTGGTATTGTATTAGCTGCATTAGTTGCGGTTATTATTTTTGGTGGTGTAAAAAGTATTGCACGTATGTCGGAAATGATTGTTCCGCCAATGGCGCTTGTTTATATTGCGGTAGCTATTTTTGTTGTCATTAAAAACTTCTATTTAATACCAGATGTGTTTACGGAAATCTTTAAAGGTGCATTCGGTTTAGATTCAGCTGTAGGTGGCGGTATCGGTGCTGCGATGAAATATGGTATTCAGCGCGGATTATTTGCGAACGAAGCAGGTATGGGTAGTGCGCCGAACGCGGCAGCAACAGCTGATGTAACGCATCCAGCAAAACAAGGTTTTATTCAAACGATCGGCGTTTTAGTAGATACATTCTTAGTATGTACATCAACAGCATTTATCGTACTATGTTCTGGTGCATATAAAGCAACGAATTTAGAAGGTATTGAATTAACGCAAAATGCATTAAGCTCACAAATCGGCCCATGGGCAAGTAGCTTCTTAGCGATTATTATTTTCTTATTTGCATTTAGTTCTCTTTTAGGAAACTACTATTATGGTGAAACAAATATTGAATTTATTAAGCAAAGCAAAACGTGGTTAACAATTTACCGTATTGCGGTAGTTGGAATGGTATTATTCGGTTCTGTTGCGACGCTTCAAGTTGTATGGAATATGGCAGACTTATTTATGGGTCTAATGGTAATCACGAACTTAATTGCGATTACACTTCTTGGCCGATTTGCGTACGCGGCATTAACAGACTATGTAAGGCAAAAGAAACAAGGGAAAGATCCAGTCTTCAGTGCAGATTCTATTCCTGGTTTAACGAATACAGAGTGCTGGGATAAGCAAGTGGTAACAGATAAAGAAAAAGCAGTGTAATTGAAAAGGCGAGCATCGAGGTAAATTCGATGCTCGCCTTTTTTGTTGTAGTAAATGATGAAAAGGGTGAGAGGTAATTATTAATATAACTTTTTTGTTTGTTTCTCTCTCTCGTTATTTGTGGGGAACGTCCTGTTTTAAAAGTATGGCTGGTCGAATAGGATAAGTTATTAAGTATTGGATAAATGCATGTAATGGCTATATTTTCATGTGAAAAAACACTTATGTTAAAAGAATTAACGTACTCATGTTATAAAACCTAACATAAAGTTCTTGATTACTAAAAGTTTTTAGAATATAATTTTCTTATTGTTAGGAAGAGGGGGCAATGCAATTATGGATTTTTTAGCTAAGGTAATTGGGGATATAAATAATATCCTTTGGTCATATATCATTATTGCGATGTTAATTGGGTTAGGACTCTATTTTTCATTTCGTGTGAAATTTGTCCAAGTTCGTTACTTCGGTGAAATGATTCGTTTGCTTGGGGACGGGGCAAGCTCGAAAACGAGGAAAGCGCAAAAAGAGAAGAGCGGCGTATCATCATTCCAAGCGTTTTGTATGAGTACAGCTTCTCGTGTAGGTACTGGTAACTTAGCTGGTGTAGCTATTGCGATCTCAGCAGGTGGTCCAGGAGCAGTATTTTGGATGTGGTTAATCGCGGTAATTGGGGGTGCTTCTGCATTTGTAGAGAGCACATTAGCGCAAATTTATAAAGTAAAAGATGGGAATGCATTCCGTGGGGGCCCAGCGTATTATATGGAAAAGGGTTTAAAGAAACGCTGGTTAGGTGTTGTGTTCTCTGTTCTAATAACAGTAAGTTTCGGATTGATTTTTAACGCTGTACAGTCTAATACTGTAGCGGCTGCCTTTGATGGGGCGTTCAAAACAGATAGTAGATTAGTAGGTCTTGTTATGGCTGGTTTACTTGCAGTTATTATTTTCGGTGGAGTAAAACGAATTGCTCGCGCGGTTGAAATGATTGTTCCAGTAATGGCAATTATTTATGTAGCAGTGGCATTATTCGTTGTTGTAACAAACATTACGGCAATTCCATATGTATTTAAAGAAATTTTCTTACATGCTTTCGGAATTAAAGAAGTAGTAGGCGGAGGATTAGGAGCTGCGATTTTATTAGGGGTAAAACGTGGGTTATTCTCAAATGAAGCAGGTATGGGTAGTGCGCCGAACGCAGCAGCGACTGCAAACGTAACGCACCCAGTTAAACAAGGTTTCATTCAAACTTTAGGGGTATTTACTGATACATTATTAATTTGTAGTTGTACAGCATTTATTATTCTTTTATCAGATGTGCATAATGCAGCTGATTTAAACGGAATTCAATTAACGCAGCAGGCGTTAAGTCAACATATCGGTCCATGGGCTTCTATATTTGTAGCAGTGGCAATCTTCTTGTTTGCGTTCAGTTCATTAGTAGGTAACTACTACTATGGTGAAACAAATATTGAATTCTTAAATGGAAGTAAAGTGCTATTAAATGCATACCGCATTGCTGTACTTAGTATGGTTATGCTAGGATCTGTAGCGACAATTCAAATCGTTTGGGATTTAGCAGATTTATTTATGGGAATTATGGCTGTTATTAACTTAGTAGCAATTGTATTCCTTTCTAAGTATGCTTTCGCAGCGTTATCAGATTATATTAAGCAAAAGAAACAAGGGAAAGATCCAGTCTTTTATGCGGAGTCTATTCCAGGTTTGAACAATACAGAGTGTTGGGATGAGTCAGCGGTAGCTGATAAAGAAAAAGCGGTATAATGAAAAGGGCATCAAGTGAAACTTGATGCTCTTTTTTGTTTTATTCAACTATTTGCAGATAGTAAAAGACGAACATTCATAGACGTTTTATAATAAAATGTAATTTTTTAAAGAAAAGTGCGGATATGATTTGTGATTTGTGTTAGAATGGAAAATGCCTTTGAAATAAGAGGTTTTATGATCTTTCCTATCCGATTGAAGATTTTGGAGGAGAAATGGAAAGTTCGGATTATTTCTTGTTTTGAATGGTCAGACGTTCAACGTTAATGAAGAGTTAAATGGAGGATTTTATTAATGAAGTTTGTTATGTTCCTTGTAGGATTACTCGTTGTATTTGTACTCGGTTTTCTTATAAGTGCCGATCGAAAGAAGATTAAGTATAAACCAATCGCAATTATGCTTATTATTCAGCTAGCATTATCTTATTTCTTATTAAATACGCAAGTTGGTTATATTTTAGTAAAAGGAATTTCAGATGGATTTGGCGCACTTCTTGGATATGCGGAAGCTGGAATCGTTTTCGTATTTGGTGGTCTTGTTAATAAAGGAGAGGTTTCATTCTTCTTAACAGCGTTATTACCAATCGTATTCTTTGCGGTTTTAATCGGAATTCTGCAACACTTTAAAATTTTACCGATATTTATTCGTGCTATTGGTACGTTGTTAAGTAAAGTAAATGGTCTAGGAAAACTAGAATCATATAACGCAGTAGCAGCTGCCATTGTTGGACAAGCAGAAGTATTTATTACAGTAAAAGATCAATTAAGTAAAATCCCAAAACATCGTTTATATACATTATGTGCATCTTCTATGTCGACAGTGTCGATGTCAATCGTTGGTTCTTATATGAAAATGATCGAACCGAAATATGTAGTAACAGCACTTGTATTAAATTTATTTAGTGGTTTCATTATCATTCATATTATTAACCCGTACGATATTACAGAAGAAGAAGATACACTGAAATTAGAAAATAAGAAAAAACAATCATTCTTTGAAATGCTGAGCGAGTACATTATGCTTGGTTTCACGATTGCGATTACAGTAGCAGCTATGTTACTTGGTTTCGTAGCATTAATTACAGCAATCAATAGCTTGTTTGATACAATGTTCGGTATTACATTCCAAGCTATTTTAGGATATATTTTCTCACCATTAGCATTCGTAATGGGCATCCCGCAAGCAGAAATGGTAACAGCGGGACAAATTATGGCAACAAAATTAGTATCAAACGAGTTTGTTGCGATGCTTGACCTTGGAAAAGTAGCTGGTGATTTATCGGCTCGTACGGTTGGTATTCTTTCTGTATTCCTTGTATCATTTGCGAACTTCTCATCTATCGGAATTATCGCAGGTGCAACGAAAGGTATCGATGAAAATCAATCAAATGTTGTATCATCATTCGGTTTACGCCTTGTGTACGGTGCGACGTTAGTAAGTATTCTATCAGCGATTATCGTTGGTGTTATGTTATAAAAAAAGGATGGCTCTAGCTCATAGCTAGGGCTATTTTTTTTATGGTAAATTTGCATGAAAAAACCAATTAATTAGGAATATATTAACATATAAAAATCTTTTAAAATTTATATTGCATTTCACCTAGATAACGCTTACAATTTGATTTGTAGGTGGTATCAATTTCAGACTTTCAAGTATGGTAGGAGAGAAGAAGCTACCTTTTATAAATTGCAATTTATGTAAACGCTTACTGATTTTAGATGACAGTTGAATAGTTTTAGGGGTTTTAAATTTTTTTAACAACAATGGTCAGACGTCATTCGTTATACGTTATACGACCAATAACTTGTGGGAGAAGTGGAGGATTCACATATGAAGTTCGTAATGTTTCTAGTCGGTTTACTTGTAGTGTTTGTACTAGGTTTCCTTATTAGTTCAGATCGTAAGAAAATTAAATATAAACCAATTGCACTTATGCTTGTCATTCAATTGGTACTTGCGTATTTCTTACTAAATACAAAGGTCGGATTTGTATTAGTAAAAGGGATCGCAGATGGATTTGGCGCTATTTTAAAATTTGCGGAAGCTGGGGTTAATTTCGTATTTGGTGGTCTAGCAAACGATGGACAAGCACCATTCTTCTTAACAGTATTATTACCGATTATTTTCTTAGCAGTATTAATCGGGATTCTGCAACATATTAAAGTTTTACCGATTATCATTCGTGCAGTCGGTTTCCTATTAAGTAAAGTTAACGGTTTAGGAAAACTAGAATCATATAATGCGGTAGCAGCTGCAATCGTTGGTCAAGGGGAAGTATTCATTACAGTAAAAGATCAACTAAGCAAATTACCGAAAAATCGTTTATACACACTTTGTGCATCTTCAATGTCTACAGTATCGATGTCAATTGTCGGTTCTTATATGAAAATGATTGATCCAAAATATGTAGTAACAGCACTTGTATTAAACTTATTCAGTGGATTCATTATCGTTCATATCATTAATCCATATGAAGTAAAAGAAGAAGACGATATTTTAGAATTACAAGAAGACAAGAAACAAACATTCTTTGAAATGTTAGGCGAATATATTATGCTTGGTTTCTCAATCGCTGTAACAGTAGCGGCGATGTTAATCGGTTTCGTGGCATTAATTACAGCAATTAATGGTGTATTCGATTCAATTTTCGGAATCACATTCCAAAGCATTTTAGGATATATCTTCTCACCATTAGCATTCGTAATGGGTATTCCAACATCAGAGATGTTACAAGCAGGACAAATTATGGCAACAAAATTAGTAACGAACGAATTCGTTGCAATGCTTGATCTTGGTAAAGTAGCTGGTGATTTATCAGCTCGTACAGTAGGTATTTTATCTATCTTCCTTGTATCATTTGCGAACTTCTCATCTATCGGAATTATCGCAGGTGCAACGAAGAGTATCGATGGCAAACAAGCAAACGTTGTATCATCATTCGGTTTAAAACTTGTATACGGTGCAACGTTAGTAAGTATATTATCAGCGATTATCGTTGGGGTTATGCTTTAATAAATTAAGAAAAGCAATGAGCGTAGGCTCATTGCTTTTTTTGTTTAACTTGCTTTATCCAAGTCTCTTTTAAAACGTGGTTTCTCTAAATAAGTTCCCAGTCTCCACACATATTCCACTGGCCCCATTCGGTATTTCTGGAGCCAATAGGTGCTAACGAATAATTGAATTGTATAAATTCCGATGGTTAAAAGAATACCGAAGAAATAGCCGATTTTCCCGTATAAGCCAAATCCATATGCGTAAAAAATGGTTGTTGCGATAATAGATTGCGCTAAGTAATTACTAACGGACATTTTCCCCATGTTCGCCATGTATGTTAGTAGACGGGTTGCTTTTTTGTAATGGAATAATAAAATGATTGTGCTTCCGTAAAAGAAGGTCATAGTTACTGGTGTAAGGCCATCTTGTAACATAATTAAAACCGGGTGTTTTATGAACATAGCTAAGATTTTAATTGTAAAAGAGAAGAGACCGGTGGCAAACCATATTTTTTTGACAGCAGGTATATGTTTACTGACCTCAAATAGCCAGCCTTTTTTCCCTACATACATTCCGAGTAGGAACAGTGGAGACATAAAAATTATTGCGAAAACTGATATGAAAAATAATCCGAATGCACCGTCAATTCCCATGTAATCAAAAGGATTTTCAGTCAATCTAAAGTTGACGTGATCCATATAGCTTCCAGTTTGATGGACTTTATGTTCTTTTTCAGTATAAGATGCGAAATCATTTATATTTGTAGATGGATCAGTTTGATAAGACATAAGTGTAATAAGTGCGAGTAGAATAATCGCCCAAATAAGCAAAGTTTTCGGTTTTCGATTGATGAATATCATTAAAAAAATCCCGATTATTCCGTATGCAAATAAAATATCTCCCTCCCAAACAAAAGTGCCGTGAATGTAGCCGAGTAGTAAAAGAATGATAATACGTCTTATGTATGTGGGGAAGAATTTTTTTCCTTTTGCGATAATACTTTTTTGTAACAAAATAATGCTAAGCCCAAATAGAAAAGAAAATAGGGATATAAAGTTATGTGTGCCGAAAAATTGAATAAACCAATTAGCACCTTTATCAAGATCGCCAAATAGATAAGTTGGTTTTTCACTGGTGAAGAACCCAAATTGAATTAATGTCATATTGACTAGTAAAATGCCAAACAAAGCAAAACCACGAATTGCATCAACAGCTTCTACACGTTGATTCATTTTTCCTCTCCTCGTATATTCGTTTTTATATTGAAAATAATACCATTTTATATCTGGCACTATGTCAAATATGAGGAAATTTAAGGTGATTTTAAGATAGAGAGCAAACAAAAAAATCACCTTAATACATGTATTAAGGTGATTGAAATATTACTCAGCTGGAGGCGTAAATGTACGTTTCTCTAATTCAGCATCTAGCATAAACAGTGCGTTTGAATCGCTTGTAATACGTTTTAATTTTTGAATGATGCTATCGAATGAAGCTTCTTCTTCAACTTGTTCGTCAACGAACCATTTTAAGAATGTAATTGTTGCATGTTCACGTTCGTCCCAAGCGATATCAGATAAGTTGTAAATACGTTTCGTTACTTCACGCTCGTGCTCAAGTGCGACTTCAAAAGCGTTTAATACAGATTCGTATTCGTTATTCGGATTATCAAATCCAGTAATAATAGCGCGCTCTCCGCGGTCATTAATATAGTTGTAAAGCTTCATTGCGTGGAAACGTTCTTCTTCAGCTTGTACAAGGAAAAAGTTAGCAAATCCATCATAGCTCTCAGCTGTACAGTAAGCAGCCATTGCCATATAAGCATGGGCAGAGTAAAATTCAAAGTTCATTTGTTCATTTAATGCGTCGTGCAATTTTTTTGATAACATAAAATCCCCCTTAGTATTGTGACAAGAATATTATACCATAATTGATAATATTCTCATTTAGATACTTCGAACCTTTTTGAAAGCTTTGCGACGTGTGCGTCCATAATGTCTTGTAAGTCTAAATCATATTTTTGCGAAAGAATAATAAGGTTAGATAGTACATCGCCAAGTTCTTCTTTTAGTTCTTGTTTTAGCTCTTCTTCTGTTTTCGCATCTTCATCAGGGCGATCGCGGCCAATTTCAATAGCACGAACGACTCGTGAAACTTCCCCAACTTCCTCGGTTAAGAAATTTAAGCGAATAAAGGCATTATACTGTGACCAGCTTCGTTTTTCGTAAAATTCCTCAACCCATCTTTGAAATGCAACGATATCCATTTCTTCCTCATCTCCTCAATATGTTGTACAATGTCAATTGTATCATAACAATATATAGTTTCGGGGTGTAGGAATGAGAAAGATTTGTGTGTTTGCAGGTTCTAATTTAGGGGAGAGACCAGAATTCAAAGAGCAGGCAATTCAGTTAGGTAAAATGTTTGTTGAGAACGAGTATGAGCTTGTATACGGTGGTTCATGCGTTGGATTAATGGGAGAAGTAGCAAACGAAGTTCTTCGTTTAGGTGGACGTGTAACAGGTGTTATGCCGCGCGGTCTATTCCGAGGAGAAATTGTGCATACAGGATTAACAGAATTAATTGAAGTAGAGACGATGCATGAACGTAAAGCGAAAATGGCAGAGCTTGCAGATGCTTTTATTGCGCTTCCAGGCGGATACGGAACGTTTGAAGAACTATTTGAAGTTGTATGTTGGTCGCAAATTGGTATACATAATAAGCCAGTTGGTTTATTAAACATAAAAGATTTTTACGGACCAATTTTGCAAATGGTTGAACGTGCAGCAGAAGAAGGATTTATGAATCCATCAAATAAAGAATTGATCGTTTCAGCTGAGACAGCAGATAAACTAATTCATGCAATCCAAAATTATGAGCGTCCTGTTTTGGGAACGAAGTGGAAGCAACTATCATAGCAAATACGGAAACACATGTCGTTTTAATTTAAGATGGCATGTGTTTTTAATTTGGTTAAATATGTTAATGTTTAGATGTAATGTTTTGGGGAAAGGAGAAATAGATGGAGGAGTTCGTATATTTACGTCCGGTTTTTAAAAGTATTTTAGCAGCGTCTATTCTTGTTATGCTAATTGTTTTGAGACAGAAGAAAGAGTTGATTAATGAATTTTCGCTTTGGTTTATCTCGGTATTGTGTATCGGTGTTTCAGCGATAACGTTGTTTATGTCCGGATTTATCGTTGATGAGTATAATCTAGGTGGAGATCCACAATCGTTTTGTATGTTTATTGCGATTGGTTGTATTAGTGGTCTGAATTTCATTATTTATTACAGAAGGCAATAAAAGAGGCATTCCATATTACTTTGGAATGCCTTTATCATTTTGATTGCTTTGTTTTTTATACAGGTACCAGCCACCCCAGCCCCCACCAATTGCTACGACAACGAGGAAAGCATAGTCCTTAACCTCGACACGTATATTGAAAATATTAGCTATAAGTAAGAGAATCCCAACTGTTATTAACGCAAAAAATGCTCTAATTAAGTAGTCTTTCAACTGAACCACTCCCGTCATTTAAGTAGTAAATGATGAATTTGGAAAAGCTAAAGGGTGTTTCCTATATTTTAACATAGATGAGATTGTAATATATTGATAAAAGTAGGGGAGAGGGGCGCTGATATTGTCGTGATTTGTCGGCAAATTGATATCCTTTGTCAAATCGTTGATATATTGCGGGTAATGATCGATATAATGAAAAAATCGTTGATATATTGCGAGTTATGATCGATATATTTGAAAAATCGTTGATATAATTTCGTGTACCGTTAAGTGCGACCATTACATAAAAAAGCGACTCTAAACGAGCCGCTTCCGCTTTTAATGATATCCAGCTCCAGCGGCTAGAACAGTCGGTTGTTTCACTCCTTCATTCGAGGCAAAAAGCGCCTCGTAATCAGGAGTTCCAACACCCTCCTGTTCTGAACGAGCCGCTTCCGCTTTAAAGTAATATCCAACTCCAGCGGCTAGAATCTCCGGTCATTTCGCTCTCTCGCTCGAAGCAAAAAGCGCTTCAAGGTCGAGAGCTCCAATGCCCTGCGATTCTGAGCGAGCCGCTTCCGCTTTTAATTATTATTGATTCAAGAACGCACGTAGCATCCAAGCGTGTTTTTCTAGTTCTGTGTAGATGCCTAGTAGTAGGTCAGATGTCATTTCATCGTCAGAGTCTTGAGCGATTTCCATGCCTTTTTTCAGTTCGACTAGCATCATTTCGTAGTCTTTCATGATTGCTTCGACCATCCCTTCTGCAGTTTCTCCGTATGCTGCTTCTTGAATAGAAGATAGTTCTAAGTATTCTTTCATTGTTGCTACTGGTTTGCCGCCAATTGCTAAAATACGTTCTGCAATTTCATCGATGTGAGTAGCTGATTCTGTGTAAAGTTCTTCGAATTTCTCGTGTAATGTGAAGAATTGAGGTCCTTTTACGTACCAATGGAAGTTGTGAAGTTTTGTGAATAAAACGCTCCAGTCTGCTACTTGTTTGTTTAATACTTCGATTACTTGTTTTTTCATTATGATCAATCTCCTTTTGAGTTGTTATGTGATATCAATTACTAATTTATAATCATTATAATCTAGTAATCTCTATAAATCAACCCTTTTGCTGGAATTAATTTGAACAAATTATGAACTGTTGTAAATAAAAGGCCCTATTACGGTGAAGTAATAGGACCTTTGTTTGAGATATGGCTCTTGTTCTAAACGAGCCGCTTGTGCTTTTAGTGATATCCAGCTCCGGTGACTAGACCAGTCGGTCATTTCGCTCTCTCGCTCGAAGCAAAAAGCGCTTCAAGGTCGAGAGCTTGAAGTGTCCTGCGATTCTGAACGAGCCGCTTCCGCTTTAAATGATATCCAGCTCCAGCGGCTAGAACAGTCGGTTGTTTCACTCCTTCATTCGAGGCAAAAAGCGCCTCGTAATCAGGAGTTCCAACACCCTCCTGTTCTGAACGAGCCACTTCCGCTTTTATTTGTTAAACGGCCTTTTGTTTTTCTTCTACATCCTGCCCATCCCAGCACTCTGTATTTTTTAAGCCAGGGATAGAGTTTGCAACGAAGACAGGATCTTTTCCTTGTTTCTTTTGCTTCAAATAGTCTACTAATGCAGCGTAAGCAAATTTGCTAAGGAATGAGATGGCAATTAAGTTTGTGAATACCATTAGTCCCATGAATAAATCAGCTAAACTCCAAACTGTTTTAAGAGCAGCGATTGATCCGAAGAATACCATTCCGACAACTGCAACACGATAAATCATTAACCATGTTTTGCTTTCTTTAATGAATGCGATATTTGTTTCACCATAATAGTAGTTTCCTAGAAGTGAACTGAAAGCGAATAGGAAAATAATAATTGCTAAGAAGGTGCTTGCCCACGGTCCAATTTGTGAACTTAATGCGTTTTGTGTTAATTCGATACCTTCTAAATTTGATCCTTTGTAAAGTCCAGAACATAATACGATAAATGCTGTTGATGTACATACTAAGAATGTATCTACGAAAACGCCTAACGCTTGAACAAGCCCTTGTTTTACAGGGTGAGATACATCAGATGTTGCTGCTGCATTAGGAGAGCTACCCATTCCCGCTTCTGTAGCGAATAAACCGCGCTGAATTCCGAACTTGATTGCTGCTCCAATACCACCAGCGATGGCTTGGTCTAAACCGAATGCACCGTTAAAGATTTCCATGAAAATGCTTGGTAACATACTGAAGTTGTTAATAACGACAAAAATAGCCACGCCGATATAAACGATTGCCATTGGCGGAACAATCATTTCTGTAATACGTGAAATGCTCTTAATGCCACCAAAAATAATAACTGCAACTAATAAGGCTAATAGAGCTCCTACGATTGTTCGCTCTAGTCCAAAAGCATTTTCAAACGCTATTGTTACTGTATTTGCTTGCACTGAATTGAAAATTAATCCGTACGCAACTGTAATAAGAAGTGAAAACCAGACGCCCATCCAGCGTTTGTTTAACCCTTTTTCCATGTAATATGCTGGTCCACCACGGAACCTACTTCCATCTTTTACTTTATAAATTTGCGCAAGTGTACATTCTACAAAACTAGTAGCTGCTCCGATAATTGCGATAAACCACATCCAAAATATTGCGCCAGGTCCACCCATTGAAATTGCTAATGCTACACCAGCTAAGTTTCCGATACCGATACGTGCTGCTGCACTTAAGCAAAATGCTTGGAATGGTGAGATGCTATCTTTCTTTTTTTCTTTTCGATTAAACCCTTTACTAATTAAGCTGACCATCTCACTGAAATGAGTAATTTGGACAAATTTTAATTTAAAAGAGAAGTAAAGACCGAAGCCGATTAGCATTGCAATAAGAATATATGACCATAAAATATTATTCGTTACCTCAAGGAATCTGCTAAAGATATCAACCATATAATACACTTCCTTTTTTTCATAATAAGAAAATTATATGCAAAAAATATACGAGAATCAATTTTTCTAAAAAATTATGTTACTTAAATCATTTTTGTGTTATGATTATGTTACATTGTAATATTTTTAGAATTATTTACATTTTAAAAAACTAAATTTAAAGCGAGAAGGTGGGGATAATTTGAAAGAAAATTCTTTATGGAAAGTAAGCCTTGAGAGTTTGAAAATGAGAAGTAATATATTTTTTATCATTACATCTTTAAGTATCTTTTTAGGGTCCACTTATTATTACAATAAAAGATTTCCAAATCACAAATATCCTGAGTGGTTAGAATTTCTAAAGTTGATTGGATGAATAAAAGACAGAAAAACAGAAAATTAAAATAAATAAGTTATGGAGGAGCTAAAAATGAATATTAGAGAAAGTGAACTTCCAGGTATTGGTTATAAGTTTCAAATCGTTACGAAAGGTAACGAAAAGATGGTAATTGTCATTCATGATGATGGTCGTAGAGAAATGTATCATTTTGATTCAGATCATGAAGAAAGCATCTCAAGTATTTCGCTACGTGACTCAGAGGCGAGACAAATCGCTGCAATATTAGGTGGAATGGTATATAAGCCTAGGGCGTTAGAAAATGTTGAGATGGTTTTTGAAGGTTTAGCGATTGAGTGGTTCAAAGTGGAGAATACAGCTCCAGCAATCGGAAAAACAATTGGCGATCTTGAAATAAGAAAAACATATAGCGTAACAATAATCGCGGTTATGAAGAAGAACATGAAGAAGTTATTTAATCCAGGACCAGAAACAGTAATTGAAGAAGGAGATATGCTTGTAGTTTCAGGTGAGAGAGAAGAAATTAAAAAAATCATTAATGAATTACTTTCAAATAGGGGGGACTGATTAGATGGATACGTTAATTTTTGAAGTTGGTACAGCTTTAGTTTTAGTGGCAATTGCAGCAGTAATTGCTGGAAAATTTAAATTCTCAGTAATTCCTTTTCTAATCGTTCTTGGAATGTTAGTAGGACCGCATGCACCGACAATAGGTGTTATCGATCTCAAATTTATTGAAAGTGCAAGTGTAATTTCCTTCCTTGGACGGATTGGGGTTCTATTCCTTCTATTCTATCTAGGATTAGAATTTTCAATGAAAAAACTAATTAAATCTGGACGCTCTATTGCGATTGGCGGAACGATTTATATTTTAATTAACTTTTCACTTGGTTTGTTATACGGATTTATAATGGGATTCCCATTACTAGAAATCTTAATTATTGCGGGTATTATTACGATTTCTTCTAGCGCTATCGTTGCTAAAGTGTTAGTGGACTTAAGAAGAACTGGTAATAATGAAACCGAATTAATTTTAGGAATTATTATGTTTGAAGATATATTCCTTGCTGTATATTTATCAGTTGTTTCTGGTTTAGTACTTGGAGATCACGCTTCCTTCTTAGGTGCCCTTACTTCAATTGGAATTGCTTTAGGATATATGCTTCTATTCTTTATAGTAGCTAGAAAGGCTACGCCGTTATTAAATAAATTGCTCAATATTAGCTCAGATGAAATCTTTATTATTGTAGTATTTGCTTCATTATTCTTCATTGCTGGTTTTTCAGAAACAATTCACGTTGCAGAAGCAATTGGAGCACTTCTTCTAGGATTAGTTTTCTCTGAGACAGAGCATAGTGACCGAATTGAACATCTTGTTGTTCCATTTAGAGACTTTTTCGGAGCTATTTTCTTCTTCAGCTTCGGGTTAAGTATTGATCCGTTCTCATTAGGCGGAGCGATATGGTTAACGTTAGGTGCTGTCCTTCTTACGATAATCGGTAACTTTGTAGCAGGAATGATTGCAGGAAGACAAGCTGGATTATCTCATAAAGCATCAACAAATATCGGATTAACAATCGTTTCAAGAGGAGAGTTCTCCATCATTATGGCTAATATCGGTATCGCCGGTGGTTTAATGTCAGTACTGAAACCATTCTCAGCACTATACGTGCTTATACTATCCATTTTAGGCCCACTTTTGACAAAAGAGTCGAAGAATGTATATAAATTCTTAAATAAAATCTTTAAGTGGGATACGAAGACTAACTAAACTAAATTTTTAAAAATAAAAGTACAAGATATTTCCTGCTTGTACTTTCATTTTTGTAATGAAAACAGTAAAGAGAGGTACATGATGTTAGGAGAGTTGATCCATTCGGTTTTAGTTTTTTTAGAAGGACTTGGTTATTGGGGAATTATGCTTGGATTAATGCTAGAGGTTATTCCAAGTGAAATCGTATTGTCTTATGCAGGTTATTTAGTATCAACAGGAAGCATTACATTTTGGGGCGCTGTCGCGTTCGGTACAATTGGTGGTGTAATTGCACAACTATTCATTTATTGGATTGGTCGATATGGAGGAAGACCTGTTCTTGAGCGATATGGAAAATATATTTTAATTCAGAAGAAACATATTGATTATGCTGAAGATTGGTTTAATCGTTATGGAACTGGCGTTATCTTTACCGCACGTTTTATTCCGGTTGTGCGGCATGCTATTTCGATACCAGCGGGTATTGCGAAAATGTCACATGCTAAGTTTATTACGCTAACTACATTAGCTGTTATTCCGTGGTCAATTGTGTTTGTATATTTAGGTTTTAAATTAGGAACAGAGTGGGAAAGTATTAATAAAGTTGCGGGGCCATATGTGAAATACTTTGCACTTGCTGCTATTGTTTGTGCAATTGGTTATTTTGTATTAAAAAAAATGATGAAAAAAAAGTGATTACAGAAATGGAATCTATGTCGACGTAGATTCCTTTTTTATTGGCATTTTTTCAAGGATGAAAGAATACGTTTAATATTTACCATATTGTGGCATACATATAGAAAAAGGGTGCTTGGAAAGGGGAATAAAGAGAAATGGAACTCCAGTTTCAAAATGTATATCAACAGGTAGAGAATTGGTATGTGTTGGATTCGGAGCTTCCTTGGGATGTCAAAAAGTTGAGAGAGGATTTGTTTTCTCTTATTGGAGTATGTAAAACGCCCGTTATTTTTTGTGATACGTGTGATGCAAATGATGTGCTTCTATCATTAGGGGAAGAGGAAGAAGAGTTCCTATTCCCAGTAGGTGGTTTTTATCATAAAGAAAAGCAATTAATTTTCGTTTGTATGTGGGAAGAGTATGATCAAGTTCTCAAAACGCTACTGCATGAATTCCGCCATGCGATGCAGCATAAGAGAGATATATTGTATGTGGGAAGTGAACGGTACGAAGAGCGGTGGATTGAAAAAGATGCGAGGAAGTTCGCGGAGAGGAAATTAGATGAATATAAGAGTAGAAAGTTAATGTAAAGCATAGTGGAGAAATAGCGCTGTGCTTTTTGTACTTATTAAAAATAAGTATTTGACTTTTATTAAGTTTAGTTCTAAACTAATGATATGAAACAAGCGAGGTGATGAAATGAAAACAGAAGATAGACTAGGGCTACTATTATGGTTTCGTTTGTCACGCTTTTATAATAAGAGTATTCGTGAGACGAATCAGCATTTGAAAAAATGGAATATATCTGCCGCCCAGTTTGATGTGTTAGCTCAAGTTGGAGGACATAATCGTTTAACGCAGCAAGAACTTGGAAATAAGCTATTTGTTACGAAAGGAAATGTAACGCAGCTTTTAAATAAAATGGAGCAGCTTGAGTGGATTTTGCGTGAACAAGAGGGTACTACGAAATATATTTCTTTAACAGAAAAGGGAAGAGCTTTATATGAGGAAATCGTCCCACCTCAAGAAACGTTCCAAGCAGAGAAGTTTCATAATTTAAATATAGAGGAACAAAAGCAGTTATTAACACTATTAAAAAAGTTACAGTAAGAAAAAATTTTAAAATAAATCTCGAATTCGAGATAGTATGAGGTGAAGGATATGTTTAGAAAAGTTGATCATAAAAATATGGGCAGAGCAAATCATGGTTGGTTAAATACACATTTTCATTTTTCTTTTGCCAATTACTATAATCCAAATAACATGAACTTCGGAGCGTTACGTGTTATTAATGATGATCTAGTAGCGGCGCAAACTGGTTTTGATATGCATCCGCACCGTGATATGGAGATTATTTCTTACGTTGTAGATGGTGCTTTAACACATGAAGACAGCATGGGAAATCGCGGAACAATTGAGCGTGGACATGTTCAATATATGAGTGCTGGCACGGGTGTATTTCATAGCGAGCATAATTTAGGCGATGAAACGCTGCGTTTATTACAAATTTGGATTTTACCAGACCGCGCAGATCATAAACCAAACTATGGTGAGTTTAAATTTGATTGGAGCAAGCGTGAAGATGAATGGTTCCATATGGTATCTTCAGTAGAAGGAAATGCACCAATTCAAATTCACCAAGATGCGAATTTATATTCTTTATCATTAGAGGCTGGAAAAGAAATTCATTTTCCAGTGAAAGAAGGCCGTCAATTGTACCTTGTACAAATTGAAGGAAGCAGTGTAATAAATGGTGAAACGTTTGTTATGCGGGATGCAGCAGAATCTGTAGAAGAAGATATTCACATTCAAGCGAAAGAGCAATCACACTATTTAGCAATTGAATTGAAAAAACAATAAAAGGTTTATAGAAAAGAGGACATCCGATAGATGTCCTCTTTTTTTGATTAGAATTATCTGAAAAATGTTTCTCAAATTTTAGGTAGAGGTATCAGCTGGGAAAATAAGAATTGTATAAAAGTGTCAAAAATCTTTATGGGAATGGGGAATGTTATAGTGAAAAAGCAAGTCATTTCATCAGCATTAGCGTTAACTGTTATCGCCGGGGGATTTGGAGCGTTTGGGGCAACGACAACGAAAGCGGAAGAACAAAAAATTCAATATCATCAAGAATTTAAAACACCTGCATACATAGGTGAAGAATGGAAAGCACCGGAAGGACTAGATAAAAAAGAGACAGTCTTTCAATACTTAGAGAGTAAGAAAGATATGTTTAAATTAGCAGGAAATATTGAAAAGCATTTTAATATCGTTGGGGAAGAAAAAGACGCTGAATCTGATACGACACATGTGAAGCTAGTTGAGAAACATAATAACATTCCTGTGTACGGTTCTGATCAAACTGTTACACTTGATAAAGAGAATAATGTAAAAGCATTCTTCGGACAAGTTATTCCGAATTTAGATGATAAAAATATTCCTGCAGCTGCAAGCATTACTGCGGAACAAGCAGAAACAATTGCAAAGGCAGATATTGAGAAAGAAATTGGTAAAGTAAAGAGTTATGATGGTGTGAAAAAAGATTTATTTGTATATGAAAAAGACGGTAATTACTACCTTGCATACTTAGTTAAGGCATCGATTTCAAAACCAGCTCCAGGGTATTGGCATTATTTTGTTGATGCAACGAATGGAAATGTTATTGAGAAATATAACGCTGTAGATAACATTACTGGATTTGGTTACGGAGTATTAGGTGCTAGACAATCATTTGAAATTGCTCAAGATACGAAAACAGGACAATTCAACTTGTTTGATGGTAAACGAGGACAAGGTGTTCATACATTTGATGCAGAAAATATGGACGAGAACTGGTTTAATTTATTCTCACAATGGCTTGGATATACAGGAGAAGAAGTTGAAAGTAAATCTAAGTTCTTCGAAGATAAAGCTGCAGTTGATGCGCATGTAAATGCAGGAAAAGTATATGATTACTACAAAAAGACATTTAATCGTAACTCTTTCGATGATAAAGGTGCGAAGCTTATTTCAACTGTTCACGTAGGGGAGAGCTGGAATAACGCAGCTTGGAATGGTGTGCAAATGATGTATGGTGATGGCGATGGAAAAACATTCATTCCATTATCTGCTGGACTTGATGTTATCGGTCACGAATTAACGCATGCTGTAACTGAACATACAGCAAACCTTGTTTACAAAAATGAGTCAGGGGCGTTAAATGAATCGTTATCTGATATTATGGGTGTTATGGTTGAGAAGAAGAGCTGGGATTTAGGTGCTGATATTTATACACCTGATAAACCTGGTGATGCACTTCGCTCTCTTAAAGACCCAGCGTCTATTCCAAATCCATTAAAACCAAGTGAAGGTTACCCAGATCACTATAGTAAACGTTATACTGGAACAGCTGATAATGGCGGTGTTCATATTAACAGCAGTATTAACAATAAAGCTGCATATTTAGTATCTGAAGGCGGAGATCATTACGGCGTGAAAGTAACTGGAGTGGGCCGTGAAGCGACAGAAAAAATTTACTACCGTGCTCTTACGAAATATTTAACTGCAAACTCTGACTTCAAAATGATGCGTCAAGCTGCTCTTCAGTCAGCTGAAGATTTATATGGTAAAAACTCTAAAGCTGTACAAGCTGTAACGAAAGCTTATGATGCAGTAGGTGTAAAATAATAAGAGAAAAGACCTGACATCCTAGTCAGGTCTTTTCTTTATCCCGCTATCCGCAAATGATGAAATTTCCACTTTATTTAGTCGCGAATACCTAATGCGATTTTCGCCATACGTGACATACGTTCTTTCGACCACGGTGGATTCCAAACGACATTTACTTCTATTTCATTAACTTCAGGTACGTTTGTTGATAATACTTTTTTAACGTCTGATACGATTTGCCCAGCCATTGGACAACCGATAGAAGTCATAGTCATCGTAATGACAGCATTATTATTTTCATCTGCTGTAACATCATAAACTAATCCAAGATTAACGATATCAACACCTAGTTCAGGGTCAATAACAGCCTCTAAATTGGCAAGTAATTTATTTTCAAATGCTTCTTGTGACATAAGCAGCCCCTCCTACACTTTAATGATATCGATTCTCATTATAACGGAAATGAGCATAATGTGCAGGAAATGAGCTCAAAAAAATATCCCTCTTTCAAAGAAGGGATATTTTTTGAACATCTATTCTGTTTTAAAATGAGATACGAGTTGATCTAACTCTTCAACTGTTTGTTTCATTTTTCCGGCAGTTACTGCCATTTCATTCATAACAATAACTTTCTGTTCAGCAGATTGTGCCGTTGCGGCAGTTTCGCTCGATACTTCAGTAGAGATAGAAGCGATGTTATTAAGTGAAGCGTTCATTTCTTCAGCACTTGCAGCCATTTCTTCAGCAGTTGCTGATATATCTTGCATTTGAGTAGATACTTTATTTACTTGTTCTACAATTGTTGTGAAAGAAGTACCAGCTTCACGAATAACATTGATACCTTCAAATGCTTCAGAACGGCCTTGAGACATCATAGAGCTAGCAGTTTCTGTATCATTTTGAATTTGATGTAGTAATTGATTAATGTCTGTTGCAGCTGTTTTAGATTGTTCAGCAAGTTTTCGAACTTCGTCAGCTACGACAGCAAATCCTTTTCCTTGCTCACCAGCACGAGCTGCCTCAATAGAAGCATTTAAAGCAAGTAAGTTTGTTTGCTCAGCAATATTAGAAATAGATTGTACAGCAGTATCAATATATTTCGTATGAGTGATTAGACGTTCAACCACTTCTGACGTAGCATTTACAGCTTCGTGTATTGTTGTCATTTGTGAAACAGATTTTTGGATAACGGTACTGCCATCGCTAGCATGTTCAGATGTGGCAACAGCAAGTTCCGCTACAGATGAAGCAGATTCAGCAATGCGCTGAACACTTACTGCCATATCATCCATTGCAGTTGAACTTTCTTCCATACTAGAAGTTTGTGATTGAATACTTGCATTTAAGTTGGACATCGAGCTTTGGACTCTTAATGTCGCCTCACGTGATGTATTCGTTTTTTCTAGCATATTTTCAGAAGCGGTTTGTACTTCCACTGATGTTTTTTGAACACGATTAATAATATGTTGTAGGTTTTCTAACATTTTATTAAATGATGTTGCGATAGCACCTATTTCATCGTTGCTATTTACTTGTAGACGTGCCGTTAAGTCACCTTCTTGAGAGGCCAATTCTTTTAGTTTCGTGTCAATTTGTTGAATTGGTTTCACCAGTTTACCAGAGAACCACCATGCAAGAATAATTGCAACGATAATACATACAACAAGTGATAAGAAAATAACATATTCGATTAAGAGTGCAGATTGATCAATTTTTTCAATAGATTGTTCACGTAATTTAGCTTGTTCATTACTGTAATTTGTGAAGTCACCAATTACTTTATAGACCGTTCCGTTTTCTGAAGAAGCTACTTGTAAAGCTTCTTCCCATTTTTGTTCTTTTGCAAGAGTGAATACTTTTTCTTCAATGAACTTTCTCCAAGTAGACCCTAATTCCATTGTGCTTTTTACGGACGAAGAAAGATTTGGATTAGAAAGAAGTTTATCTTTTGAATCCTCAAGACGTTTACTCATCTCATTAAACTTGTCTAATTCGACTTGATCATGTTGTAGTAAATAACCTCTTAAAGCAGAGAGCTGTACTTGATAAGCGTCTCCACGCTCTTTCAATTCTGTTGCCAGTGGAGAAATTTCTTTTTGTAATGTTTCAGCTTTACGAGATTGGTCGATAGCAAAAAATAAAATAAATGCTAAGGCGACACCAAATAAAGCGCAAATCGTTCCCATCATGAACATAAGTTTTTTTCTGATACTTACAAAATTCATATAATTAAAAGCCTCCTTTGTGAAATCTTAGTATTAGAATTAATAAATGTAAAAAATTGAAAGAAAGCTTTACTCCAGTTGGAATAAAGCTTTCTTATTTCCTTTAGGAATTATAGCAGACGGAATGAGAGATAGAAAGAGATATTTTAAAGTGAAAAAAGAGAGACTGTAAAACTTTCATTCCTATACCTTTGAGCTCGTGTCATTTTCACTTTAAGCGTTTGTTTTGAAATGAGAGACGAGAACTTCAAGTTCTTGTACGATTGTTTTCATTTCAGATGATTTGTTAGCCACGATACTCATTTTGTTTACTTGATCACCAGCCGAATGCGCTGTTTGTGATGTTTCTGCAGCAACTTCGTTTGAAATAGAAGCGATATTATTTAAAGCTGCGTTCATTTCTTCAGAGCTTGCAGCCATCTCTTCAGCAGTTGCAGACATTTCTTGCATTTGTGTAGAGACTTTGTTAATGTGGTTAACAATTTCTGAGAATGAAGATCCGGCGGTACGAATAACCGTAATTCCTTCAGAAGCTTCTGCTTGACCTTGTGTCATCATATCATTTGCTATTTTTGTATCAGCTTGAATTTGATGAAGTAAATGGTTAATGTCAGTTGCGGCTAGTTGAGATTGTTCAGCAAGTTTTCGAACTTCATCGGCAACAACAGCGAATCCTTTGCCGTGTTCACCAGCACGAGCTGCTTCAATAGAAGCATTTAAAGCGAGCAAATTTGTTTGCTCAGCGATATTCGAAATAGATTGAAGTGCAGTATCAATATGATTTGTATGTGTAATGAGTCGCTCAACTACTTGTGATGTAGCGTTAACAGCTTCGTTAATTGTATGCATTTGTGTAATAGATTTCTCAATGACTTTATTCCCATCATCTGCTTTTTCTGAAGTTGTGACAGCTAAACTAGTAACAGAAGAGGCGGACTCAGCGATACGCTGAACACTCGTTGCCATGTCATCCATTGCGGTTGAACTTTCTTCAATGCTAGAAACTTGTGAACGAATATTGTGTTCAAGAGCATTCATAGTTTCTTGGGTTCTTGCGGTATTTTCCATAGAAGCGGTTGTTTCGATAAATACATTTTCGGAAGCTTCTTTTACACTTGTTGATGTTTGTTGAACTTGTTTTATTATATGCTGTAAGTTAGTGAGCATTTGATTAAAGGAATTTGCAATGTCACCAATTTCATCTTTACTTGTTACGTGTAATCTAGCCGTTAAATCTCCGTCTTGAGAAGCTAATTCTTTTAACTTCTCATCAATTTGTCGAATTGGTTTAACGAGTTTACCAGAGAACCACCATGCTAATAAGATAGACGTTAATGTACATGTAATAAGTGAGAAGAAAATAATATATTGAATAAGTGATGAAGAAGACTCGACATCAGCAATTAATGCGTCACGTTTCTCATTCTCTTCATTTGTATATTTATTAAAACGACCTAAAAGATCATTTACATAATCTGTTTGTGATAAAGCAATTTTGGATGCTTCGTCCCATTTTCCTTCACGCGCAAGAGGTAGTACCTCATTATCTATGACGCTACGCCATTTTCCACCCATTAAAATAGCTTCTTTCATTCCTTCTGGGAGCTTCTTGTCACTTGTTACTTTCTCTCTAGTATCAGCTAATTTTTTCCCTTCTCGATTGAACTTATCTAATCCTTTTTGATCATGTGATAGCAAATATTCTTGTAAACCAGCAACTTGTGCTTGGAACCAATCGCCACGTTCTTTTAAAATCGTCGCTCTTTTTGATACATCATTTTTTAACGTTTCGATTTCACTTGCTTGATTCATGGCGAATGAAAGAATAACAATAAGAGCAATACTAAATAAAGAAGAAATGCTTAAGAGTGTGAACAGTAGTTTTTTTCGAATACTAACATATTTCATCGTTACCCCTACCCTCATTTAAACTGTTTATTATGATTTATAGATATTTAAAACGAAATTAATAAAAACATTATTATGAAGTTATTAATCTGTTCAATGAAAATTATAGCAGATAATGGAAGGAGTCAGATTAGTATTAGAAAAAGTTCTTAAAATGTATACATTTGCATATCATAAAATTCATAAATAAATATTAGAAATGCTATTGAAATTTGAAATGACATCATGTATACTTCTAATTAGTTGATAACGATTATCAGTATCAACTAAAAACATTACTCTTCGTTATGTTGGTCATACCCCTTTTTGACGACGTAAGTCAGAGACGAAATGTTGAAATATCTTGTGTCCTATTCTACAGAATTATGGTAATCTCCAACCTCAACTTATATGCGTGAGCATGCAAAAAGGATCCTATCCGTGAAGGGATCCTTTTTTGCATGCTGTCGCAATTATTGTATATAGACCAGGGATACGTTCTTCGATTCCTTCTGGTGCAGTAGAAGAAAAGACCCATCTTTGATGAGATCCATGTTCTTCAACTAGTTTTTCGATTTTAAAACGTTCTTCCGCAAGTGTTGTAATGATTTCTCCTAGCGTCCAGCGACGGATGGTTGTTTTAGGTAGCGATTCTTTCTGTGCTTC
Organism: Bacillus sp. BF2-3; assembly: GCF_008368795.1. Lineage (NCBI taxonomy): Bacteria > Bacillati > Bacillota > Bacilli > Caryophanales > Bacillaceae > Bacillus > Bacillus sp. BF2-3. The sequence goes on from NZ_QOSA01000007.1 coordinate 104,919, forward strand.
TGTAAGAAGGATGCTATAAGCAACATCATCTTCAATTAATTCTTCATCGAAATAATTTCCATTGGCCTGAAATGATGGGTGGTCGACTCCTAATAATTTCGTGTAAACAGGATGATAGTCACGAAGGATAAGCATTCCATCTCGCTTAAGTAAAGTAGCAATTTTTTGAAAGAGTGGTTTTAAATCTAGAAAGTAATGGAGTACACCAAGTTCCAGCAATACGATATCAAATGATTCGGAGAGCTGCACATTTAATACATCAGAAACGACATACTGGATAGAGACACCTGCTGCGTCCGCAAGTTCATTTGCATATTTTGCATTACTTGCTGAAATATCAACAACTGTTACGTCAGAGCCTAAAAGGGCAAGTGCGACAGCTTTATTTCCTTTTGAGCCGAGTAAGTTAATAATACGTTTTCCTTTTGGAGATTGTATATAAGGTAAATAATGTGCTACTTCGCGTGTGGGATCTTCCATAATTTTTTTCGCATAATCCTCCGGTGCCCCATGGCGATTCGTCCAAGCTTCATAAGCAGCTGTATTCCAGCTTTTTTCATTTATAGCGCTTAGTTGTTTTTGGTTCAATGTTATCACTCCTTTTGTGAACGTATAGGTATTCTGCGGGAGGATGGGATTTCCTTTTCGTTCTGGATAAAAGTTTGATTTTTCTGTGATTAAGTCGTACAATACTTGTTATACGTAAAAGCGTTGAAAAGGAAAAGTAGGATGAACACATTCTTTCCAGAGAGCTTCGGTAGCTGAGAAGAAGCAAGAATATTCATTTGAACAATGGCCTTTGAGCTTCGTCCTGAACTTATCAAATGATAATAGTAGGCGGCGACGAGAGTTGGTACTCGTTATCAAAACCACAGTATAAGAGCATAGAGCTCCGTACTTGTTAAGGCTAATTATGTGAGTGATTGGCGAAATAAGGTGGTACCGCGACTGTTTATACAGCCCCGCCCTTATCTTTTTTAAGATAGGGGCGGGGCTTTTTATATTTTAAAGGAGGAATGTAAGATGAGTATTTTTATTGGGGGCGCTTGGCCGTATGCGAATGGTTCATTACATCTTGGTCATATTGCGAGTTTATTACCTGGAGATATTTTAGCACGTTATTACCGGTCAAAAGGTGAGAATGTGCTGTATGTTTCAGGAAGTGATTGTAATGGAACACCGATTGCAATTAGGGCAAAACAAGAAGGTGTGACGGCGAAGGAAATTGCTGATCAGTATCATGAAGAGTTCCAGCGATGTTTTCGTAGCCTTGGTTTTACTTATGATTGCTATACACGTACAGATAGTGAGCACCATCATGAAACGGTTCAAAATGTTTTTTTACGTTTATTAGAAGAAGGACATATTTATAAAAAAATAGTGGAACAAGCGTATTGTGAAACGTGTACGCAGTTTTTACCGGATCGTTATGTAGAAGGAATATGTCCACATTGCCATGAAGCAGCAAGAGGAGATCAATGCGATGCGTGTTCTGCTATTTTAGATCCACTCGATTTGTTAGAAAAGAAATGTAAGTTATGTGGTAGTACACCATCTGTACAGGAAACAGAGCATTTCTATTTCGCATTGCATACATTTCAGGAGCAAATTAAAAGGGCTGTAGAAATTGCCAAGCAAACAGGGACATGGCGCGACAATGCGATTCAACTAACAGAGAGATATGTAAAGGAAGGATTACTAGATAGGGCCGTATCACGTGATTTACCAATTGGGGTACCAATTCCAGTAGAAGGGTATGAAGATAAGAAAATTTACGTATGGATTGAAGCAGTGACAGGCTATTATTCAGCGAGTAAACATTGGGCTGAAGAAACAGGGAAAGATGATCAAGAGTTTTGGGATAGCGAAGTGAAAACATATTATGTGCACGGAAAGGATAATATTCCGTTTCATTCCGTCATTTGGCCAGCGGTATTACTTGGAATAGGGGAGGAAGCAATCCCGCGTCATATCGTTTCGAATGAATATTTAACAGTTGAAAAAAGAAAATTATCTACAAGTAAAAACTGGGCAGTATGGGTGCCTGACATATTAGAACGCTATGATCCAGATTCTATTCGTTACTTTTTAACCGTCAACGCACCAGAAAATCGCGATACTGATTTTTCATGGCGGGAATTTATTTACAGTCATAATAGTGAATTATTAGGTGCATACGGGAACTTTGTGAACCGGACATTAAAGTTTATCGAAAAATATTATGGTGGTATCGTGCCGAAGGGAAGTATTGAGGTAGAGCTGAAAGATAAAGTAGAAGGATTATATAAGCGTGTAGGAGAGGCGATTGAGCAAACTAAATTTAAGGTGGCGCTAGAAACAATATTTGATGCAGTACGTTTTGCAAATAAATACTTTGATGAAAAGCAGCCTTGGAAACAAAGAGAAGATGATCCAGTTTCATGTGAAGAAACGATTTATAACTGTGTGTATCTTATCGCTAATTTTGCAAATCTCCTTGAACCGTTTTTACCATTTTCAAGTGAAAGAGTTCGAAACACATTGTCGATTGTGAAACGAAATTGGGAACCGCAAAATACGTTGCCAAGTAGAATTGATAGCGTACAGCCATTATTTGAGCGAATCGATGTAAAACAAATTGAGCATGAGATAGAGAAGCTGTATGGAGCGGTAAAATGAGATAGAGAAAAAGACCTTTCAAGTAAATGAAAGGTCTTTTGTTATGCAGTATGATTCTCTTTCTTATCTTTCAAAAAGAAAAGTACAGCAAGGATTACAAGAATAATAGCTGCAATATCATACGTTATTTTAAATGTAGTATTAAAGTTTAAGTACTCTACGAAAGGAGTTTTCACTGCTCCTGCATATATACAAACGGGAATGAGAAGTAAATCGTAAAATTTCTTTTCTTTCATATATCTTATTAGGAAGAAGATACACATAATAGCAAAAAATACGATGCTTAAAATAGTCATTTATACCTCCAGATAAATTTACTTATTTTAATTGCAGTTATATCTTTTATATAAATTCTGTATTTTTTCAAGCGCTATGCACGCGATTTTGTTTCCTTTCTTTCCTAGCCGTAAGCAGCTTAGGAGTGAAGATCCCAACTAATATGAAAATAATTCCAATCCACTGCATGAACGTTACGACTTCATGTACAAGTGTAATAGAAGCAATAATAGCAGTTGGTAATTCAGCTGCACCTAATATTGTACCAAGCCCTGTTCCAACCTTTGGTACACCGATTGAAAAACAAATGACAGGTACAACAACGCCGAATAATCCGAGGAAGAAAGCATATTTCCATAGACCGGCTTGCAAAGCACCGTCTGTTAAAAAGGTTGGCGGAAAGAATAGGCATACGATAAGAGTAGCGCTTGTTGTCATAAGGAAGCTTTTCGTATAAGGCGGAACATCCGTAGCGACGCGCCCGCTTGCAAAAACATAGAATGAAAAAGAGACAGCAGCTAATAGTCCAAAGATAATCCCTTTCGTAGAAAAACTTTGTCCGAGGCCTTCAAATACACCACCTGCAAACAATGTACCAGCAAATAAAATAAGGATAGATATAATCTTATCGCGGCTTGGAAATGTTCGATTTGCAATTGCTTCGATAATGACACCAATCCAAGTGAACTGAAAGAGTAGGACGACAGCGATAGATGCGGGTAGTTCTTCTACAGAAATAGCGTAGAAAATCCCGGTCATACTCATTGTTGTTCCGACGGTTAGTAAGGAAAAGAATTGTTTTTTTGTTACTTTATGACGTGAAAAGAAAAGAACGAGTAGAAATAGTCCAATCCATCCGAAGACATATTGTCCCCCTAATAGTTGATGTGCTGAAAATCCATTTATGAATCCGAGTTTGAAAATAGTTGAAAGTATGCCATAGCTGCAAGCACCGAATAAAACGAGCAATGAATATTTAAACTTTTCCATAAAAAATCCTCCTTTTAAGTAATAAAAAACGCCCGCTATCCAAATAAGGATAACGGGCGAACGAAACAGAGTCATATACTCTACAAAATTCCGCCACTCATACGAAGTATGAATTTGGGGTATGAAATTGTAGTAGGTTTTTACATTGCTTTTGGGAATACAATAGAACATTTTACACCTTGAGGCGTGTTTTGTATCCCATAAGGAAACTGATGTTTATCTAATATTTGTTTCACGATATATAATCCAAGACCACTACCTTGTACTAAACCGTGTTTATCAGGGTTTGCGCGATAGAAAGGCTCAAATAAATGAGCAAGTTTATCTTCATCAATTTGTGAACCTGTATTTAATACTTCTAATGCGTAACCATTTGGTTTTTCATAAAGCTTTATATATACGTGCTGATGGTCAATTGTATAATGAATTGCATTTGAAATAATGTTAAAAATAGCAGTTTGAATAAATTTAGGATCAGCTAAAATTTGTACGTCGTGTTTAATATTAGATTGTACATTTAATTGTTTTACAGATACAAAGTAATCTACTTTCTTCATAACATCCTCAATAATATTAGATAAAGAAATGACTTCTAAATTCGGTTTAAATTGAGGGTTTTGTATTTTGGATAATTCCGACATTTTTTCCGTTAATATGTTAATGTCTTGCATCATCTCGTAGGAACGTTTCAAATACTTATCTCTATCTTTATAAGCTCCAATTCCGTGAATCATGCCATCTAGTTGTCCCATAACGGCTGCGATTGGTGTTTTTAATTCATGGGATACCATAGACATAAATTCTTTACGAGATTGTTCTAATTGTTGTTCCTTCTTGAGCTCATTTCTTAAATCTTGATTGCTTGCATGTAAATTCTTCACAATATTTGGTACTTGTGAAGCAGCTACTTGCAAATTAAAATCTGTTTGATCTGTATTTTTGTTAAGTAGCTTTTTATCTGAGAAATCAAGATTCATAATATCTTTTAAAGCATCGCTCATATATTGAAAAGGTTTGGCAATTAGTTTTGTATAAATTAAAGATCCGAGTAGTGATAATGCAAGCATTGTCGCGCCAATATGTGGAGCTAATTGCTGCAACGCATCTGCTAACTTTGGATTATCATTTGTATCATTTGTTTTACTTGCTGCATTTTGTGTATGTAAGGCATCATTATTAGCGGCTTTCTTTTCTGCTTCTGTAGGCGGATTAGAAGTGCTATTTTTCCCCGAAAGATTTTGTGTATGTTCTTTTGCCTTTACAGTTTGGCTAGGCTGCAAAAGGTGATTGATAGCTGTAGAAAGAGATTTATAATCTATAATAGAAGATTGGAAATTAGAAATGCTCCCCTCTGACACAGCTTTATTTTGCTTCGTTTTACTTCCGTCGTTTTGCTTATCTGAATCGGCCTGTTCTGTAGTCGGCGTTCCATTTTCTTTCGCAAAACGTTCTTTATCGTAGTTTGAAGCTAGAAAGTAAATAATTTGATAAAGACAAAGTGATAAAAGAATACAAAATAATAAGGTTTTGATGAAAATATTTTTGGTGATGTTGTCTTTGCTACGATTCGATTTTGTAGCCAATGCCTTTCACCGTTTTAATATAAGGAATTCCTAATTTTTTTCTTAAGTTTTTAATATGTGTATCTATAACTCTTACATCACCATAATGTTCATAGCCCCATACCTTATTCAACAAATCACTTCTTGATAATACTTTTCCTCGATTTTGCAGTAAAGTATAAATAATTTCAAATTCTTTTGTTGTCAATTCAATTTGATTACCATGAACATAAGCTGCATATGCTGTAGAGTTTAACATCAATTCATGGAATTGTAGTATAGTTGCAGCTTCTGCTTCCTTCGTTGCTGCCCTTCTTAATACAGCCTCTACACGCTTAATAAATACAGTATAATGGAACGGTTTCGTAATATAGTCATCAATACCTAACTCAAATCCTTTAATTTCACTTTCTTCATTATGTAAGCCTGTTAACATAATGATTGGTACATCAGATTGTCCTCGCATAATTTTACAAATACTATAGCCATCTATATCTGGTAACATTACATCGAGGAGGACAAGATCGTATGAATTTTTTTGGAAAAGAAGAATACCTTCTGTTCCAGCACCAACTACATCAACTGTAAAGTTTTGTGCCATTAGAAATTCACGAATAAGTTCTTGTATATCTGGGTTGTCTTCAATCACCAGTATATGCGTCATAGTAACACCTCCTAAATAACGCTTTTTACTGCAATATTCGAATTCATCATTTTTCGAGTGACTCAGATTGTTTATACATATAATAAGCCCCCGCTATAAAATAATCATGAAGGTAGCAAGGGGAATAGTTTAGTGTTACTGAATAGTTCAGAATTACAGTAGTTCTATTATAGTATGTATTATAAAATTTATAAAACATTATAACTGTATAATTTTAATATCTACGTTTATCAATGTTTAAATATTAGCTAATCAAATCTATTCCTATTATATATGTAAATACAGTTGTTTTGCTACTGTAAATGAATAAATAAAATAAGCCAAGACATAAAATTCTTGGCTACACATAAATCTTGTTTTTAGGCTATTTTACAGTGACAGTAGCTTGTTGCTGAACGCGCTCAAATAACCAGTGTATATCATTGTTATACATACGAATACAACCAAGTGTTGTCCATTTGCCGATTGCTTGATTATTGTTAGTTCCGTGAATCGCATAAGTTGTTCCGTAAGTTCCTGCCATATTTAATCCGAGCCAACGGTCACCAAGTGGATTACGTGGATCGCCGCCTTTAATTTTGCCTGTATAATAAGGGCGATTTTTAATTTTATTTACGATTTGAAAAGTGCCTTTAGGTGTAGGTGTTGCAGCTTTTCCAGTAGCGACAGTAAAACTTTTTATAAATTTTCCATCCTGATAATAATCCATTTTATTTAACTGAGTGTCTACGATTAATTGATCTTTCGTTGTAGCTGCCTCTGCGCTAGAGAATGGAAGAGTTAAAAATCCTAATGATAATAGTGCGCTTAATAATAATTTTTTCATTGTTATTCTCCTTTTACTATCGTAAGAGTCTTACATACAATGAAGTTGTAATCCTCGTAATGCTTTATTTACATTTTCATCTAATGTTTCAAAGAATGTAGTGATTTTGCTGTTGTGTTTGTTGTTGTTATCAATAAGTAATCTTTCATTTAATAAAAGCTCACCACGTAGTCCAAAACTTTGAACTTGAATATTTAGCTCATCTTCATTTTCAGAGATGATTGGTAAGAAATAATGAAAAGCTTTTGTTGGAATGATGTAGCTTTTGCCAATCATGCTTTCTTGATTTGAATTAATCCATTTTTTCGTGACAATTTTAATATTCTTTTTTGAAACGATAAAAGATAGTGTTGTAGATTTTGTTAAACTTACGTCAAATTCACTTGTTTCACATATTTGTAAATTAAAAACGGTTTCATTTTGATGAGATTCAACATTTGTATTAATAAAATCGTGCATTTTATATGCTTCCATTTCGTATTCACCCTTTTTTCAATTTCGAAAAACGACTTATATTTATTCAAATTAATGCTTAGTCATATATTGGTTAAATTTTTCAACAAATTCCGATATAATCTTACAATACATATATGAAGCTAATATGAAGTTAGTATGAGTTTGTGATGGTTTTTTATTGAGAACAAAATAAGAGAGGTTTTTAGTGCTAAAAAATGGATAAAATCTGCATGTTATTAATGCGCCTTTTCGCTATTTCGACTTGAAAAATGATTTTTACTATTTAATAAAGAACGAAAATCACTAGTGTGACCCTTACAAAAATGTAATAAAAATGTAAGCTATTGTGATAGTTATTTCGACAATTTTTTTATACAATAATAGTAAGAAGTTGTACGTGATTGAAAGGAGAGATGACATGGAATGGATTCATGAATTATTTCAGCAATACGGGTACTATGTTGTACTTGTCGGCTTGCTGTTAGAATATATTGCACTTCCGTTTCCGGGAGAGCCAACGTTAGCATATGCGGGATTTTTAGCACATAAGGGTGATTTAAGTTTACCGATTTTAATTATTCTATCCTTTATTGGGACAAGTGTAGGAATGACGATTCAATACTTTTTAGGAAATAAATTAGGTATGCCTTTCATTCAAAAGTATGGGAAATACGTATTTTTAACGCAAAGAAAAATTGACTTAACGAGAATGTGGTTTGATAAGTATGGGTACTTCTTAATTTTTATTGGTTTCTTTATTCCTGGTGTACGTCATTTCACAGGATACTTTGCAGGAATTATTAATTTACCATTCCGTCGTTTTGCCATTACAATTTATTCAGGTGCTCTATTTTGGGTATCATTCTTCTTAATCGGTGGTTACTGGTTAGGTGGAAACTTACATGATATCTTTGGAGTGCTAGAAGGTCATATCGGTAAAATCATTTTTGGAGTTATTGTGATTGTAGCGGTTACGTTAGGTATTCGTTTCCGTAAGCAGTTAAAACGAGTATTACTACAAAACGCAAGTTAATATGAAATCCATTCTATGTCAGAATTTAGGAAGTCAGTGCAAAAGCACTGACTTTTTTATTTTTAAGACTATGTTTAATGCACATTTTACATTCTTTATAGGAATTTGATACAGGATAAGAAATAAGTATCTTGTCAATTATTATAGTCGTAATGACAATTATAATTGACAAAGATAAGGATATTATTTACAATTTTAATTAAATAAATGAAAAAGAGGGAAGACATGAAGCTTCAAAATCGAGTGAGGGAATTGCGAGCAAAGCATCGTTTATCACAAGGGGATTTAGGGAAAGCGATTGGATCATCACGGCAAACGATTAGTTTAATTGAGCGCGGGGATTATGCACCATCTATCGTATTGTCGTTAAAAATCGCACAAATTTTCAATGTACCGGTGGAGGAAATATTTACGTTAGTAGAGGGGGAAGAGGACGATGAAGAGTAAGAGTAAGCGAAAAAAACAATTTGATTCTGTGGGGAAAATAGCATTAAGTATGATGGGTGGCTTTTTAACGTCTTATATAGCTTTAAATTTACTCTCGGATGAACCGAGAAAATTATCATCCAATACATTTATAGGTATATGTACTATTTTTGGAATCTTAATGATGTACTATACTTGGAAGAATACACGTATGTTAGCAGAGGCACGCGATGAAGAAGAGAGCGTACAAGGCAGAAAATTAGGCATTATAAGTATATATTTACGTGTAGGCGATATAGTTACGCAGGCATGGTTTGTATATGCAGTTATTACATGTAGACGTGCACTGTTGCAGGATACAAATGTTTCATTTGCGGTGTGGAATTTAGTAGCTTCTATTGTTTGTTTAACTACTGTAGTAATTATCGGACTTATAACAAAAAATCGTTATAATAAGCTATATCCTGAACAAGGTGTAACGTATATGGAATCTATGAAAATGTGGACGAAAAACGCAGATGAAGGATTAAAGCACATTGTGCATGAGGCTGGATATAAAGCGTATGAATTTACGAATACAATATTGGCATATGTATGGTGGGCTGCCGTTATATATACAGCTGCTAGTGATATCGATTTTGTATTAATTGGCTTAATCTCATTTATTTGGATATTGCATCTCGGGAAGTTCATGTACGAAATGCAAAGAAAAATGATTTATTAAGGGGAGAAAAAGGTGGATATTTTAAGAAGGCCAGCTGGCTCAATGACAGTGGCGCTAATTCTGTCCATTTTATACGGAGTAATCCGAACTGGGAAATTAGAAGTAATTTTGAACTTATGGGCAATAGTTGGAATTTCATTGTTAGTGTTAGCCATTCATGAGCTAGGACATGTAGTATTTGGTGTAATAGGTGGTTTGACATTTAAATTTATGACAGTAGGACCCATTACTATTCAAAAAGAAAAGGGAAAATTACGCATTCGAGAAAATAAATTGTGGGCGTACTTTGGAGGCGTTGCAACACTAGTACCACCTTCTATAGAGACACCGAATCTTTCGAAAAAGTGGGCGTGGCTCACTTTAGGTGGACCGATTACGAGTTTACTATTTGGTATTACTTCCGGTTACATATATATGGTGAGTTATTATCAATATCTTTTATATTTTTCCTTTTTCCATTTTGCAATCTTTGCGGTTACAATTGTGCCGATAAAAGGAATGCTTATGAGTGATGGGATGCAATTTCTTATTTTAATTAAAGATGATGAAAGAGCTAGAAATCACTTATATGAGATTCAAATATCGAGTGAGTTATTTAGTTATAAAAGACCGAAAGATTGGGATGAAAGGTTAGTAGAATTGAGTGAGGAGAAAATAAAAGAGAATAAAGGGATAAGAGAGATAATGAGTAGACTTATGCTCGTCTTTTTTGCTCGTGCAGATCAAGAGGGAATGGAAAGAGCGATACCGTATATAGAACGAATTGTTCAACTACCTGTAACGAAAGAAAATAAGTTTTTCGTTAGTAGTTTTCATAGTTGGTACCTTTTATATAAAGCCCTTTATCAGATGGATAGTCTTTCTTTGCAAGAAGCAAAGGAACATGCAAAGGCTATTACAAAAATGGACCTAAGTGGATATTACCGTACACAAGGAATTATTAGATATGTAGAAGGTAATATGGAAGCGTCCCGTACTTATATGAAGAAAGCCGATCAAGAATTAAAGAGCGCCGAGAAGAGTGAGATGGGATATTTACAAGTAGAAAGAGAATGGTTTGAGCAGCTGAAAGAGAGGGTATCTTACGATGGGTGAGGTATCCTCTTTTTTCTATGTCATCTTATGCCGTTCCATAAACAGCCTAGGACGAGTAAAATGAGATAAGAAGAGCAAAGGTTGGAGGAATTCTAGATGGAAATTTTAACGATTATTTTAATCGTCTTGCTCATTTATGCTGTTTTTAAAGTGGCGTATGTAGCATTAAAGATACTCGCGATCTTATTAATTATCTTTTTAATCGTAGAGTTCGGCAGTAAATTGCTTGGTGGATAGGGTATGTTGTGCGTTTTGAGTGTCGAAGGTTGTCGGTAAATCGATATCTTGTGTCGAAGCGTCGATATAATGAAAAAATCGTTGATATAAGTGGAGAAACGATCGATATACTTGAAAAATCGTTGATATATTTTAGTGAATACGAAGTGGGGTATATGGAAAAGAAGTTGCTGTGAGGGCAACTTCTTTTTATCGTGATGCGGGGTATGCAAACCAACATGAAAAAGCTGGAAGAGTATCTTCCAGCTTAAGAGTTACTTTCAATTTGGCGACCGCTATCTTCTTCATTGTCTTGTAATAGGTTGAATACGTCTGCTAAGCAGAATGCAATGAACCAAGTCCATAGACCGTGGAAGAAAGCTGAGCTTAATTGAAGTGGTAATGTATAGTTTGTCATTGAGTAGGAAATACATCCACCAACGATTCCGATCATTGTTAATAACATTGTTTTTTGAGCATTTTCTGCTGGATTAAAGAGGAAGTAAATGTATCCGCCTAAAATTGAAGCGCTTACAAGTGTTTCGATTCCATTAAAGATGATATTCTCTCCAAGCTGAGTGTTTGTCCAGAAGCAGATTGTTCCGCCGATAATAGCAAACAGGACAGCTATTGTATATCGTATATATTGATTCATATGTTCATCTCCTTATGTAATAAGATGATTTGGAAGTCAAAAAGGTAGGTATAGTATATTGAAGTGAGTTTTAATTGTACGTATCTTTTTATAAAAAGATCATTGAAGAGTAACTAAGATGATCGGTTGTTTAAACCGTTACGTGTATGGTGTCTGAAATATACCCGACTGCTCGTTTCTTTTTGCTTGTAAAATAAGAGAAACTTCCAAGTCTATATACTCTTTTTTTGTGAGTCTGCTTTCATTATAACACATTTATAGACATAATAATAGAATTATCTGATTTTGTAATAAGTGTAAAAAATAAAAAGCGCAAGGAAATACCATTAACGGTGCAGTTTAGTGGAAGAAGGATTTTAATTTATTATGATGAAATATGTAATCAAGGTGAGATCTAAGAATGAGGCTTAAATACTATAAAAAATGTTTTATAGCATGAATGTAAGGGAGGAGAGCTAACTTGGAGTTCACAACAGAAAGATTAATAATTAGACCTTTTAAGAGTACTGATTTACAGGATGTATTTGCTATTTATAATAGTGATGATACATGTAAGTTCCTATTACATAATAAGTGGACTCATGAAGACATGCAGAAAAGATTTAATAAGAAGTTAGCAAATAATGTACTTACTAAAGAAACAATATTAAGTTTGGCAGTTATATACAAAACTAAAGTAGTTGGTGATTTATCCGTATGGTACACAAATATGAAAGACACTGTTGAGATTGGTTATAGTTTTTCAAATGAAGTAGCTGGGAGAGGTTTGGCGACAGAAGCAGTAAGTAGTTTGGTATTGAAATTATTTAATGAATGTAATGTACATCGTATACAGGCTAATCTTGATGCACGTAATACAGCTTCACAAAAATTGTGTGAACGAATAGGTATGAGAAAGGAAGCCCATTTCATACAAGATTTTTGGAATAAAGGTGAATGGACAGACAGTATTGTATATGGAATGCTATCCTCCGATTTGTAGTAATAAACTTAGTGATTTTATTATGCTAAAAGGTACGTTAGTTGAATAACAAAGGGCATAACATATTATATATGACTAATATGTTATGCCCTTTAATTTATTAACCTTTTTATATGCGTTTGAAACGGCCGACAATTTCAACTGTTTCAGTAATGTTCATAAATGCTTTGTTATCCACTTGACGGATAATACGTTTCATTTCGCCTAACTCATAGCGAGTCACGACAGTGTAAATCATTTTTTTCTTATGGTTTGTATAGCCGCCGACAGCGTCTACCATTGTCACCCCGCGTATGCCGTGATGTAGTAGTGCGCTTTTTATTTCCTCGCCTTTTTCTGTAATAGTCATTATCGTTAATTTAATATGTTTCGTATGCACAGCGTCGATAACTTTGCTGACTACAAATCGACTAATTAACGTATAAAGTGTAATATCCCATCCGAAAATAAAACCTGCTGCTACAAGTAAGATTAAGTTGAATACAAATATGATTGCTCCAATTGAAACATCTCGATATTTCGCTACAATCAATCCAACAACATCAAAACCACCTGTTGAAGAAGCAAATCGGAATATAATTCCTGAAGCTGCTCCGCAGATAACACCACCGAATACAGAAGAAAGTAAAATATCGTCTGAAACTTGGTGTACCGGGATAATGTTCATCGCTAACGATGACACAGCTACAAAGTAAGCTGTTAAAAAGGTTGTCTTCTTGCCTAAGTAAAAGTGACTTAAAATAAGAAGAGGAATGTTTAGTAAAAAGATAAGTGCACCGATATTGTAGTGCATTAAATAACCGATAATCATCCCTACACCAGCGAATCCACCGCTAATCATATTATGCGGGATAAAAAACATATTCATAGAAATTGCATACAAAATAGAAGCTATAAAAATAACAACCAACTGTATCATAAATTCTAAGTGAAATGTTTTAGCTGCTGGGAAGGATAAAAAGGCGGTGTCGGGAACGTAATCGGCGTCTCCTAGTTGACCCATAGTATGTTTCATCTCCATATTCATTTTTGATTACAAGAAGAGAATAAAGGTTTTTTCAAAAACTGGCAATAGTTTTATTATAATGCGAAAATTTTATAAATTTCTAATAAATCAAGCCTATTCATTGATGTGTGTGAATATGCTAAAGAAAGCGAATACAACGTTTCTTAATTATTGTTTTCTTGAGAAAATATGCAAAATACTTTTTTTGAAAATAAAAGGAAATAGAGAATATTTGCCCGATGTGCTAAAATGACCTTATTAAGGATGTGAAGCGATGGAATTTTTATTGCAGGATGCAATTCTATATATATCGTTTGTAACGACGGCACTTTGTTTATTAGAAGTTTTCTTCCTTGCTAATGTTTCTCGCTTTGTGCGTCAACAAGCATCAAGCGGTAGACAAAGAGCTTTTGCGTTAGTTGATACATGTGAAGATAGTGCGGGAAATGTACCGCTATTTTCTATTTTTTATAAATATGGAATGATTCGTTCTGTACGTAGACAAGAATCAAGTGAAGAGAATGACGAGGTCGGTCCGTATACGCCAATGTTTCGCTAAATAATTACGAAACATTGGAGGAATGAACATGTTAAAATCATACCGAGCTGTGCTCGTTAGTTTATCATTATTATTTGTTTTTGTTTTATCTGGTTGCAGTAATGCAGCCCCAATTGATGCACATAGTACGGGAATTTGGGATCATTATTTTGTATATCCAATCTCGTTTATGATTCAATTTGTTGCTCATCATATACCTGGAGCTAGCTTTGGGATTGCTATCATTATTATGACGCTCGTTATTCGTTCAGCAATGATTCCATTAGCTGTTTCGCAATATCGCAGCCAAGCGAAAATGAAGAAAATGCAACCTGAATTGCAGAAGCTAAAGAAAAAGTACGGTGATGTAAGCAAAGACCTTGAAAAACAAAAGCAGTATCAAAAAGAAATGTCAGAACTAATGAAATCAGGCGGTTGGAATCCACTTGCTGGTTGCTGGCCAATTTTTATACAAATGCCGATTTTCTCTGCTTTGTATTATGCGATTAGCAGAACTGAAGAGATTCGCACATCTTCGTTTTTATGGGTGAACCTAGGACATGCAGATCCATATCATATATTACCGATTATTGCAGCGTTAACGACATTTATTCAGATGAAAGTTTTCCAATCGAATATTACACCTGGAGAACAAGTACAGATGCTAAAGATGCAGCAAATTATGATGCCGGCAATGATTCTATTTATGGGGTTTGCGGCGCCATCAGGACTTGTGTTGTACTGGATAACAGGTAACTTATTTACAATGACACAAACAATTGTATTAAGAAAAATAATGGAACGTGAAGAGTTACAATTACAAAAAGCATAGAGAAACACCGCTCATTACGAGCGGTGTTTTTTTGTTAAATCGTTAAGGAAATGTTAAGAAACCGACATTACTATAGGCATTGTATACGAAAGTGTACATGCATTAGAAATATGAAGGAGGAAATTTCCTATGAAGAAGAAAACAGTTGGTTATTTAGCGATTGCAGGTGCTTTATCATTCGGAATCATTGGAGGAGTCGGCATTCCGGCATTCGCGGCAACGAATACTCCAGCAGTGGATCAGCCTGCAAAAACGGCGAAAAAGGATTTGGATGACGCTACAAAACAAAAAGTAAAAACAATTATGGACGATACAAAGAAACAGTTAGAGGAACTAGGTGTAAAGCTTCCAGAGAAAGAGAAGCGTAAAGACATGTTTGCAGGATTAGATGAACAGGCGAAAGAAAAAGCGAAGTCCATTTTAGAGCAAGAGAAGTCTGGTAAATTAACACGAGAACAGGCAAAAGAAGAATTAACAAAATTAGGCGTGAAGTTCCCGGAAAAGGGTAAGCACAAAGAAATGTTTGCGGGATTAGATGAACAGGCGAAAGAAAAAGCGAAGTCCATTTTAGAGCAAGAGAAATCTGGAAAATTAACGCATGAGCAAGCAAAAGAGGAATTAACAAAGCTAGGCGTGAAAATGCCGGAGAAAGGTAAACATGGAGACATGTTTGCTAACTTAGATGAACAGACAAAAGAGAAAGCGAAGTCAATTTTAGAGCAAAAGAAATCCGGAAAATTAACGCATGAGCAAGCAAAAGAAGAATTAACAAAATTAGGTGTGAAACTTCCAGAGAAAGAGAAGCATGAAGACATCTTTGCTGGATTAGATGAAGCAACAAAAACAAAAGCAAAAGCGATTTTAGACAACGAAAAGAAACAATTAGAGGCATTGAATGTTGATTTACCGCACCATAAGTTTTTTATGAAAAAAGAAGATAAATAATTGATTTATGTATCTTTCGTGTGGGCAACCGGAAGGTACGTGCGAGGACCGATTTCTGTCAGCAGAAATCGGTCCCTTTTAATGATTCAATAAAATTCTTTTCATTGTTAGTATGTATCCGAAGATGCAGTAGAAGATTGCAAAACCGATAAACACTTCCGTATATTGATATTTACCCAATACGTAGAAGGAAACAGCTGGTATAATAGCTACCGCTAAAATGCTATAACCAGGATACTTGTGCCGATGCATGATAGCGAATAGAATAGAGAGAAACGTAGCAATGATACAAAAGACAGCAATCATTATTAGTACACCTCCTAAATGGATTATACCATTTTTAGGGAATTAGAGAAGTTTTGTATGTTCTGTTATAATATAAGAAGAGAAATATTTCCTATGTTATATAAAAAAATATATTGATTTTTTCTAACAATTCAATATAATGAACAATAACTACAAAATTCGACATCAAGAAGTGATGATGAGGACATGATCAATTTTTTACGATTTTCAGAGAGGGAAGCCTTTGGCTGTGAGCTTCCTAATACGGAAAAATGGATTACCACCTCTGAACTGCAGCAGTGAACGAGCATCTAGTAATTGCTTGCCGGCAAAAACCGTTATTTAGACTTGAGAAATTGGTGAAGTGTGTTACTTTACGAATTGAAACAAGGGTGGAACCACGAATACAACACTCGTCCCTTTTTTAGGGAGGAGTGTTTTTTTATTTCATTTTTGCATCACACTAGGATTGGAAGGAGGATACGCAGCATGCATCATGATGAGAAGAACAAAATTGGTTTAACAGTAGCACTTTCTATCGTAGTAGGAACGATTATTGGATCTGGTGTGTTTATGAAACCAGGGAGCGTATTAGATTACTCGGGGAGTTCTAATATGGCCATTCTTGCTTGGGTAATTGGTGGTCTGTTGACGCTAGCAAGTGGTTTAACAGTAGCTGAAATTGGAGCGCAAATCCCGAAAAATGGTGGGTTGTATACGTATTTAGAGGAGATTTACGGAAGTTTTTGGGGATATTTATCAGGTTGGATGCAAACAATTGTTTATGGACCTGCTATTATCGGAACATTAGGTTTATACTTTAGTTCTTTAATGATTAATTTTTTCTATTTAGATAAAGTGTGGAATTTACCAATCGCAATTGGAACGGTTGTGTTCCTTGGCGTTGTAAATAGTATGGGAACAAAATACGGAGGTATCGTTCAAACAATCACGACAATTGGGAAGATGATTCCGATTGTGTTAATTGTTGTGCTAGGTTTCTGGAAAGGGAATAGCGATATCTTTAACGTAGTTGTGCCGATATCGGAAAATCAAAGTATCGGTATGGCAATTTTAGCAACGTTATTTGCTTATGACGGCTGGATTTTACTTGCTTCGATTGGTGGAGAAATGAAGAATCCAACAAAGTTATTACCGAAAGCAATGACAGTAGGGATTTTAATCGTAACGGCTGCTTACGTATTAATTAACTTGGCGTTATTAAATGTATTACCAGCAGCGAAAATTGTAGACCTTGGAGAAAATGCAACAGCGACAGCTGCAGGCATGTTACTTGGAGAATATGGTGGGAAAATTATTAGTATCGGTATTATCGTTTCTATTTTCGGTTGTTTAAATGGAAAGATTTTAACATTCCCACGTATTCCAATGTCTATGGCAGAGCGTGGACAACTTCCATTTTCTAAGTTTATTGCAAAGGAAAGTCCGAGATTTAAAACACCAGCAAATGCGATTACTGTTGAAATCATTTTAGGAATTATTTTAATGATTATTAGTGATCCAAATAAGCTATCTGAGATTTCCGTATTCATTATTTATATTTTCTACGTAATGACGTTTATTGGTGTCTTCATCTTAAGAAAACGTAATAAGAATAAAGAGCGTGCATATAGTGTACCGTTATTCCCAATCGTACCAATCGTAGCGATTTTAGGTTCGTTCTTTGTAATCGGTAGTGCGATTATTAACGATCCAGTAAGTTGTTTCTTATCAATTGGAATTGTCTTTACTGGACTGCCGGTGTATTGGTATTTAAATAAGAAGAAAGAAACAGAATGATGGAAGGGTAGGCGTATAATACGCCTACCTTTTTTACTGTAAAAAAATTATACTTGCGTCCACTTTCTATTTTGGTTACTATAATCGTAGTAACCAAAATAGAAAGCGTGGGGAAAGACTTGAATTTTCGTGTTTATATTTTAGCTATCGCGGCTTTCGTAGTCGGAACGGTTGAGTTAATTATAGGAGGAACGCTCGATTTAGTTGCCAATGATTTAGGAGTATCTATTAGCGCAGCTGGTCAGCTTATAACAATATTTTCGGTAGTATTTGCTTTGTCAGGTCCAGTTTTATTAGCTGTGACAGGGAAGTTTGAAAGAAAAACATTGTATGTTGGAGCATTATCGATTTTCTTAATCGGAAATATTATTTCCGCGTTTAGTGTGAATTACGGAATGCTAATGTTCTCAAGGGTTATTTGTGCGGCGAGTGGTTCATTAATTATTGCACTATCTGTAACACTTGCGTCTAGTGTAGTAGAACCGCATTTTCGTGCGCGTGCAATTGGAATCATTTTTATGGGAATTAGTGGATCACTTGTACTTGGAGTACCGCTCGGTCTTGTACTCGGAAATGCATACGGATGGCGTGCACCATTTGTATTAATTTCTGTGTTAACAGTTATGGCAATAGCTTGTATTTCATTGTTTTTAACGAAAGTACCACCGACATCGGTATTATCAATAAAAGAACAACTTGCTACTTTAAAAGATAAAAAAATTGTAAGTGCACAGTTAACATCATTTTTGTTTTTAACGGGGCATTTAACATTGTATGCATATTTAACACCGTTTTTAAAAGATGTCATGCATGTTGATGCAAACTGGATTAGTGTGTTTTACTTTATTTTCGGAATCGCAGCAGTAATCGGCGGCGGATTCGGTGGCTGGCTTGCTGATAAATGGGGATCGAAGAAAAGTATTATTTCTATCATTATCGTATTTGCGTGTGCAATCTTCATACTGCCATTAATGACATTCTCATTCCCGCTCTTCATCATTATGATGGGACTTTGGAGTATGCTGAGCTGGGCGATTTCACCAGCACAGCAAAATTATTTAATTGAAATTGCACCGGAATCAGCTGGTATTCAGCAAGGTTTAAATAACTCTGCGCTTCATTTAGGAATTGCACTTGGTTCAACAGTAGGCGGAGTTGTTATTGAAAAATCATCTGTTATATATAATGCTTGGGTAGGCGGTGGCTTTATTATATTAGCACTGCTTTGCGCGATTTTCTCGATTATGAGAGGACGCTCTACTCAGTTCGTGAAAGAAGAATCTATCGTTTGATAGGTTCTTTTTTTATTTGTAAAAAATTGCAGGTTTTAGTAGGTAAATGGAGAAAAGGGTATATAGCGAGGTGAGGTATATGTATACGAATTTTTCAATTATTGGTCTTCTAATTTCAATGCTTCCGTTGTTTCTTATTATTCTTGCACTTAGATGGGTTCGTTTCATCTATCAAAATTCAGAGAAGCAAGTAGAGCAAAATGAAAAAATCATTGAGCTGTTGATAGAGATAAAGGAACAAAACGAAAAGGAGTCTAAGTGAAAAATTAGACTCCTTTTTATTATTTAATTAGTACCTCAATTTCATCAACAAACTCTTAATTTCCTCATCTTCCATAAAGAGATCGTGGTGCTTCTGGGTGATCTTTGCAAGTGCAACGTCGTGATAGAAAAATTCTGTAAAGAACTTTACGAAAGGTTGTGACATTGTTTTCATCGCTTGCCATGACTCTTGTTCTACGCCAGCAAATAAAATTTCACGATCGTCAACGATAAGTAGCAAGTAGCGCTCTAATGCATTAGGTTCTTCAGCTGGGATTAGAAAATGCATGTTTTCTAAGTCTGTTTCTACTTCTCCAACAATAAGAGATTCAATTTGAACACCTTGTTTTGCTTTTTGTTCTAGTAAAGGGAGATATTCTAAAAGAGTATCATTCCAAGCTGAAATACGGATTGATTCTTGTGCACTTTCAATGAGTTCTTTACTTTGAACTCGAATAGAAGATTGCATTTTTAAGCTCCACACACGGTCATCTGTAAATGATTTTTTTGATATGTTTGTTTCTAGTTCTTTAATATTTGATTGGAATTCTGTCGTTAATTTTTCAATTGCTAGTTTTAGTGGTAATGCTGTATACAATTTTTTCTTTTCTGAAACAGAATCCATTACCATTCCTTTATCGATTAGGCGTGCTAGTACTTCATATATTTTTGCTTTTGGAACACCTGAATGCTTCACAATTGTTGTAGCATCTAATGGTTCATTGCTTGATACGACAACTTCATAAGCTTGGCTTTCATATTGTGAGAAACCGAATTTTTGTAACATAGTTCCCTCCGAACGAATGAGATTATATTTTAAGGATAATGAACTATTTGTTTTTGCACAAGTGGTAGTCCGTTTTCTAATTGTATTAAGGTGAGAATTAATTTCAATTTTTTAATTTTATCTATTATACTTAATATAATGATTAATAAGATTTTAATTTAATGCGAAGGGGATGCTTTGGGGGAAATGTTAAGAAGTTTACGTTTAAAAATTGCGGTAGTGTTTTCAGTTCTTATTTCTATGATGTTCGTAATATTGGGTACAGCTGTGTATCAATTACAGAAAGAAAAGGAAGTGCGTTCCTTAGACGAGTATTCTCAAAATGCGATGGATCTTGTGACAGAGCAACTTACGACATTTGTTCAAAGAACGGATGAAGATATGGGGTATTACGCGAACAGTGAGATGATTCGTAATATACTTCAAGGTGGGGTTACTCCAGAAGAGGAAGCGTTTTTAACGAAAGAGTTTGCGGAGTATAAAAAGAATCATCCTGGTATTTTAGATTTATATATTGGTACGAAAGATAAAAAAACATTAAGTGCCAATCTTGCTGAAGGTGGGCAAGTGCCAGAAGGATATGATCCAACGACAAGACCATGGTATAAAGATTCAGAGGCTGATGTAAAAAAGGTCCATTGGGGACAACCTTCTTATGAAATTGCAACAGGAAAGTTAAGTGTAGGTGTTTCTAAAGCAATTACAGCTCAAGATGGATCTGTATTAGGCGTTGTTGCGATGGATGTATCGCTTGGGACGATTCAGAAGTTGCTTCACAATATTCAATACAATAATGACGGAGAAATGTTTATTATAAATGATAAAAATATGGCTCTTGTTTATCCAGAAAAGATAGGGAAAGATGTTTCTAAAGAGCCGCTTATAAAGAGCTTAAATAAAGAGGGAACAAAATATGCGGTCACTACAATAAAAGGTGAAGATGTAGTTGTTTACAGTCAATCATTTGATACGATGAAATGGACGATAGGAATCTTTTATCCGAAAGAAACGATCGATGGGCTATTAAATAGTACGAGAAATACAGTTATTATAATGGCATGTATTAGTTTATTAGTTGGAATCGTAGCTTCCTACTTGTTCTCAAGAAGATTAGCAAGACCACTGCAACTATTAAAGAATCACGTGCAAAAAGTAGCAGAAGGCGATTTAACGCTGCGAATGAAAGTGACAAGTAAAGATGAAGTTGGAGAGTTGACGAAGCACTTTAATGATATGGTTGAACAAATGAATGAAATGGTAAGTAAAATTAAAAACAGCGTATCAACGGTGCAACAATCAACGAATAGTTTACATTATTTAACGAACGAAACAGTAGCGGCTAGTAGAGAAGTTTCAGGAGCGATGGATGATGTGAGCGGAGGAGCTTCTACTCTTGCGAATAGTGTGGATGAAGTTTCAGCTCAGCTCGAGAATATGGCGGAGTCAGTAGAACAAATGAATAGCTCCGTTGGTGAAATAAAAGGAGTGGCTGGCAAAGCGGAAGAGGCATCTAAGCAAGGATTAAATACAATGAGGAATTTAATCCGTACGAGGGGACAATCATCTTCGATTGTTGTTCATACAGAAGAAGCATCGGATAAGTTAGAACAAAGAGTTGGATCGATTCAAAATGTTGTTGAGCTTATAAAAGGTATTTCGGATCAAACAAATTTACTTGCTTTAAATGCATCGATTGAAGCTGCCCGTGCAGGTGAGCAAGGTAAGGGATTTGCGGTTGTTGCTGAAGAGGTTCGGAAATTAGCAGAACAATCAAAAGAGGCAACCGGAGAAATTACAATGATGATTGGTGATGTACAATTAGAAGTAAAAAGGGTTGTAGAAGTTGTAAGTAAATTGAAAGACATTGCAGATGTGCAAAATAAAGTGACGACAGAGGCGGAAATGGAGTTCCGTACAATTATGTCAGTTGTAAATACGATTAGTACTTCAGTTGAAAAAATTGTAGAAGAGGTACATAACATAGGTTATGAGCAAGGGGAAATTACAGCGGTAATGCATACAATTGCTGGTACGAGTCAAGAAAGTGCAGCTGTTTCTGAAGAGGTACATGCTGCAACGGAATCACAGGTGAATCATTTAGAAAAGGTAGCTCACACGATGGAAAGTTTGACAGAACATATGAGAGATTTAGAAAGATTAGTCGAGCAGTTTAAAGTGGAAGAGTAACATATTAGTAAAATGATGAGGATTTCGGTAAAATAGACAATGGATATATAAGAAACGATTATAGGAGGAAGACTACTATGGCAATTGTTGATGTATCGATTATTCCAGTAGGAACAGGTAATCCAAGTGTTAGTGAATATGTAGCAGAAGTACAAAAGGTGCTAGAGAAAAATGCGGATCGCGTGAAGTATCAATTAACACCGATGAATACAATTATTGAAGGAGATCTTCCTGTCATTCTAGAAGTAATTCAACAAATGCATGAAGTTCCATATACGAAAGGTGCACAGCGTGTTGCAACAACTATTCGTATTGATGATCGTCGTGATAAAGTAAGCACAATGGAGAAAAAATTAAACTCTGTTCGATCAAAATTATAAGAAAAAGCAGCGATCTTCGCTGCTTTTTTCATATAGGAGGTAAATAAAATGAGTGAAAAGTTTAACGAGCAGTTTGATGGTTTACTGGAGAAATATACTGAGCTGTTACTTGGAGAGAGCAATGAAGAGAGAAAAGAACAGGTACAGAAGTGGGCACTGTATTCTTACATAGCTAAGACGATGCCAGCTTTAGTAAAGCATTGGAATGAAACTTATCCAGATGCGAAAGAAGAGATGGTACAGTTAATTACAGATATTAAAAGGCTGAATGAAGAGAAGCGAAATGAGCAATAAAAAAACTTGAGGTAAATATAATCGCAAGTTTTCTGTATTAATATCCTTATATAATTTACATGGAATATAAAGGATTTTATAGGCATGTCGAATATTTTCGACATGCCTATTTTATACCTATTAAACTCCATTTTTCTAAATGTCGAAAAATATTTCAGGTATATTTATAAGCAGAAATATAGGTTTTTAAATGTTTTTATAGTATTTTATAAATTATCTAAATAATTATTTGTATCCAATAATTTTAAACAATGATATAATTTTGAAGAGGGGTAAAAAACAGATAAATTACAGTCATAGGGGTGAATTACATGGAACAATTAATGCGAAATTCGTTTCTTTTCTTATCTAAAAATAAAGCGCTAACAAAACTGGCTAAAAAGTACGGTTTACGCTTTGGTGCAGGTCGCTTCGTCGCAGGGGAGACGATTGAATTAGCGACAGCTGCCATTCAACAATTAAATAAGCAAGGTCTTTGTGTAACAATCGATTATTTAGGTGAATTCGTTGATAATGAAGCGGAAGCAAATGAAATGGCTAACCAATCGATTGAAGC
Source organism: Bacillus sp. BF2-3 (assembly GCF_008368795.1). Lineage (NCBI taxonomy): Bacteria > Bacillati > Bacillota > Bacilli > Caryophanales > Bacillaceae > Bacillus > Bacillus sp. BF2-3. The sequence goes on from NZ_QOSA01000007.1 coordinate 128,645, forward strand.
GATCCGTGCAATTGGAAGAGAAGGTCTTGATTCGCAGCTTTCTTTAAAGATGACTTCTATGGGATTAGATATCTCTGATGAAATCGTAATGAACAATATGCGCCGTATTTTAGAAGCTGCAAAAGAAAATGGTGTGTTCGTTACAATTGATATGGAAGACTATACACGCTGTGGTAAAACAATTGATATCTTTAAACAGTTAAAATCTGAGTACGATAATATTGGTACTGTTATTCAAGCTTACCTATATCGTACAGAAAAAGATATTGAGGATTTAAATGCTTATAAACCTAATTTACGTCTTGTAAAAGGAGCTTATAAAGAACCTGAAGAAGTGGCGTTCCCGGACAAGAAAGATGTAGATGACAATTATAAAAAGATTATTAAAATGCACTTATTAAATGGAAATTATACTGCAATTGCTTCACATGACGAAGCGATTATTGAATATACAAAAAAACTTGCTGAAGAACATAATATTCCAAGGAATCAATTTGAATTCCAAATGTTATATGGTATTCGTAATGAGCGTCAACTTGAGCTAGTAAAAGAAGGTTACAAAATGCGTGTTTACGTACCTTATGGAAACGATTGGTATGGATATTTCATGCGCCGTCTAGCAGAGCGTCCAGCAAACGTTGCGTTCGTATTAAAAGGTATGGTTAAAAAATAACCAAGGAGAAAATACTCCTTGGTTATTTTAATTGCTGAAATGCATAATGTGCCATTTTCTTCGTATCAGGATATAGTTGCGCGCGAGTAGAAGATAATACGACGTTAATGACGCGTTTACCGTCTTTTTCATCCACTGTTACGACTGTATATTTGCCAAGTGCTGATAGACCACTTTTACTTCCAATCGCATATGGATCGTCATATAGTTCTTCTCGTCCGTAGTTTGCGATGTTTGGAGAGCGTTCTGAAGTATGTAGAGTTGTACGTGTTGAATTCATATATTCTAAAACAACTGGATACTTTAATGCTTCTTTCGTAATAATAGCAATGTCATATGGCGATACTTTATTTCCAAGTGCATCAGCACCACTTGCGTTCTTGAAAGTCGCATGCTTTGTACCGAGTTCCTTCGCTCTAGTATTCATCATTTTCACAAATTCATTTTTTGATCCTGCAATATGTTCTGCGATGGATTCAGCTATTGGATCTGCACTAATGATAAGCATCAGTTTTAATGCCTCATCACGTTTTAACTTTTCCCCAGCACGAAGTTTAATTTTCTTACTTTGACTTTCTGTTTTAATTGCGTTTTCTGTAACTGTAATTTCTTCATCCTCTTTTACATTCTCTAGTAAAAGAAGGGTTGTCATCATTTTGGCTATACTAGCCGGATAAGAGCGTTCGTCTTCGCGTTTTCCATACAAAACTTCACCTGTGTCTGCATCGATTGTAACTCCATATTGCCCAGTAATATTAGGTTGATCAGCTCTTACAGCTTGTTGCCTTTGTGCATAAGAGAAGAAAATCATCCCTGTAAATAGTGTGGCAATCATTACAATCATAACTATTGTTCGTTTCATTATAATTCCCTCATTTGTTACAAATAAATTGGGCAGAAAAAGCAGCCATTAATCATTATGCCACGTTCTCTGCCCAAAAATATAGCGTTATTTTTCGCCCATATTATGCTTTTTATATTGTTGGTTATTACCTTGGCGTCCTTTTTCAACACCGTGGTTATGCGGACCTGCGTTTCCAGTTACACTAGCTGCACTAATTCCAGCCTTTGAAGGGTTCTTCTTAAGTTTTGCCATATATATTCCTCCAGTTTCGTCAGATTATAAAAAGGGAAAGTGTATTTTAGTGAAGAAAATACATATATAGCATGGGCAAATAAAAGAAAAATATTTATTTCAGAAAATTTTATCAATAAATATATTGCGAAAATTTAAACAGTATCATATATTTATTAGTAGAGGCTCACTCATTGATTGCGACTTATGTCGAAAAATTGAATGAGCATTCATTCAAGAATAGGGGGAGAATTGGATGTTCCAAATTAAAAAGGCTGCTGTTCTAGGTTCAGGCGTAATGGGTTCGGGAATTGCGGCACACTTAGCTAATATTGGTATTCCGACATTATTGCTTGATATTGTACCACCTGCGCTTACGAAAGAAGAAGAAGCGAAGGGACTTACATTAGAACATAAAAGTGTGAGAAATCGTTTTAGTAATACGGCTGTGCAAAAACTATTAAAGCAAAAACCAGCTCCTCTGACAGTGAAAGGAAATTTAGCACTGATTGAAGCAGGTAACTTAGAAGATGACCTTGAGCGTCTAGCTGATGTAGATTGGATTATTGAAGTAGTAGTTGAAAACTTAGATATTAAAAAGAAACTATTTGAAAAAGTAGATGCGGTTCGTAAACCGGGTTCTATCGTAAGCTCGAATACGTCAGGTATTTCAGTTGAAAAAATGGCAGAAGGTCGTTCAGACGACTTCCAGAAACACTTCTTAGGCACACACTTTTTTAACCCACCACGATATTTAAAACTTCTAGAGGTAATACCGACGAAAGAAACAGATCCACAAGTATTAAGCTTCATGAAACTATTTGGCGAAGACGTTCTTGGAAAAGGCGTTGTTATCGCAAAAGATACACCAAACTTTATTGGAAACCGCATCGGTACGTACGGTTTACTTGTTACTCTTCAAGAGATGGTAAAACGCGGCTATAGCATTGGGGAAGTTGATTCTGTAACAGGCCCACTTATTGGTCGTCCGAAGAGCGCAACGTTCCGCACATTAGATGTTGTCGGTTTAGATACATTCGTACACGTTGCAAATAACGTATATGAAAATGTGCAAGAAGAAGAGCGTGATGTATTTAAAGTACCAGCTTTCATGCATGACATGCTGGAGAAAAAATGGCTTGGAAGTAAAACGGGTCAAGGCTTCTTCTTAAAACAAGGAAAAGAAATTTTAGAATTAAATCCTGAAACGATGGAATACGAAGCGCGTAAAAAATTAAAAGCTGCATCCGTAGAGTTAAGTAAACAAGAAAAAGGATTAGCGAATAAATTGAAAGCGCTTGTATACGCAAAAGACCGTGCAGGAGAGTTATTATGGAACATCATTACACCAACTCTTTTATACTCTGCAAAACTTCATAAAGAAATTGCTGACGATATCGTTGCAATTGATCAAGCGATGAAGTGGGGCTTCGGATGGGAGCAAGGGCCATTTGAAGTGTGGGATGCAATCGGCGTTGAAAAATCTGTTCAAAAGATGGAAGAAAACGGCGTAGTTGTTCCTACTTGGGTGAAAGAAATGTTAGAGAAAGGTTTCACTACTTTCTATAAACATGATAACGGCGATAGCTACTATTACGATAATGGCGAATATAAGCTAATCGAGCGTAATAAAAAAGCAATTTCTCTTAAGCAATTAAAAGCGAAAAATGGTGTATTAAAGAAAAATAGCGGAGCGAGCTTAATTGATTTAGGCGACGGCATCCTTTGCTTAGAGTTCCATTCGAAGAGCAATGCAATCGGTATGGATATTACGCAAATGATTAACTACGCTGTTGATGAAGTAGAAAAGAATTATAAAGGTCTTGTTATCGGTAACCAATCGAAGAACTTCTGCGTTGGTGCGAACCTAGCAATGATCTTAATGGAAGCACAAGACGACAACTACTTTGAAATTGAGTTAGTTGTGAAAAACTTCCAAGATGCAATGACGAAAATTAAGTACTCTTCTAAGCCAGTTGTAGCAGCACCATATGGTATGACGCTTGGCGGAGGTACAGAAGTTTGCTTACCAGCAGCGAGCATTCAAGCTTCTAGTGAAACGTATATGGGCTTAGTAGAAGTTGGTGTTGGCTTAATCCCTGGCGGAGGCGGTAATAAAGAGCTATACATTAAACACTTAAACAAAATGGCAAACGGTGTAGAGTTTGATCTGCAAAAAGTTGCAAATAAAGTGTTCGAAACAGTCGCAATGGCGAAAGTTTCAACTTCAGGACAAGAAGCAGTTTCTCATAACTTCTTAGGTGATAAAGATGGTATTAGTGTGAATGGTGATCACTTACTATACGATGCGAAACAGAAAGCACTTGCTTTATATGAAGCTGGTTACAAAGCGCCAATCCGCAAAAAGATACCAGTTGTTGGGGAAACAGGATATGCAACTCTTGCACTTGGTGCAGAAGCAATGCATTTATCTGGTTACATTTCAGAGTATGACCTTCACATTGCGAAGAAACTTGCATATGTCATTGCGGGCGGAAAAGTACCGTACGGAACAGAAGTTGATGAGCAATATTTATTAGATGTAGAACGTGAAGCATTTATTAGCTTAGTAAGTGAGATGAAATCACAAGCAAGAATGCAGCACATGCTTGTAAAAGGAAAGCCATTACGTAACTAATAACGAGGGGAGATATCGTTCATGAGAGAAGCTGTCATTGTTGCGGGAGCAAGAACACCAATTGGAAAGGCAAAGAGGGGTTCATTAAAAACAGTTCGTCCTGACGATCTAGGGGCGTTAGTAGTAAAGGAAACGTTAAAGCGTGCGAATTATGAAGGACCAATCGATGATTTAATTTTCGGTTGTGCGATGCCAGAAGCAGAGCAAGGTTTAAATATGGCTCGTAATATCGGCGGATTAGCAGGACTTTCTTACGATGTTCCAGCTATTACGATTAACCGTTACTGTTCTTCAGGTTTACAAAGTATCGCTTACGGAGCAGAGCGTATTATGCTTGGTCACTCTGAAGCTGTATTATCAGGCGGAGCAGAATCAATGAGTTTAGTTCCAATGATGGGACACGTTGTTCGTCCGAATAGTCGCCTTGTAGAAGCGGCTCCAGAATATTATATGGGTATGGGACATACAGCAGAGCAAGTTGCTGTGAAATATGGAATTTCTCGTGAAGAGCAAGATGCATTTGCAGTAAGAAGTCATCAACGTGCTGCGAAAGCATTAGCTGCAGGAAACTTTGCTGATGAAACAGTACCTGTAGATGTGACGTTACGCTCGGTTGGATCAAACAATAAACTGCAAGAAGAAACAATCACTTTCGCACAAGACGAAGGTGTAAGAGCAGAGACGACGCTAGACATTTTAGGGAAATTACGTCCAGCATTTAACGTTCGCGGTTCTGTAACAGCTGGTAACTCTTCACAAATGAGTGACGGTGCAGCATCTGTACTATTAATGGATCGCGAAAAAGCAGTGAGCGATGGCATGAAGCCACTTGCGAAATTCCGTTCATTTGCAGTAGCTGGCGTGCCACCAGAAGTAATGGGAATCGGCCCAATCGCTGCAATTCCAAAAGCGCTAAAACTAGCTGGCTTAGAGCTATCTGATATTGGCTTATTTGAACTAAATGAAGCATTCGCTTCTCAATCAATTCAAGTTATTCGTGAACTTGGTTTAGATGAAGAAAAAGTAAACGTAAACGGTGGTGCAATCGCACTTGGACATCCACTTGGCTGTACAGGGGCAAAACTAACACTATCTCTTATTCACGAAATGAAACGCCGCAACGAACAATTCGGTATCGTAACAATGTGTATCGGCGGCGGAATGGGAGCAGCGGGAGTATTTGAATTACTATAAAAAGTGGAAGCGGTTCGCTCAGAACGAGACGACGCTAAAGCAAAGAATGGAAGCAACAAAGGTTTATAAAAAAAGGGAGAGCCAGCTTCTTTCAAAAAGAGAGAAGCTGCTCATGAAAATATGAAGGAGGAAATTTTCATGGAAAAAACAGTAGGAAATGCGGTTAAAGGCGGTAGCTTTTTAGTTGATGAGATTACGATTGATCAAGTGTTTACGCCAGAAGATTTTTCATCTGAGCATAAAATGATTGCAAAAACGACAGAGGACTTTATCGTAAATGAAGTTCTTCCAGAGCTTGAATATTTAGAGCAACATGAATTTGATCGTTCAGTTCGTCTTTTAAAAGAAGCTGGGGAACTTGGTTTATTAGGCGCTGACGTACCAGAAGAGTACGGCGGAATTGGTCTTGATAAAGTAAGCTCAGCGTTAATCGCAGAGAAATTCTCTCGCGCTGGTGGCTTTGCAATTACTCACGGTGCTCACGTAGGTATCGGATCTTTACCAATCGTATTATTCGGTAACGAAGAGCAAAAGAAAAAGTATTTACCATTACTTGCAACTGGTGAAAAATTAGCTGCATACGCATTAACAGAGCCAGGTTCAGGATCTGACGCATTAGGTGCAAAAACAACTGCACGTTTAAATGCAGAAGGTACACATTACGTATTAAATGGTGAAAAACAGTGGATTACAAACTCTGCATTCGCTGACGTATTCGTTGTATATGCAAAAATCGATGGAGAGCACTTCTCAGCATTTATCGTAGAGAAAGACTACGCTGGCGTATCTACAAGCCCAGAAGAAAAGAAAATGGGTATTAAATGTTCTTCAACGCGTACGTTAATTTTAGAAGATGCGTTAGTACCGAAAGAAAACTTACTTGGTGAAATCGGTAAAGGTCATATTATCGCATTCAACATTTTAAATATCGGTCGTTATAAATTAGGTGTTGGTACAGTTGGATCTGCGAAACGTGCAGTAGAAATTTCAGCACAATATGCAAACCAACGTCAACAGTTCAAACAACCAATCGCTCGCTTCCCATTAATTCAAGAGAAACTTGCGAATATGGCAGCAAAAACATATGCAGCTGAAAGCTCTGTATATCGTACAGTAGGTTTATTCGAAAGCCGCATGAGCACATTATCTGAAGAAGAAGTAAAAGACGGTAAAGCAGTAGCAGCTTCTATCGCTGAATATGCAATCGAGTGCTCTTTAAACAAAGTATTCGGTTCTGAAGTATTAGACTATACAGTAGATGAAGGTGTTCAAATTCACGGTGGTTACGGATTCATGGCAGAGTACGAGATTGAAAGAATGTACCGTGATTCTCGTATTAACCGTATTTTCGAAGGAACGAACGAAATTAACCGCCTAATCGTACCAGGTACGTTCTTACGTAAAGCGATGAAAGGTGAATTACCACTTCTTCAAAAAGCACAAAAATTACAAGAAGAGTTAATGATGATGATGCCAGAAGAAGTAGGCGATGAGCCATTAGCACTTCAAAAGTATTTAGTAACTAATGCGAAGAAAATCGGCTTAATGGTAGCTGGATTAGCGGCTCAAAAATATGGTAAAGCATTAGATAAAGAGCAAGAAATTCTTGTGAATATCGCTGACATCGTAAGCAATCTATACGCAATGGAATCAGCTGTTCTTCGTACAGAAAAAGCAATCAAAACAACTGGTCTTGAAAAGAATAAACAAAAAGTGTTATACACTGAAGTATTCTGCCAAGAAGCATTTAACGAAATCGAAGCAGATGCGAAAGAAACACTTATCGCAGTTGAAAACGGCGACATGCTGCGCATGATGTTATCATCATTACGTAAATTAACTCGCCACACACCACTTAACGTAATTCCGAAGAAACGTGAAATCGCTGCGAAAATTTTAGAAGATGAGCGTTACACAGTTTAATATCTTTAAAGAACAGTAGTCGTTTATACGGCTACTGTTCTTTTTTTGAAAAAAAATTTTTTAGTGACATAAAACTAATACCATTAGTATAATAAAACTAATGGTATTAGTTTTCGTGAAAAGGGAGATGGGACTATGAGGATGATACATGAAAAAACGGTATATCAATTGTCATTTTTGCCAAGAGTGTTTCCTGTGAATTGTTACTTTGTGGAGGAAGAAGCTGGTTTAACTTTAATTGATGCGGCTTTGCCATATAGCGCAAAAGGTATTTTACAGGCGGCTGAGAAAATAGGAAAACCAATTACTAAGATTGTATTAACACATGCGCATGATGATCACATCGGTGCATTAGACGCATTAAAAGAAGTACTTCCTCATGTTCCAGTCTATATTTCTAAGCGGGACGGAAAGCTGTTAGAAGGAGATACGACGTTACAAAAGGATGAACCGAATACGCCAATAAAAGGCGGTGTACCTAAAAAGATAAAAACGGTACCTGATATTTTATTAGAAGATGGCGACCGAGTTGGATCGCTTCTTGCGATTATGACACCGGGACATACGCCAGGCTCCATGTCGTTTCTTGATGTAAGAAATAAAGCTCTGATTGTCGGAGATGCATTCCAAACAAGAGGAGGTATGGCTGTTTCAGGACAAATGAAATTTTGGTTTCCGTTTCCGGCGATGGCAACGTGGAGCAAAGAAATATCATTACAAAGTGCAGAGAAGTTAAGAGAATATGAGCCTTCCTTGCTTGCGGCAGGACATGGAAAAATGATAAACGATCCAGTGGCTTTCATAGAGCTTGCTATTAAAGAAGCGAAGCGGAATATAGAAAGTAGAAAAGAGGGTTAATTGATGTCACCGAGAATCGGACTTACATTACAAAAAATTGTAGAAACAGCAGCAGAAATTGCAGATGCAAATGGAGTACAAGAAGTAACGTTAGCTTCATTAGCGCAAACGTTAGGGGTACGTTCGCCCTCACTATATAATCATGTAAAAGGGTTACAAGATGTACGGAAAAATCTTGGCATTTACGGAATCAAAAAGCTGCATAACAGACTGGAAGAAGCTGCCGAGGATAAACGGATGGATGAAGCAATTCATGCTTTAGGAGAAGCGTATGTAGCATTTGTCCGAAAACATTCTGGACTATATGAAGCAACTTTTTTACGAGATGAAGAAGTAAGAAAAGCAGGTGACGGAATTGTAAAGCTTTGTCTTCAGGTTTTACAACAGTATGGCTTAGAAGGAGAGAATGCACTTCATGCGACACGCGGATTCAGAAGTATTTGTCATGGATTTGCTTCGATTGAACAACAGGGCGGATTTGGTTTGCCGTTAGATTTAGATATAAGTCTACATGTATTGTTGGAAACGTTTATTAAAGGGTTACGTGAATAAGAAGCGAGGCAAACAAAAACCTTAGAAGTGATTCTAAGGTTTTTTAGTGCATATAATTCGAAAAGAGCGGTAGGCTTTTTCTCATTACATGATATTATTTTACAGGTTTGAAAAATGTGTATATGACTACGGAAAGGCAAACGAAAATAAAAGCAATAGGATCTTGATATGGACTAGGCTCAGAGCCCTTCTGGATTTCTGTAAGGAAGTCATGTGTTTTCATGTTCATTGCTCCTTTAACTAATAAGTTTTATATGATGCGAGGGTTATAGTGGATAGGAAGTATTTTTTAAAATTTCATATAATAATTATTGCATAGCAATTCTATTCCTAAAACTATAAAATATAAAGTTTTCATAATATGTAAAATTGCATATTATTCTTTTTGAAAAAATTGTTATATTATCTATATATTTGTATTAAAGGATTTTTGTTAAGGTAATGAAAACAAATGGAGGAATAGTATGAGAAAAACAGTATTAGACGCGTATAATGCAGAAAGAGAAGTAGATAACATAACATATAAAAATCTAGTTGTAACGATTGCAAGCATTCTAGGGTTCTCACTCTTAGGGGGATTATTCCTTGCTTTAGCCCTCGGAATTTTTGGAGAAGAGGTATTACGTGCTAATTTAGAGGGATATTATTTACTTCTATTTGATGCAGCTGTTGTTACTATTGTTTTATTTGCTTATAAACCAGTGCTTCATTTTATTAAGAACATATGGGATGTATCTGTTTTAAAAAATGGGAAAACCTACTTGTATTTATTAATAGGTTTTATCATCATTGCATTAACTCAGTATGTAATGTTAGAGTTGTTTAGCTTTGAAAGTGCAGGGCAGCAGCGAGATCAATTAGGGAGCTTAGGACTTCAAAATAGTCTACAAAGTATTATATATGTGTTAAGTGTTGCTATAATTACACCAATTAAAGAAGAAATTTTATATAGAGGTATTTTGTATCGATTTTTTGAAAAGAAATATAGTTTTCTAGTTGGTATCATTATTTCTTCCTTCATCTTTGGGATTCTTCATGGTGGTTTTCCGGTTACGGCAATGATTATGGGGATTGTATTTGCTATGTTATACAAAAAGACGCAATCTATTATACCTAGTATTATTTTACACATTATATGGAACTTACTTGTGAGTATAAGTATGATTGTATCTCTATAAAAATAAATACATAACCAGTATAAAAGATGAATGGCTTAGCTATTCATCTTTTATTTTTTTATATGTGGGAAAAGTTGATGAATACAATCCAAAAAGAACCAAATACTAATGATGAATGAACAAAGAAAGGCGGGTATGTTATATGCAAAACTTAACAGAGCTTGAAGTAGAAAACTTACGTCATTTAATTGGTGGACACGCAACAATTATTAACAAGTTGGAGCAGTATGCACAGACGTGTACAGATCCACAACTGAAACAAATGCTACAAAAAGATGCGCAAGATGCACGAAATACGAAACAGCAATTAATGACTTTCCTAGGATAGGAGGAAGCGGAAAATGAATGAAAAAGATATGGTAAATGATTATTTAGCAGGATTAAATGCAAGTTTAACAAGCTATGCAAATTATATTGCTCAGTCTGATAATGAACAGTTACATCAAACGTTAATTCAAATTCGTAATCAAGACGAGGCGCGCCAACGTAATATGTATGAGTACGCAAAGCAAAAGAGTTATTACAAACCGGCAGCACCTGCTAATCCGATGATTGTACAGCAATTAAAAAGCCAATTAAGTGCGGAATAACAGGAAAAAGAAAACGAGCGAATTTATTCGCTCGTTTTCTTTTTGTATATGTCAATAAATACATAATAAATATTTTTCCAGTTGTAACAAATATGACGAAAATGGAATATGACAATTCACAAAAAGGACAAAAACTTTGTTCAACATTTCACAAAGTATCCATGGTTTCTATCGTGGGAACCTCTATAATTAAGAATGTAAAGAACAAAAGAAATAGATTATATGATCAATTAGGAGAGATTGCTATGAAAAGACATACAAGAAAAATTGCAATTATCGGTACTGGATTAGTTGGATCCAGTTGTGCGTATTCCATTGTAAATCAAGGGATTTGCGAAGAACTATTATTAATTGATATAAATCATGAACGTGCAGTTGGGGAAGCAATGGATTTATCACATTGCATTAACTTTACAAATACAAGAACAAAAGTATATGCAGGAAGCTATGAAGACTGCAAAGATATGGACATTGTCATTATTACAGCAGGGCCAGCACCAAAACCTGGACAAAGTCGCTTAGATACTTTAGGAGCGAGTGCGAAGATTATGGAAAGTGTTGTTGGTGGTGTAATGGCAAGTGGATTTGATGGTATTTTCTTACTTGCATCGAACCCAGTTGATATTATTACATATCAAGTGTGGAAATTATCTGGATTACCTAGAAATCGCGTAATCGGTACTGGTACATCACTAGATTCTTCTCGCTTAAGAACAATTTTATCTGAAATGCTACATGTAGATCCTCGTAGTATTCATGGGTATTCATTAGGAGAACATGGTGATTCTCAAATGGTTGCTTGGTCTCATGTAACTGTTGGTGGAAAGCCAATTCTGCAAATTTTAGAAGAACAAAAAGAACGATTTGGTGAAATAGATTTAGATGAAATTGTTGAGAAGACTGCAAAAGCTGGCTGGGAAATTTATAAACGTAAAGGAACTACTTATTACGGGATTGGAAATTCTCTAGCATATATTGCGAGTTCAATCTTTAATGATGATCACCGTGTCATTGCTGTATCAGCCATTTTAGATGGTGAGTACGGTGAATATGATATTTGTACAGGAGTACCAGCTATTATTACTAGAGACGGTATAAGAGAAGTTGTAGAACTCAATTTAACAGAGGATGAAGAATCTCGATTCGCAAAATCAAACGATATTTTACGTGATTATATGAAAACAATTGGTTACTAACTTATAGGAGAAGGTGAAACAAATGAAGGAATATATAATGTCTCGTGTATTTAAAGCATCTGCTGGAATCGCACAAGGTATTTTCGTATCCCTCGGAATTGGTTTACTGATCGAAAATATAGGAAGAATTGTTGATATACCATTACTTATTACAATCGGAGTTGTTGCAAAATCACTAATGGCACCGGCAATTGGTGCTGGAATTGCTTTTATGCTCGGTGCAAACGGTCTTGTAATCTTCTCGGCGATGGTAGCCGGAGCGATTGGTGCCGGATCCATTTCGATTACTGAAGCTGGTCTAATTATTAAAACAGGTGAGCCAATCGGTGCATTATTAACAGCAACTTTAGCTGTATATATTGGTAAACGTTTAAGCGGAAAAACTGCGTTAGATATGATGCTCGTTCCATTTGCGGCCATATTAGGTTCTGGTTTAGTAGGCATTTGGTTATCTCATAATATTACTCCTGTTTTAAATGCAGTTGGAGCGTTTATTAAAGATAGCTCAGCTGGTAGCCCATTCATCGCTTCTATCGTCATTGCAGTAGTTTGGGGACTATTACTTATCTCTCCAGCTTCATCAGCTGCGTTAGCAATTGCACTTAGCTTAGACGGTGTTGCAGGTGGTGCTGCTCTTGCTGGATGCGTTGCTCAGTTTATCGGATTCTCTGTCATCTCAGCAAAAGAAAACAATTTAGGTGGCATATTAGCTCAAGCACTTTGTACTCCGAAAGTACAGTTACCAAATATCACTAAAAATCCAATGATTCTCGTCCCAACTGTCGTCGCCAGTGCTATAGTCGGTCCAGTATCAGCATTAATTTTCCAACTGGAAGCAGGAAAGGAAATTGCAGGTCTTGGATTAAGTTCTCTTATCGCACCAATTAATTTAATTTCCAGCCAAGGATGGGAAGTTCTCCCGGCGATGGTAATTACTTATATCGTCATTCCAGTAGCTGTTTCTTATATACTTTACATTGCTCTTAAAAAAGCAGGTCGTATTCATTCTGGTGATATGACTGTACCGCAATCTTAAATTGAAAATCTCCTTAATAATAGATAAAAGCAGACTGAGCCACAGTCTGCTTTTTTATGTTACATTTTATGATTTTGTTTTACTGGAACTTTTATTGGTTCTTTTGCTAATAAGAGCTGAACTCCGAAGTATAGTATGCTTGCAAGTGTCATTCCAGAAACGGCATCTAAAAAGGCATGCTGCTTCGTAAATAGCGTTGATAAAATAATAAGTGTACCGAAGAAAGTAAGGATGTAATATTCAAAAGCATGTTGTTCTCTACGCTTAAAGGCAGCTAACATAATTACAAATGTAGTAAGAACGTGAATGCTAGGGAAACAGTTTACCGGTTGATCGATACTATAAATATAGCGAACTAGTTCAGAAAATACATCTGTTCCAACGACAGTCGGACGCGGTACAGTTGTTTGCCAAAAATAATAAATAGAAAAACAAGCAAGCTTTCCAAAAATAACACTACTTAAAGTAACATAATATTGCTTTCGGTCAGCAAAACAGTAATAAATAAGTGCGCCGTATAAGTATGGAAACCAAAGTAAATAAGGAATAATAAATGCTTTTACAAATGGAATCCAATCATCTACTACAGTTGTAACGTCTACTGCGTGAACAGTCGATTTATTTAATACGTCGTAAAGGGGACTTACGAGTACGAGTAGAAGTATATAACTTAACGGAAGAAAAGATGAAAGTTTAAATTTCTTCATGTTGATCTCCTATGTTTAGTAATGTAAGTAAATTCAATTGATTATAATATAGAAACGTGAATTGGGCTATCGATTTTACTTACATTTTCTTGAATTAACCTTACGTTTTTGTCACTTGACTAAAAAGAAGGGTGAGGGTGCTAAATGAAGCGTTTATCATATTTTTTAGTTTTTATATTGTTATGCCTAGTAGGTGCTGGGTGTGCAAAGAATAACGAAGGAGAAAAATTAGAATATAACGGAAGAGCACTCGTAATTGGAGTTGTTGGAGAAAAGCCGAAAGATACGTTTAGGAATATAAAGTTTGAGGAAATGAAGTTAGAGGAACTGGAAAAGAAATCTAAGGAAGTAGATGGTTTTCTAATAATGAAAGATCACTTTCAAGAAGCCTCAACAGAGCAATATAAAAATGTATTTTCATCACTAAAGAAACCAGTGTTTTTTATCGGTTTACAAGATAAATCATATTCGATTTTTATTACAAAAGGGATAGAGTATAACAGTGCCCGAAAAGATGTAAATGCTATGTATACGCAAGGGTTTGCGAATATCGGAAGTGGTGAAGGACAACAATGGGCAATTGGTTTATCGAATGGTGGAAATACAGAAGAAAGTATTCATAATATGTATATCGTCGTATTTCAAACAATTGCAGATTATTTAAATAGATAATGAAGGAGCCTACAAAAGAGGCTTCTTATTTTTTTAATCAAACGTTTGTTTAAGCTGTATGTTCGGTAGGAAGAAACCGATGTAACTCAAGGGTTAACAAAGAAAAATAGAGAATTAATCAAACGTTTGTTTAAGCTGTATGTTCGGTAGAAAGAAACTCCTGTAGTTCAAAGGTTAAGAAAGAAAATGGAGAATTAATCAAACGCTTGTTTAAGATATATGTTTGGTGCAGAATCTAAAAAATTTATATATTTATTTTTTTCTTAACAAATGGCGGAAAAATAAGAAAAATTCGCAGGATTATTAAAAATTATCACGAAATAAGTAAAAGTTTAGCGAATAATGGTTTGAAATAATAAAACGTTTTCTATATGATAAAGGTAAAGGTTAGTAAAAAAGTAGGTGAATTTATGACAGTAACATTTTATTCATATCCAAAGTGTGGCACATGTCAAAAGGCAAAGAAATGGTTTGAGGCAAACGATGTAGCATATGAGATGATTCATATTGTTGAAAATCCACCATCAAAAGAAGATTTACGTAATTTACATGAAAAAAGTGAATTACCATTAAAAAAATTCTTTAATACAAGTGGAATGCGTTACCGTGAACTTGGTCTAAAAGATAAGTTGAAAGATGCAAGCGAAGACGAAATGTATGAGCTTTTAGCATCTGATGGCATGTTGATTAAACGTCCAATTGTAACAGATGGAACGAATGTAACACTTGGTTTTAATGAAGAGCAGTTTGAAAGTGTGTGGAAAAAGTACCAATAAGGTATTTTTACATAATTAATACATTCACTGGAGGTACAGTCATGAGCATTCCAAATAATTTACGTTACTCTGAAGAACACGAATGGGTAAAAACTGAAGGTAATGAAGTTGTTATCGGTATCACTCACTTTGCACAAGGTGAGCTAGGCGATATCGTATTCGTTGAACTTCCTGAAGTAGGTGCAACAATCGAAGCTAACGAGCCATTCGGAAGCGTAGAATCTGTTAAAACAGTTTCTGAGTTATACGCACCTGTAAGCGGTAAAGTTGTAGCAGTAAACGAAGAATTAAGTGACCAACCAGAACTTGTTAACGAATCTCCATACGAGGGTGCATGGATGGTTAAAGTTGAACTTTCTGATGCA
The DNA here is from genome assembly GCF_008368795.1 of Bacillus sp. BF2-3. NCBI lineage: Bacteria > Bacillati > Bacillota > Bacilli > Caryophanales > Bacillaceae > Bacillus > Bacillus sp. BF2-3. Next base: position 144,078 of record NZ_QOSA01000007.1, read on the forward strand.
AGCCAAGTTGAGAAGTTATTAACTGCAGAAAAATATGCAGAAATGACAAACCAAGACTAATTATAGTCGACTAAAGGACAGCCTTTGTGCTGTCCTTTTTTATTTTTTGTGAAATAATGAAATTCAAGTTATATGTAAATAAATAAGCTATTATGAGAAAAACTGTTTTTTGGTAAGGTTTCATAAGTCTTCACAATCTAAACGAGCCGCTTGCGCTTTTCATTGTCCAGCTCCACCTCCTAGCCCTTCATGTCTAAGAACCTTCCGCACGAGAAGACAAAAAGCGTCTTCTGTGCGAAAGAACCTTAGCCAACAGGGCTAAACAGTCGGTTCCGCTTTTCTTTATGATCCAGCTCCAGCGGCTAGATTGTTCGGTGGCTTCGCTTCTTCCTACAAGGCCAAAAGCGCCTTTACGTCAGAAGCTCCATCCCCCCTCACAATCTAAACGAGCCGCTTGCGCTTTTCTTTTGCAAAAATAAACAGGAAACAACATGAAAATAACGAATATACTATATACTAAGTTCAAGGTTGTATAGTATATGGTGATCGGGTGATGACATATGATTTATGTAGAAAAAGTCATTATTGTAGAAGGTACATCAGATAGAAGAAAGATTGAATCTATTATTCGTGAACCGGTGGAAATTGTTTGTACAAATGGTACAATTGGTTTGTCGAAAATGGATGAGCTCGTTGATCAGTTTTTTGATAAGGAAGTGTATGTGCTAGTGGATGCTGATGATGCTGGAGAAAAGTTAAGGAAACAATTTCGAAAAGAATTCCCGCAAGCCGAGCATATCTATATTGATCGCTCGTACCGAGAAGTGGCAACTGCGCCATCTACACACTTAGCAAATGTATTATGGGGAGCCGACATTGACGTTTATACAGAATATTTACGGTAAGGAATGATAGAAGTGATTGATTGGACAGGAGCCGAAGCTACAGCCCTAATAGAGAACGAAGAAAAAACAGTATTATATGTATATACTCCAATGTGTGGAACATGCCAATTAGCAAAAAAGATGTTAACAGTGGTTGAGATGACAATTGAAGATTTGAAAATTGGGATGTTAGATTTAAATTATGCTCCGCATTTAGCAAAAGAGTATGGGATTGAAAGTGTACCTTGTTTACTTGTTTTTGAAAATGGGACACTGATGAAGAAGATATACGCATTTCATTCGGTTGAATATTTATATACGGAATTAAAGTAGGCGGCAAAAATTTTGCCGCCTCGACATATTTCTTGGGAAATATGTCGAGATGCAGGATGGATACAGTATTTGTCGAGCGAAAATAACAGGATTGCTCTTTAGTGAGAGGGAATGGTATGTAATAGAAAGTGATATGAAGGATGTGATTTAGGGTGAGATTATATTCTTTGCTTCAATCATTTGTAAATTACGCTAATGGTCAATATCATTTAGAACCGCTTTTAAGACAAGAAGAAAAAACTGTTAATTTTCGCTTTGGAGATGAAAGTTGTTCGTTACAAATTTCAAGAGATTATATAGAGTTGGTACATGAGGAAAGAGGAACGGAACAAATCATTTGCTTAGATGAAAAGGATATAGAACAATTGGTGAATGGAAATGTACGATTGCAAATGCTAATGAATGATGGACGTGTACAATATTCGGGAACGTACCGAACGATGTTATTAGTGGAATCGATGTTTCATATATGTAAACCGATGTCAGTAGGTGCTTAAAATTCTGAAGTTTCATTTTTTGCGAAAATTTCTGTTGACATGGTGAGTGTATATTGATACAATTCAAGTCATAAAATATAGACAATTTCATAAATTTCAAATCAGACGAAAATTGAATCTGATTTCTCTTATCAAGAGAGGTGGAGGGACTGTGCCCTGTGAAGCCCGGCAACCGTCAACTTATGTTGAAATGGTGCCAATTCCTGCAAAGCAAATGCTTTGAGAGATGAGAGAGAGGGATAATGTTGTTATATACGCATAAAAACCTTTCTGCTTCTCTAAAGCAGAAAGGTTTTTTTATTGTTTGAATGTGGAGGACATTCAAATAATAAAAGTAATGATAACAGTGGACTACACGCATTAAAAATAAAAAATTGCGGAGTCGACCTAAAATCTTTATGAAATCTAGCTCCAGCGGCTAGAACAGTCGGTCGTTTCATCCCTTCCTATGAGGCAAAAAGCGCCTCTACGTCAGGGATTCAAACGCCCTCTTGTTCTAAACGAGCCGCTTGCGCTTTTTATTTAAAAAAGGGGTGATACACCATGATTCTATTAGAGAATGTAAAGAAAATATATAAAGCAAAAAGCGGTGATGTCACTGCTGTAGATAATGCCAATTTAAAAATAGATAAAGGTGAAATATTTGGTGTTATCGGATATAGTGGCGCTGGAAAAAGTTCTTTAATTAGATTGTTCAATCAGTTGGAGAAACCAACTTCTGGTCAAATTACAATTGCAAATCGTGTCATTTCAGCAATTACAGGAAGCGAACTTCGTAAGGCAAGGCAAGAAATTGGAATGATTTTTCAGCACTTCAACTTACTTTGGTCACGAACAGTACGTGAAAATATAGAGTTTCCACTTGAAATTGCAGGTGTTGATAAAGCGAAGAGAAGAAAACGTGTTGATGAATTAATTCATCTTGTTGGATTAGAAGGAAGAGGAGACGCGTACCCATCTCAGCTGAGCGGGGGACAAAAGCAACGCGTCGGGATTGCAAGAGCATTAGCTAATAATCCACAAGTGCTTTTATGTGACGAAGCAACGTCAGCTCTTGATCCGGAAACGACAGATCAAATTTTGGATTTACTATCAGACATTAATAAGCGCCTTGGTTTAACAATTGTACTCATTACACATGAGATGCACGTAATTCGAAAGATTTGTAATCGTGTTGCGGTAATGGAGAAAGGAAAGATTGTAGAAACAGGTCCAGTACTTGATGTATTCCGTAATCCGAAGCAAGATATTACGAAACGATTTGTACAGCAGTTAACGGATTCTGAAGATACAAATGAAACGATTGAAAGTTTAATTGAAAAATATCCAGATGGAAAAGTAATTCGTTTGCAGTTTATCGGTGAGGCTGTAGAAAGACCAGTGCTTCAACGATTGATGCAACGCAGTGACATAGAAGTTAGCATTTTGCAAGGAAATATCGCACAAACGAATAACGGTTCTTACGGTAGTTTAGTTGTTCATTTAAATGGTGAGGAAACAGCGATCCAGCAAGCAATAGAAGGAATTCATCAAGATCAAGTAGAGCTGGAGGTGATTGCACATGGATAAGTTACTTGCAAATGTTGATTGGAATCAAATGTTAGAAGCAACTGGTGAAACGTTATATATGACGGCAATCGCAGCTCTTGCGACATTTGTTTTAGGACTCATTTTAGGATTGTTACTCTTCATGACAGCAAAAGATAATTTATGGGAAAACAAATCAATTAATACGGTGATTGGAGCATTCGTAAATATATTCCGTTCTATACCATTCATCATTTTAATTATTTTATTAATCCCATTCACAAAGATTCTTCTTGGAACAATTCTTGGAGCAAGTGCAGCTTTGCCGGCTTTAATTATTGGAGCAGCACCATTCTACGCGAGAATGGTTGAAATCGCACTTCGCGAAATTGATAAAGGTGTAATTGAAGCTTCAAAAGCAATGGGAGCAAAAACAAGCACAATTATTTTGAAAGTGTTAATTCCAGAATCGTTACCAGCATTAGTATCTGGTATTACGGTTACGACAATTGCTTTAGTAGGCTATACAGCAATGGCAGGAGTTGTTGGTGCTGGTGGCCTTGGAACACTTGCTTACTTAGAAGGATTCCAAAGAGGGAATAACGATGTAACAATCGTTGCGACAATTTGTGTATTACTAGTTGTATTTTTAATTCAGTGGATTGGTGATAGTTTAACGACTCGAATAGATAAACGATAATAAAAAACGGGAGGATGCTTCAAATGAAAAAATTGTTACTTACGGCACTTATTTCAACTTCAATTTTTGGGTTAGCTGCTTGTGGCGGGAAAGATAAAGATGAAAAGAAACTTGTTGTGGGTGCTTCTAACGTACCGCACGCTGTTATTTTAGAAAAGGCAAAACCGTTACTTGAGAAAAAAGGAATTGAGTTAGAAATTAAAAAATTCCAAGACTACGTATTACCAAATAAATCGTTAGCGGATAAGGATTTAGATGCAAACTACTTCCAGCACATTCCGTATTTAGAAAAAGAAATTAAAGATAAAAAATATGACTTTGAAGTAGCAGGAAAAATTCATTTAGAACCAATTGGTGTGTACTCTCAAAAGTATAAGAGCTTAAAAGAGCTTCCGGACGGAGCGACAATTATTATGAGTAATTCAGTTGCTGACCATGGACGTGGTTTAGCAATTTTACAAAAAGAAGGTATTTTAAAAATTAAAGACGGAATAGATCCAGTTAAAGCAACTCCAAAAGATATTGCAGATAATCCGAAAAATCTAAAATTCAAAACGGATATCGAGCCTGGTTTATTGCCACAAGTGTATAACAATAAAGAAGGCGACGCTGTTTTAATTAACTCTAACTATGCAATTGATGCAAAGTTAAATCCGGAAAAAGATGCAATTGCAATTGAAGGAAATGATTCACCATACGCAAACATAGTAGCTGTTCGTAAAGGCGATAAAGATAAGAAAGAGATTAAAGCTCTTGTAGAAGTATTGCATTCTAAAGAAATTGAAGACTTCATTAATAAAGAATATAAAGGGGCGGTTGTTCCTGTAAAAGAATAATTGCTGAAAAGGGCTGGTGTATGCCGGCTCTTTTTATAACTACATAACTATTGGGGAGAAGGGGAAAGCATATGAAAAAGGTTCTACTGTCAATTGTTACAGCGTTGTCTGTATTTACATTAGCTGCTTGCGGAGGAAAAGAGGAGAATAAGCTTGTTGTGGGAGCTTCTAACGTGCCACACGCTGTTATTTTAGAAAAGGCACAGCCGATTTTAGAGAAAAAGGGTATTAAATTAGAAATTAAAAAATTCCAAGATTATGTGTTGCCGAATAAGGCTTTAGCGGATAAAGAAATTGATGCGAACTACTTCCAGCACATTCCTTACTTAGATAAAGAAATTCAAGAAAAGGGATATAAAATTGTAAACGCAGGAAAAATCCATTTAGAACCTATGGGCATTTATTCTAAGAAATATAAAAGCTTAAAAGACCTACCAGATGGCGGAACAGTGATTATGAGTAATAACGTAGCGGAGCGAGGCCGTATGTTAGCATTGTTACAAAAAGGTGGCGTTATTAAATTAAAAGACGGAGTAGATGTTGTTAAAGCAACAGTAAAAGATGTTGTAGAAAACCCGAAAAACTTAAAATTTAAAACAGATGTTGAACCTGGACTTTCACCGAAATTGTATGAAAATAATGAGGGAGATGCTTTATTTATTAATTCAAACTATGCAATTGATGCAAAATTAAATCCAACAAAGGATGCAATTGCGATTGAAGGATCAGACTCTCCGTATGCAAACATCATTGCAGTTCGTAAAGGTGATGAGAAGAAAAAAGAAATTAAAGAGCTAGTAGAAGTGCTACATTCAAAAGAAATTCAAGATTTTATTAATAAAGAATATAAAGGTGCTGTACTTCCGGTAAGTGAATAAATATAAGGAAAGGGCTGGAAAATTACCAGTCCTTTTTTCTTTATATAAATAAGAAGAAAGGTGTATCATAGAAAGATGTGAAGGAAATACTTATATACATTTGTGAAAAAACGGTTACTTTTTTTCGGCGTTTGCGATATCATTTTATTTGATATAAAATTAGAATGAGAATAAAATGAGAATATGAACGTTTTAGGAATTTTTAAAATGTATATATAGGATTAATGGAGGTATTGAGATGGCTGGTTCTACATTAACGGTTAAAGACTTACACGTATCAATTGATGGCAAAGAAATTTTAAAGGGTGTAAACCTTGAAGTAAAAGGTGGAGAAATCCACGCAATTATGGGACCTAACGGAACAGGTAAATCAACTTTATCTTCTGCAATTATGGGTCACCCAAAGTATGAAGTAACAGAAGGTAGCATCATCATCGACGGTGAAGATGTATTAGAAATGGAAGTAGACGAGCGCGCACAAGCGGGTCTATTCCTAGCAATGCAATATCCAAGTGAAATTAGCGGAGTAACAAACGCTGACTTCTTACGTTCTGCAATTAATGCACGTCGTGAAGAAGGCGATGAAATTTCTCTTATGAAATTTATCCGTACATTAGATAAAAACATGGAATTCCTAGAAATGGATCCAGAAATGGCACAACGTTACTTAAACGAAGGTTTCTCTGGTGGAGAGAAAAAACGTAACGAAATTCTTCAATTAATGATGATTGAGCCAAAAATCGCAATCTTAGATGAAATTGACTCAGGTCTTGATATCGATGCATTAAAAGTTGTATCTAAAGGTATTAACGAAATGCGCGGCGAAGAGTTCGGTTGCCTAATGATTACGCATTACCAACGTTTATTAAACTACATCACTCCAGACTTCGTTCACGTTATGATGAACGGTCGTATCGTTAAATCTGGTGGCCCTGAGCTTGCACAACGTCTAGAAGCTGAAGGTTACGACTGGATTAAAAAAGAATTAGGTATTGAAGACGAAACAACAGAGCAAGAAGCGTAAGAGAGGAGCATAAACATGACAATCGGTACATTACCTTTCGATCAAGAAACAATCCGTCAACGCGCAAGCGAAGTAAACGAAGCAGCTTGGTTGACTGAGTTCCGCTTACAAGCTCTTGCACAAGCAACTGAACTTCCAATGCCAACGCCTGATAAAACGAAAATTGACAAATGGGACTTTATCGGAAAAGGCGACGCTGCTAAGCAAGAGCCTGTAAGTTCTTTAACTGAACTTCCAGAAGCAGTGAAAAACTTAATCGATGAAAATAACAGCGTATTAGTACAACGCACTGGTACAACTGCGTTCGTTTCTTTAGCAGACGAAGCAAAAGAAAAAGGTGTTATTTTCACAGACATCGTAACAGCTGCAACTGAGCATGCTGAACTAGTACAAAAGTACTTAATGAAAGACGGCGTGAAAGTAGACGAGCATCGTCTAACTGCACTTCATGCTGCATTAATCAACGGCGGTGCATTCGTATATGTTCCGAAAAACGTTGTTCTTGAAACTCCACTTCAAGCTGTATTCTTAGTAGATGGCGAAGAAGCTAACGTATATAATCACGTACTATTCGTAGCTGATGCGAACAGTACTGCAACTTATGTAGAAAACTACGTTGCAAATGAAAATGCTAAAGGTATTGCAAATATCGTAGCAGAAGTAATCGTGGAACAAGGCGCACAAGTGAAATTCGGTGCGGTTGATCTATTAGCAAAAGACGTAACAACTTACGTTAACCGCCGCGGCGTTGTAGGACGCGACGGCCGTATTGATTGGGCTCTAGGCCTTATGAATGACGGAAACACAATTTCAGAGAACGTTACGAACTTAATGGGCGACGGTTCATATGCTGATACGAAAACAGTAACAATTGGCCGTGGTAACCAAACACAAAACTTTACAACTAAAGTTGTTCACTTCGGTAAACACTCTGAAGGTTGGATTTTAAAACACGGTGTACAAAAAGATAGTGCAACATCTATCTTTAACGGAATTGGTAAGATTGAACACGGTGCATCTAAATCAAATGCACAACAATCTTCTCGCGTTCTTATGTTAGATGAAAAAGCACGCGGTGATGCAAACCCAATTCTTTTAATCGACGAAGATGATGTAATGGCAGGTCACGCAGCTTCAGTAGGTCGCGTAGATCCAGTCCAACTATACTACTTGATGAGCCGTGGTATTCCAAAACGCGAAGCAGAACGTTTAGTCATCCATGGATTCTTAGCACCTGTAGTTAATGAGCTTCCAATTGAAGGAGTAAAGGCACAGCTTGTTGAGGTAATTGAAAGGAAAGTTCGCTAATGAATATTCATGAAATACGCAAACAGTTTCCAATTCTTGATCAAAAAGTGAACGGCAAACAACTTGTTTATTTCGATAGTGCAGCAACTTCTCAAAAACCAATTCAAGTCATTGAAACGTTAGAACGTTACTATAAAGAATATAATTCTAACGTGCATCGCGGTGTTCATACGCTCGGTACGAAAGCTACCGACGCGTATGAAGGTGCACGTGAGAAAGTTCGCAAGTTTATTAACGCGAAATCAATGGAAGAGATTATTTTCACACGCGGAACGACAACTGCATTAAATACAGTAGCAGCTAGCTATGGTCTTGAAAATGTAAAAGAGGGCGATGAAATCGTTATTTCTTACATGGAGCACCATAGTAATATCATTCCGTGGCAACAAGTTGCGAAGAAAACTGGTGCAACTTTAAAATATCTTCCGCTTCAACCAGACGGTACAATTTCTTTAGAAGATGTTCGTCAAACAGTTACACCGAATACAAAAATCGTTTCTATTATGCAAGTATCAAACGTACTTGGAACGATTAACCCTGTAAAAGAAATCGGAGCAATCGCACACGAAAATGGCGCAATTATGGTCGTTGATGGTGCACAAAGTACACCTCACATGAAAGTGGATGTACAAGATTTAAACTGTGATTTCTACGCATTATCTGCTCATAAGATGTGCGGACCTACAGGTATCGGCGTATTATATGGTAAAAAAGAATTGCTGAACAATATGGAGCCAATTGAATTTGGCGGTGAAATGATTGATTTCGTAGATTTACAAGAATCTACGTGGAAAGAGCTTCCGTGGAAGTTTGAAGCAGGTACACCGATTATCGGTAATGCAATCGGACTTGGTGCGGCAATTGATTTCCTAGAAGAAATCAGTCTTGATAATATTGAAAAGCATGAGCATGAATTAGCGCAATACGCTTTAGAAAGACTATCAGAAGTAGATGGCGTTACAATTTATGGTCCAAAGCATCGCGCTGGTCTTGTTACATTTAATATTGAAGACGTACATCCTCACGATGTAGCGACTGTATTAGATGTAGAAGGCATTGCAGTTCGCGCAGGACATCACTGTGCGCAACCACTTATGAAGTGGCTAAAAGCTTCTTCAACAGCACGTGCGAGCTTCTATTTATATAATACAAAAGAAGAAATTGATACATTTGTTGAATCGCTAATCAAGACAAAGGAGTATTTCACAAATGTCATTTAATAATTTAGATACGTTATATCGTCAAGTTATTATGGATCATTACAAAAATCCTCGTAACCATGGCGTGTTAGAAGATAGTGTTACCGTTAACTTGAACAATCCAACTTGCGGCGATCGTATTCAACTTACGATGAAAGTAGAAGAAGGTATTGTGCAAGAGGCGAAGTTTGAAGGTGAAGGATGTTCAATCTCAATGTCTTCAGCTTCAATGATGACACAAGCAGTAAAAGGTAAGAAAATTGAAGAAGCACTTCAGCTTTCGAAAATTTTCTCTGACATGATGCTAGGAAAAGAGTACGATGACAGCATCGATTTAGGAGATATTGAAGCATTACAAGGCGTATGCAAGTTCCCTGCACGTATTAAATGTGCAACATTAGCGTGGAAAGCGTTAGAAAAGGGCTTAAACGAAGATAAGTAATGTTAAAGGTTCCTAAAAACGAGGTTATCTAAGGAGGGACACACCAACATGGCGAAGCAACTGCCAGATATCGGCGATTATAAATATGGTTTCAAAGACAAAGACGTTTCGATTTTCCGTGCTGGACGCGGTTTAACAAAAGAGATCGTTGAAGAAATTTCACGTATGAAAGAAGAACCACAGTGGATGTTAGACTTCCGTTTAAAATCACTGGATAAGTTCTACGAAATGCCAATGCCACAATGGGGCGGCGACTTAAACGACTTAGATTTCGATGAAATTACGTACTACGTAAAACCATCTGAGAAATCTGAGAAGTCTTGGGATGAAGTACCTGATGAAATTAAAGCAACATTTGATAAATTAGGTATTCCAGAAGCTGAGCAAAAATATTTAGCTGGTGTATCTGCACAGTACGAATCTGAAGTTGTATACCACAACATGAAAGAAGACCTAGAAGCTCTAGGAATCGTCTTCAAAGATACAGATAGCGCATTAAAAGAGAACGAAGATATTTTCCGTGAGCATTTCGGAAAAGTAATCCCACCAACAGACAACAAATTCTCTGCATTAAACTCTGCAGTTTGGTCTGGTGGATCATTCATCTACGTTCCAAAAGGTGTTAAAGTTGATACACCACTTCAAGCGTATTTCCGTATTAACTCTGAAAATATGGGACAATTCGAGCGTACGCTTATCATCGTAGACGAAGGCGCACACGTACACTACGTAGAAGGTTGTACAGCACCTGTTTACACGACTAACTCACTTCACAGTGCGGTAGTAGAAATCATCATTAAGAAAGATGCATATTGCCGTTATACAACAATCCAAAACTGGGCGAACAACGTATACAACCTAGTTACAAAACGTGCGGTTTGTGAAGAAAACGCAACGATGGAATGGATTGACGGTAACATCGGATCTAAATTAACGATGAAATACCCAGCAGTTATCTTAAAAGGCGAAGGCGCTCGTGGTTTAACATTATCTATCGCGATTGCTGGTAAAGGCCAACACCAAGATGCTGGTGCGAAAATGATTCACTTAGCACCAAACACGTCTTCAACAATCGTTTCTAAATCGATTGCGAAGCATGGTGGTAAAGTAACTTACCGTGGTATCGTACACTTCGGACCAAAAGCGAAAAACTCTCGCTCTAACATCGAGTGTGACACGTTAATCATGGATAACCAATCTACATCTGATACAATTCCTTACAACGAAATCAAAAACGATTACGTTTCACTTGAGCACGAAGCGAAAGTATCGAAAGTATCAGAAGAACAATTATTCTACCTAATGAGCCGCGGTATTTCTGAGCAAGAAGCTACAGAAATGATCGTAATGGGCTTCATCGAGCCATTCACTCGCGAACTTCCAATGGAATACGCAGTTGAAATGAACCGCCTAATCAAGTTTGAGATGGAAGGTTCTATTGGTTAAATAGAAATGCGGAGCCGACTGTTCAGACCCGTTGGCTAAGGTTCTTTCGCACAGAAGATGCTTTTTATCTTCTCGTGCGGAAGGTTCTTAGACATGAGGGTCTAGGAGGCGAAGCTGGACATATTTAAAGTGGAAGCGGCTCGTTCAGAATGTGAGGGGGATGGAGCTTCTGACGTAGAGGCGCTTTTTGCCTCATAGGAAAAAGTGAAGCCACCGAACATTCTAGCCGCTGGAACTGGATAATATATGTATGAAGAAAGCGTCCTGCTGTGCAGGGCGCTTTTTTGTTTTGCGGATTTGTCTTGGCTTGGGAGAGGATACCCGGGTGGGTGTTCAGCTAAATATATCAACGATTTTTCAAATATATCGATCATAAACGGGAATATATCAACGATTATTTCAATATATCAACGTTTCGACAAGGAATATCGATTTGTCGACAAGATAAGACAAAAGAAAATCCTCACATACCCCAAATATTTTATAAGAACAGAGAGCGACTAGGTTTAAGACAAAGATACTGACAAATCCACTTGAACAACCACCCACTGAATTCTCTATTAAACTTTTTGACAAATCCACCCCTTCCTCCACTATCTGGAATTATTTCCTGCATTAGCAAAAGTTTCTCATATAAAAAGGACAATCTTTTGCTTTTTCTCACAATGCGAGTACAATGTAAAATAGCAAGAAAAGACGAAAAGTATTTACAGGATTATTGTGTGCGCATAGCGTAAATGGCAGTAAGGAACTGAGAGGAGGTTTTTTCTCTGAATACAAATAAAGAAACAATCATCCACCTTTATCATACAAACGATATACATAGTCATTTTGAAAATTGGCCGCAAATTTCTCGGTTTGTTCTAGGGGAGAAAAAGCGAAGACAGGAAGCGGGAGAGACTGTTTTGACGATTGATATCGGCGATCATGTGGATCGTTTTCATAGTATTTCGGAAGCGACAAATGGGCTTGGGAATACGAAGCTTTTAAATGAGGCGTTATATGATTATGTAACGATCGGAAATAATGAAGGAATTACGTTAGCGAAAGAGCATTTAAATCGGCTCTATGATGATGCTGGATTTGAAGTACTTGTCGCAAATTTATTTGAAAAAGAAGGTGTACGTCCATCATGGGCAAAGCCTTATAAATTACATACAACGACAGATGGGATTACGATTGCTTTTATCGGGTTAACTGTTGCGTATCCAGAGTTTTATCAAATGCTCGATTGGCATATTGAAGATCCGCTTATCCATTTAGAGTCTATTTTAGAAGAAGTGAGAGATGAGGCACATATTACAGTTGTCCTTTCTCACCTTGGAAAAAGTATGGATGAGTATATGGCAGAGCATTATGATATAGATGTTATTTTAGGGGCACATACGCATCATTTATTTGAGCGTGGTGTTCTAATGAATAATACTTTACTTTGTTGCTGTGAAAAGTGGGGACGTTACATTGGGCACGTGCAGCTTACTGTGGATAAAGAGACGAAGAAGCTGTTGAAAAAAGACGGTAGAGCGATTAAGACGGAACGGTTAGGTGCTTATAGCGAGCCGTTATCCACAATTGAAATACTGCAGGAAGAAAGTAAGCATATAATGGCAGAGCCTGTCGTTCATTTAAAAGAGTCATTACAGGTTGATTGGTTTCATGAGACGCCGTTTTCTCATATGTTAGCAAGTGCGCTGAAAACATGGTGCGGTGCAGAAATTGGCATGGTGAATGCTGGTGTACTTCTTGAAGGGTTAGAAGAGGGTGTCGTAACGCGCGGAGATATTCACAGAATTTGTCCACATCCAATTAATCCGTGTGCTTTGAAAGTTCCAGGAAAGATATTAAGAGAAGTTATTTTGAAAGCACGTAAGCCGAATATGGAGAATCTTGAGGTGAAAGGATTCGGATTTCGTGGGAAAGTGATGGGGAAAATGATTTACGCGGGTGTAGAAGTAATTCCAGATACGATTCCTGGAAATAAAATTTTACTCGAAGATGTATTAATTAACGGGGAATCGCTGGAATTAGATCGTATATATACAGTAGGAACGATTGATATGTTTACATTTGGCTACTTATACCCAGAGCTATCCACACTTTCTGAAAAACAATATTATATGCCAGAACTACTTAGAGATGTGTTAACAGATATGTTAATAACTTATAAATCTTCCGTTAAACTATAGGCTAGTTAACTTGTAACACTCATTTTTCTCTTGTCATACAGATAAGAAAGAGAGGAGTGTGAACTATGGTTAATGTGGAGCCAATTATAATTGATAATTATACGTTTATTGCGGTTAGCGTGAAACTTCCAAAGACAAATTTGCTAGCTGTAATGAGCGATAAAGGATATATTATGTGTGGTGCATTAGATGTAGGTCTTTTAAATGAGAAGTTAGGTGATCGAGGAATTATTGCTGGCCGTGCGGTTGGTGTAAGAACGATTGAACAACTTCTTGAAGCGCCGCTAGAATCGGTAACGACTGGAGCTGAAGCATTAGGCATTCCAGCAGGAACGATTGGAAAAGAAGCATTATTAAAAATGAGATAAGCATATATCGTCCCTCCTTCTTGCATAGAAATGATATAAGAAGGAGGTTTTTTTATGAGTATATTTCGCTCGAAAAACTCGCGGTTTCGAAGGGGACCTATTGCCTTTCGGTATATACTGCTTATGTCGTTTATTCTTTTTATTATATTACTTACGCAAGGGTTGTGGATTGTGAATAATAATATTCAGCCGACCTTAATTAAATATGGGGAAGTAGAGACGCATAAAATGGCGACGGCAATTATGACGAAGGCAGTAAAGGATCGAATTAATGAAGGATTCGATGTAGATTCATTAATGAAAGTACAGAATGATAAAAACGGAAAAGTATCTACAATTAATTTAAATACAAAGCAAGTAAATGAAATCGTAACGTCAACGACCACGTACATAGAAAAATATTTGCAGCAAGTAGAACAAGGGAAGTTGAAGGAGCTAGGTATTTCTGAAAAAAACGGGGCGACTATGGCAGTTCCTTTTGGGCGTGTAACTGATAATGCGCTTCTTGGTAATATAGGACCAGATATTCCGATTCATTTCACGCCAATTGGGCATGTGAATACAGATATTAAACAAAAAATTGAGCCGCATGGGATTAATACTACAGCGATTCAAATTGTTATGGAAATGGAAGTAACATTGCAAGTAATTATTCCATTTCATACGAAAGAGATAACGGTGAAACAAAATGTTCCGATTGCGACGCGTATCGTTCAAGGGGAAGTGCCTACGTATTATGGAAGCGGAAGTGTTGCTGTACCTGATAAAAAGAAAACAGATAGTTAGTTGTAAATAAAGTGAAATCCGGCTCAGCCAGGCTTTTAATGGATAAAAAATAACCGTAGCAATGCAGCTACGGTTATCGTTTTGTATTTGCTCGTTCTTTGCGTTCCCAAAGGCTTAAATGAATGTATGGATCGAAGGCCCATTCTGTATAGCCATTGTCTTTATACATGCCAAAATGTAAGTGGGGCGGAAATTTTCCGGCTGTACCAGGAGGTCCATAACCAGTGCTACCAACAAATCCGATTACTTTCCCTGGCTCAACAATTTGTCCAAGCTGTATTTCTTTTGAGAACCCGCCTAAATGAGCGTAATAATGGTAATTGTTATGAAGGTCGCGAATACCAATGCGCCATCCACCAAGGCGGTTCCAACCTTTCGTTTCAATAATGCCATAGCAAGTCGATCTTACTGGCACGCCATATCCGGCGAAAATATCTGTTCCTTCATGAATCCTTCTGCCGCCAAAACTTCTTCCAGCGCCGAAAGTACTACGGTAGCTATGGTCACTACGGATCGGAAGAGGAAAAGCATTTCCCTCTAAATTAATACGGCCATAATGTTTATAAATTTGGGCATATTCGCTAATTAAATCAACTGTTTTTGCACGCCTATAATATTCCCAGAGCATAATTTTAATACGGTCTTCTGACGTTCCTTGTTTCCTTAAAATAGTCGCTGCGGTATGCAGAAGATCACGGTCGCTATTTGCATTTGCAAATCCATCTTTGTCACCATCTAAACCTATTCCGCCAAATAGAGAAATTGTATGGGGGAGAGTATCGTTACTATTAATAGGTCCAGCCCATATTTCTGGTTTGAAATAAAGGGAAATGATGGCATCTGGTTTTTTCGGAATATCTTTTCTTACGCTCCGTATATTTCTTTCATATTGATCCATTGCAGCTAAGTAATACCATGGAATGCCTGAAGACTGCTCGGTTTCTTTATATAGTGCCATGCGCTTTTCGTATATGCTTTGCTGATTATCTTCACCGTAAGCGATGTTTTGGTGGAGAAGAAAACAAATAGAAAGCAAAAGAGAAATTTTTCGAAGCATGAAATAGACTCCTTTCACAACATCACTCTTTTTAGTGTGGGATATACGGAGTATTTCATTATAGGGAACGATTGGAAAAAATCTTAGAATCTTCATTTGAGCAAATCGCTTTCATACGTTAGAATAGATATGTTACATTGAAAGAAGCGAACACGGTAAACTATTTCATATTGTGCGGAGTTGATAACCATGACAAAACAAACAGAATATAAGCGCAAGCCCGAATGGTTGAAAATTAAGTTAAACACGAATGAAAACTATACAGGCTTAAAGAAAATGATGCGTTCTAAGAATCTTCATACCGTTTGTGAAGAGGCAAAATGTCCGAATATTCATGAATGCTGGGCTGTAAGAAAAACAGCAACATTTATGATTTTAGGTGCGGTTTGTACACGTGCTTGTCGTTTTTGTGCGGTTAAAACAGGCTTACCAACTGAGCTTGATTTACAAGAACCAGAACGCGTAGCAGATTCAGTAGTACAAATGGGCTTAAAGCACGTTGTTATAACAGCGGTTGCACGTGATGATTTAAAGGACGGAGGAGCAGCTGTTTTTGCTGAAACAGTACGCGCAGTACGTCGTAAAAACCCATTCACGTCTATCGAAGTATTACCATCTGATATGGGTGGAGTAGAAGAAAACTTAAAAATGTTAATGGATGCAAAACCAGATATTTTAAACCATAACATTGAAACAGTACGTCGATTATCTGACCGAGTTCGCGCTAGAGCAAAATATGAACGTTCATTAGAGTTTTTACGTCGAGCGAAAGAAATGCAGCCTGATATTCCAACTAAATCGAGCATTATGGTGGGCTTAGGTGAAACGAGAGAAGATTTAATTGAAGCAATGGATGACTTACGTGCAAACAATGTGGATATTTTAACTCTTGGGCAATACCTACAACCATCTAAGAAGCATTTACCAGTTCTTAAATATTACCCACCAGCAGAATTTGCAGAGCTTAAAGAAATTGCACTTAGCAAAGGATTTAGCCACTGTGAAGCTGGCCCACTTGTGCGTTCTTCTTACCATGCGGACGAGCAAGTACGTTCTGCAAAAGAAAAAACAGCAGAAGCTAAATAATGAAAAAAAGAGAGCTAATGATTAGCTCTCTTTTTGTTTGTACTCTAAAACGGTATTTGGACATGTTAATAAAATCTTTTTTAATTCTTCTGTGGATAATTCAATTGTAAATTCAGGAACACCAGGTGTAATTAAAATTTTATCGTACGTATAAATAGCGTTATCCACAATAATTGTTACATCGTGTGAATATCCGAAAGGAGCCACACATCCCGGCGTACAACCAGTTTTGTCTCGCAGTTCATCAGGAGAACAGAGAGATAAGCGTTCTCCTGATAGTTCTTTCATCTCTCCCCGGTTGAGCCTTGTGCCCTCTAACGTAAAAAATACGTAATAATCTCCAGACTTTGATTTTAAAAATAAGCTTTTACTTGGGGTGCCTTGTAAGCCAAGTCTCTCGCGTACGATCCGATCGGTCTCATAATCGAGTACTGGTTCGTGTTCGAATTTTTCATAAGAAACATTTGTTTTATGTAGTAAAGCAAGTACGTCTTCGTACATATGAAATGATACCCCTTTCTATTGTTAGAACAGTCTCTTCTCGTGGCGTCAACTGAATGTTTTGGAAAGGGATATTACTTGGACGATGCTTCCCATAAGCGTTTTATGATACATTGTTCGTCGATTGTAATTTCGTAAATATCAGGATTCGTTAAAGTTCTCCATTCATTAAAGCCAATTGTATGATCAAAATGCTTTAAAATGAGCGTAAGTAAATTGCCATGTGTAACAAGTAGTGTTGTCGTATGGTTTAATTGTAAAACGTCTTGAATAAGCGATAGGGCCCGGTCTGCTGCTTGTTTTGTTGACTCTCCGCCTGAAAAGGCAATATCTATATTTGTAAAAGTAGATTCTAGTTTTTGCATCCAATCATCCATTGGAATGTTGCTCAATATGCGTTCAGTTAATCGTTCATCTTCTTGGATAGATAAGTTAGCTTGGAGCGCATAGGGCCGAATGGAATCGATAGCTCGGACAAATGGGCTTGAAATAATATGATCGATTTGTAGATGATTTTCTAAGAGGAATGTAGCAAGGGTGTTTGCTTGGTCTTTTCCATCGGTCGTTAATTCATCATCACGTTTTTGCCCAATTGCTGAACAATGTCGTATTATAATAATTTTCTTCATAATTCATCCCCATCTTTCAAGTTGACGCTATATACTTCGACAAATGTAGAAATAATTCCTTTTTATTGGAAACAGTATATTGATTTAAATATGTGGAAAAGTAATGTGGATAATGAACATTTGAGGTGCAATCATGAATAAAATGATATGTATTGTATTTAGTCTTTGTTTTTTTATACACTTGTCCACAACTTATGCAGAGTCGAATCAAAAACTAAATTATCCAAGCAATCGAAATAAGTCATTTGTGAGTGAGGATGTTTTTTATAAACAGTTAGATAAGAAGATCTATAAAGAATACAAAAATGCAGCATATAGTGTTCGGAAAAAAATCTTATTTAAAGAAGTGCCTGATGAAGAATTTTCTTTCCTACAAAAAACAGCTGTCGGTTGTCGAGGTAGAGTGGTACTTCAAGATTTTTTTGTTCACTCTGATCGCCAAGTATACTTTTTCACTTCTTTTATTCAAAATGAAGTAGGAGAGTTTCATAAATATATCGTTATAGATGCAGAAACAAAGAGGGAGCTGCAAGAGGGCAAAAGTTATCATCCATATAAAAAATAAACCACCAATTTTGGTGGTTTATTTTTTACTCCGGTACACTCATTAATTTCTCTTTCATTTTGCGAATAAGAACGACAGCGCCAATTGTACACAGAAGTGTAATTCCTTCGGCAACGAAGATGTTGATTGTTTTTGTTTGGTAAAGTGCCGCGAAAAAGTCTACAAATGCGTGGAATAGTATAGCGTATACTAGGAAGATATATTTCTTCTGTTTGACTGCGTATAAAACAAGCATTGTAAAGGCGATTTGAAGCACGAGTGCCATAATTCTTTCTAAGCTACCAAGGAAGTATAAGTAGGCAGGTTGCTGAATTAACATGTCCTGTAAAATGCTAAGCTCGGGTTTTTGTTCAATCAGTCGAGCGAAGCTACCATCGTTAATAGAATTAGCAAAGATTAATGCTTGTAATGCAGAAAAACCGCCAATTAAAATAGATTCAATTCCGCCGTGACCAATTCCATAAGCGAAGCCATCTTTATATTCTAGATATTTTTTTAGTAAGAAGAAGAAGGCAACGAAGCGTCCTAATTCTTCAAAAATACCAGCAGTCAATCCGCCATAAATTGCGAAGACAAACGGATTTTCTAAAAATGGAGCGATTGTTGGATTACCGCGCATAAATAGGTGGAATGGTGTTTCAAGAATTTGGGTGAATCCGATAAAGATAAGAACACCAACGCCGACCACTTTCCAATTCATATTATATTTTTTACGGAAATAAACGAGTACGATAATTGGGACCAGGATCGAGACAATGAGTTGAAAAATGATGCTGGCAATTACAGTATTTGAAACCATACTTTCACCGCTTTCTAATATATGTACATATCTATTATGCATGAAATAGGGGAGAGATGAAACTTTTAGAAAGAAAATGAATTTACTTATTGACTCTAACGTTGCGTCATACTTTATCGTATGTACTAAGGGGGAGATACAAATGACAATGAGAGTAAAAGAAGTAGCTGATTTAGTTGGAATTAGTGTGCGCACACTGCATCATTACGATGAAATTGGGTTGTTAACCCCAGACGAGACGACAGAGTCTGGATATCGTCTGTATTCCAATGAAAATTTAGAGACATTGCAGCAAATTTTGTTTTTTAAAGAGCTTGGCTTCCCTTTGAAGAAAATTAAAGAGATTATCATGAGTCCATCATTTGATCGCGAAGAGGCACTACAGCTTCATAAGAAGATGCTTCTTGAAAAGCGTGCCAGATTAGATAAGGTGATTGCGACGATTGATAAAACAATTCAGCATACAAAAGGAGAGATTGAAATGACGAATAAAGAGAAATTTGAAGGATTCGATTTCAGCCATAACCCATATGAAGAAGAAGCACGTGAAAAATGGGGAGACGCAGCTGTAGATAAAGCGAACGAATATGCAAAAGGTATGTCAAAAGAGAACCAAGAGGAGTTTAATGCTATTTATAGAAATTTAGCAACGCTTAGACACGATGCACCAGATTCTAAAGAGGCGCAGGCAGCTATTAAAGTATGGTACGATTACTTGCAAAACTTCGGTGAATATTCGTTAGATGCTTTTAAAGGACTCGGTCAAATGTACGTCGCTGATGAGCGCTTTACGAAAAATATCGATAAGTTTGGTGAGGGATTAGCGCAGTTTATGTGTGATGCGATGGAGGTTTATGCGGATCGTAATAAAAAATAAAAAGTAAAACAGGTGGAGATTTTCTCCACCTGTTTTACTTTTTAATCATATCATTCAAAGTCTGATCTCCCGTATTGTTCAAATGAGGATTTTTACTCATTTCTCGTTTTAACATATCGAGGCTTTGTGTATATTCTGTATCATTTAATGCGCCAGATTGAAGCCCTTGAATTTGAGAAATCAACTTTTGGTCTGTTGATACATATGCTTTATAATAGCGAGGAACGATGGACAAAGCAGCTCTATATACTTGATCCGCTACGAGTTTTGGATCCGTTGTGTTTGCACGGTATACAACGAACACTTCATCATCAGTAACGAGTGTAGCAGCGTTTGTAACGTCAGGAAGTTTGACTGTCATGCTTGTAATCATTTCAGCGACCTTCTCGCGATTAATGGCCCCTACTTGTTTGTTAGATACTTCATGCTTTTGTTTAGAAGAATAACCGACTCTTGTGAGTCTTGTATTTGTATTTTCCGTATGATACATGTCGTTTTTATTGGAAACAAGAACACGGCTTCCTTCTTCACGTTCCATTTCAGCTTTGTTCGCTGATTGGCAGCCTGCAAATAAGGAAAGAGTGAGAAGGGAAAGTAAAATTTGTTTTTTCACGATGTATCACCTCCTTCTCCATAGCATGTACTAATTTGCAATTTTTTGTATTTGAAATTGTTGGTTGTTATGCTTTGTGATACGATAAAAAGAAGAATGCTTAGAGAGGAAGTTAATGATGGAGCAAAAGCAAGAGATTCATGCTACGGTGAGCATTAATAATGTTCAGTACGAAGTAATTAAAAACTTTCGTGACGGTTTTAGTGAAGAAGCATTTAAAGAGCGCTATGCAGAAATTTTAAATAAATATGATTACATCGTTGGGGACTGGGGATATGAGCAACTTAGATTGCGCGGATTCTTTGATGATAGTAACCAACGTGCGACATATGATACGAAAATTAGTACGTTAACGGAGTATTTATACGAGTACTGTAACTTCGGTTGCGCACATTTTGTATTACGAAAAGTGAAGAAATAAAAAAATCCTCTTACAATTGTAAGAGGATTTTTTGCATATTTTTGCTTACAAACAAATCGAGATATGATCGCCTTCAGAAAGTATTGTATTTGGCTTCATTTGTTGTCCGTTTAATTGAATATCCCCATTTTTAATTTTATCCACAATGCGTGTACGGCTCCAGTCGGAAATATATGTGGATAAGGCTTTATCGATGCGGTGGGAACCGAAAACGATATCTAATACGATCGTGATTTCGGTTATGCCGCTTTCTTGATGTTGCGTAATGGAAATGGTAGTAGTTGTTTCTGGCTGATCCTGCTGCGTCATATCGACTGTTTCAACGTGATCAGTAAATGCTTTATAAATACGAAGTTTTTGATTCCACGTATGGTCTTTCGGACATTTATAAATGGCAAAGCGGTATATGTTTTTTCCGTTGGCGTTATGCCTACGAATATTTGTGTCGGTAAATAGGGTAGTACGTCTGCAATTTTTACAATATTTTTCGATTGTGTTTTGCTCGTTTTCATATAAACTCCAAGAAAGTTGTACTTTCTGCATTTTCCTTCACCTCTTATAGTAGTGGTAAAGGAACGTAATACAGCTATTTGGATGTCTTGTAGTATGAAGGCATGAGAAAAAGACAAAAATAAAAGGAGGTTCCCCAAAGAGGAACCTCCGTAAACATCATACTACAGATGCAATACGTTCCTTTGTAATGGGAATGGGCAGACTACTCCCTTGAAAAAGCACGGTGCTTTTTTGAGAGTAATGCTATCCAATTGCTGGTCCATTACAAAGTAAATGTTGGCATACGTAGATAACGTCCTTTCTATCCAAATAGATTTATTCTTAATTATAACACAAAAGATTGAAAATTCGAAATTCTCGTGATGGAAAAACACCAGCTAAAATAGCTGGTGCATACGATAAATTATATAAGTTCAAATAAAAATGAGCGTAATTCTTCTGCAATTTCTTCAGTCATAGAAAATGCATGCTCTAAGTAGCCTGGTTCGTTTAAATCGTCAGCACCGATGATTGCAAATTTATTGCGTTGCATATCAAGGACAATTGTTTTACCGTAATGACGATCGGAGTATAATAGCGCTAAATCGTGACGCTCATTTTCTCCCATAAAGCTAACGAAACGAGTTTTTGTAGCGACAGTATCGTCGTACAGAAAGAAACGTTCTTCCATACACATGGCTCCTTTATTAAATATCTAAGTTTAAGTGTGGTTTATGATCTAAATGGTGATGTGTTTTAATAAATCGTACTGTTCTTGTTTTGTAACGCATTACGATAGAGTATGTTTCAGCTAAATCTCCGCCAAGGAATTTAACACCGTCTAATAACTCACCAGCAGATACACCAGTTGCTGAGAAGATTGCATCATCCCCAGATACTAAGTCATCTAACATAAGAAGTTGACGAGGATCTTCTAATCCCATTTCACGACAACGAGCTTCTTCTTCTTCGTTCATTGGAACTAAGCGAGCTTGCATTTCACCTTCAAGGCACTTTAATGCTGCTGCAGAAATAACACCTTCTGGAGCTCCGCCAATACCTACGAATAAGTCGATACCCGTTCCAGGTAGTGCTGTTGCGATTGACGCACCAACATCACCGTCACCAAATAATTTTACGCGTGCACCTTTTGCACGAACACGGTCAATAATATCTTGATGACGTTCACGTTCTTGAACGATAACTGTTAGATCACGAATCTTTTTATTGTTAGCTTCTGCTACAATTTCAATTGTTTTTTCAATTGGATCATCTAAGCTAATTTTACCAGCTGCTTTTGGACCAACCGCGATTTTTTCCATGTACATATCAGGAGCATGAAGAAGGTTCCCTTTGTCTGCGATTGCAATAACTGCCATTGCATTTGCAAGACCTTTTGCAACGATGTTTGTACCTTCTAATGGATCAACGGCGATGTCTACTTCTGGACCGTTACCTGTTCCTAGTTCTTCACCAATATACAACATCGGTGCTTCATCAAGTTCTCCTTCACCAATTACAACTGTACCTGCCATGTTTACTGAATCGAACATATCACGCATTGCTGTAGTTGCTGCATCATCTGCTTCATTTTTCTTTCCGCGGCCCATCCACTGTGCGGATGCTAAGGCTGCTGCTTCTGTTACACGGACAATTTCTAGTGCGAGTTCACGTTCCAAGATTCCATTCCTCCAATTTCAAAAATCATACAAATATAACTATAACAAATAACGGAGAAAAGGTGAATTCGAAAAATTGTCGATTTTTTCAGAAGAAAGCGTTACAATTAAAATGTAAATGCTTTAATTTCCAGGTAGGTGACATTCATGTATTTTGTAGACAGAAAGAAAATAGAACAAATGCTAGTATGTTTAGAACGAGCAACAAGTACATTTCAAGAGAAAAAGATATATGAAACCGAGTTTGAATTTTACGCATTAGAGCGCATAGCCCATCTTATTATTGATTGTGTATTAGATGTAGGAAATGCGATGATTGATGGATTTATTATGCGTGATCCAGGAAGCTATGAAGATATTATTGATATTTTAATGGACGAGCGAGTGATAAGTGAAGAAGATGGACAAGGGATGAAAGAAATTATCCTTCTTCGAAAAATGCTTACGCAAGATTATATTCAAATGAATCATGATGAATTATATAAGACGATTCAAAAACATATTGCAGTGGTAGAGAAATACCCAGCAAATATTCGCAGTTATTTAGAAAAGGAATTAGGACCTGTATCTGCATTTGTACCAGAATAATTATGCTTATAAGATCCCCAGAGAATGCCTTTTGGGGATCTTATATTGTATGTGAGAAAGAAAAGGGAGAAGGGTGAAGTATGGGGGAAGCACGTACTACGAAAGACGAGATTGTACAATTGTTGAAAGTAAAGGGAGAGCACACGGTAGCGGAACTAGCTGACGTTTTAGAGATTACAGAAATGGCGATTCGAAGACATTTAAGTAATCTTGAGAAAGACGGACTCATTTATTCTAAGATGGTAAGGCAACATGTCGGAAGACCAACTTATTTGTATGGATTAAGCGAAAAGGGAGAAGATACATTCCCGAAAGAGTATAAGCAATTTGCGATTGATATGCTAGAAGATTTAGCTCGAATGGGCGATGAAAAAATACTTCGTTACGTTTTAAAAGAGAGAACGAAGCGAATGGAAGAACAGTTACAAAAGAGAGTGAGTAATCAAAAGAATTTAGCATATAAAGTGCAAGAGATAGCAGCTATGCAAGAGAAAAATGGTTATATGGTTCAAATAAAGAGAGATGGAGAGAAATCTTTCGTAATTGAAAAACAAAACTGTCCGTTAAAGGAAATTGCCGAGAGATTCCCGCAAGTGTGTGAAGATGAAAAAGACATGTATAAGCGTTTATTTACGAACGCAGAAGTGAAAACGCTAGCAAATATGTGCGAGGGCGATTGTAGTTGTTCTTACCAAATAAAAGAGAAAAAATGAACGTTATGGGGCGCTTTAAGGTAAAGCGTTTTTTTCTTTTGGAAAAGCGGGTAATATAAGAGTGGTATGATAAGGTGAGAACGTTAGCATAGAAGGAGAGACATAATCGATGTATAAAGGTTACTTAATTGACTTAGACGGTACGATGTATCGCGGAGAAGAACAAATTGAAGAAGCAAGCGACTTCGTAAAAGCATTAGGAGAGCGCGGCATTCCATATTTATTCGTTACGAATAACTCAACTCGCAAACCGGAACAGGTAGCAGAAAAGCTTGTTCGTTTCGATATTCCAGCGAAAGCAGAGCAAGTATTCACAACGAGTATGGCGACTGCGAACTTCATTTATGAACGTAAACAAGACGCAACTGTATATATGATTGGTGAAGAAGGCTTACACGATGCACTTGTGGAAAAAGGATTTGAACTTGTGGATGAAAATCCTGATTTCGTTGTTGTGGGTTTAGATCGTGACATCACATATGAAAAATTAGCAAAAGCGTGTCTTGCTGTGCGTAATGGCGCGACGTTTATTTCTACAAATGGGGATATTGCCATCCCAACTGAGCGAGGATTATTACCAGGTAATGGTTCATTAACATCAGTTGTAGCAGTATCAACAGGTGTGGATCCAATCTTTATCGGAAAACCAGAATCAATCATTATGGAACAAGCTTTGAAAGTGCTTGGCATAGAAAAGAATGAAGCATTAATGGTTGGGGATAACTACGATACAGACATTTTAGCAGGAATAAATGCTGGTATGCATACGCTTCTTGTCCACACTGGAGTCACAACTGTGGAGAAGTTAACAGAATACGAAGTACAACCGACGCAAGTTGTGCATAACTTGACGGAGTGGATTGAGAAGATGTAATGAAGAAAGCTGTTCCAAACTTTGGAACAGCTTTTTTTCTGATATTTGCTGGCAGCCCGATTGGTGTGGGCTAACATTCAGTTGTGACTAGTGTTGATTTTTATCGGTAAGTCGATATATTTGAAAAATCGCCGATATAATTTTGTTAGAATGCACGATTCACAACGTTTTTAACCTCTTCAAGATATTGCTTACGCACACTGTCATCCACAGAAGGGACACTTGTATAGAATGTATGCTCAAGTGTTTCAATACCTGTAAATTCAAAAATACCAACATCCGCTGTTTTCTTCATTGCATCAAACATGCCGCCTGCTGTGTATGCCTCTTTCGTATTGCCCATTGTAGATAGTAACAATCCTTTTTTACCGCTTAATAACTTTTCAATGCCGTTTTCACCGTAAGCATAAGCAAATCCATGGCTAAATACACGGTCAACGTATCCTTTTAAAATAGCAGGAAGTCCCGCCCACCACACTGGATAAATGAATGTAATGCTGTCAGCCCAAGAGATATGTTCTTGTTCTTCTTTAATATCTTCTGGTGTATTTCCTTGAGAAAATGAGATGAAATCGGAAGCGCCTAATACTGGATTAAAGTTTAATTCGTATAGATCGCGAACGCGTACTTCGTGACCTTTTCCTTCTAATTCACTTTTTACCGTTTCTAAAATCGCATGGTTGAAGCTTTCTGTATTCGGGTGTGCATAAACGATTACATGTTTCATTTTTCTTCCTCCTATTTGTGGATATGTGAATAGCTATTTGTATTTCTGTAACTATTATGGTTACTACTTTTATAGAAGTCAAGTAATACATATGTATGTGTATAAAAAGACGCTCGAAAATCGCCTTTTTATACCCCGCTCATACAAAGTACAAAGAAGACGAATAAAATGATAACAATACCAATGCCAAAGTTAAATACGAGAGTACTATCCATATATGTAGCCTCCTTGTTTGAAAGTAAAAAGCACTCTAGTTAAGAGTGCTTTTTTATTTTGAATCTACTTTATAACTTTTAGAAAGTGATTCATGCGTGTCATGATTTACATTATTTTATGTATTTATACTTTGAAATGAGTAAGTCCTTGTTGGATATAGAAAAAAAGACACTCGTTCGAGTGTCTTTTAAGATGACAAAATGTGCCAATTGCTTGAGGTTGATAAGACGCTAATTTCCGTTTTAACGCCTTTTCTCTAATCAAGAAGTGTAGCAACAGCGATTCAAATAAATTGTACCATCTGTTTAACCGCGGTGCGTATGCAATTGTGCATATGATGATCATGAGGTAGGTAATGAACTGTGAATAATTTGAAGTGATTTATTTACGATTTCTTCTGCGGCATATATGCCGATTGCGTCTGTTTTTAAAATATGGGGTTGTAAGTTATCATGCATTGCCCCTAACTCACCATGAAGTGGTGCGAAGGCATGGTTCGCCTTTTCAAGCATGCATAAATCAAGTAAAGAATCCCCAGCTGTAATAATCGTATCTATTTGCAAAATTTCTTTTATATATTGCACGGCGTCCCATTTATTAATTGGTTTTGGTACAAAGTATAGCTTTCTACCTTGAAGTGAATGATTCCAGCCTTGTTTGTCTAACCAGGAAGTGAAGGATGATAATTCATCATAAGGAATGTTCTCCCGTTTAATAATGCAATAATGGAATAGATCATCAGCTGTTTTTTGCGATATAACCCAATCTTTATGAGCTATTTGTCCAAATTCCTTTAGTATGTCGTTTCTCTCTATACATTCAACCGATAGTCTTTCTTTTACTGTCCTGTTCCAAGTACCATCTTGTTTCCCATTATGAAGGATATTGCCGCCGTTACTTGTAATGGCGTATTCGGGAATGATTTCGTTTTGGAATAAAGCAATACGCTGAAACTGCTTAATAGCTCTTGTTGTAACTGGGATGAAATGTGAGTGCAGTTGTAATTTTTTTAGTAGTGAAATGGTTTTATGTGATATGAAAGA
Source organism: Bacillus sp. BF2-3 (assembly GCF_008368795.1). Taxonomy (NCBI): domain Bacteria; kingdom Bacillati; phylum Bacillota; class Bacilli; order Caryophanales; family Bacillaceae; genus Bacillus; species Bacillus sp. BF2-3. Next base: position 171,372 of record NZ_QOSA01000007.1, read on the forward strand.
AATTTCTTTCCCATCTAAAGTTTCAATGAGTTGAATTGATTCATCTTCTATAGGGGCACGAAACGATTTCCGGGAATAAATAAGCGTCTGATCAAGATCACTGGCGAAAATCATATTGTTTCCTTCCTAAGAGGCTTAATGAGCCCGCAACATGAATAAGCCATATTCTCATAGATTTCAATTGGGACATTCTTTTCTTTAGCGAGAAGTAAAATATGCTTTAAATCGGGATTGTTTTGCTTACGTATTAAAATTTTCCACGGTATTCTCCGGAGTAATACACGAGTTGTTTCACCGACTCCTGGTTTAATTAAGTTAATATCGTCAATTTCAAAGTGATTTTGGATAGACTGTATATCTTTTAATCCTTGCCAAGAGGGATCAGTGTAAGTTGAAGTAATATAACGTAATTGATTATCTATATGAGAATGAACAGAAGGGAATAACTCTGTTATCTCATCAACGAAGAAATTTGATAAGTCTTCTTGTTCTAGATCTTTATAATATTTAACACCATGAAAATCATTTGGACCGATATAGGTGTCATTTAGTACAGTGCGACTAATTAGTCCAGAGACTGTTGCATTTAAGCAAGCGCTAGGAATAAGAAAATCTTCACGTGTACCGTAAATTGAAGTACAGTAACCGGGATCAGCAAGCACAGCCATACAATGAGAAATGTGTGTATTATTTCGTTCGTTAAATGTGTGTACTGCATATTCTAATTCTTTTTTTATTGCACCTTTTCCAGTCCACCCATCAATGAATTGAATTGTTTCTTTAGGGTGATGTTCCAAAATATAATGGAGTGCATTTTCATCAATACCGCGTCCGCGAACAATAGAAATACAATAGTGAGGTACATCAAGGTTGTATTGATAGCGTATGTAGCGTTTGATAAGAATGCCAATAGGTGTACCAGCACGAGCTAATGAAACGAGGACAAGGTTAGTTCCTTTAGTTTGTATAATCTGTTCGGCGACAACTCCAACAGCGATGGCTAGTTTGTGTTTATATTGTTGCAGGGAAGAAAAGAATAAATCCATATACGCTTTAGATGGTTTATATTCCATTGGTAACATTTCGGAATAATGTGTGCCAGCTTGAATTGCTTGTTCTCTAGTTTCCGTGGAACTTTCTTTCATTAAATCACTAATATCTTTTAATAGAAAAATAGCATCATTTGGATTGTAACTACTAATATGAGAATTTACTTTTACCATAATTATCAACCTTCCTTTTCTATGCTATTTGAAAATGAGACGATATGAATAAAAGGAATAACTGTTTGTAACTGCTGTAGAAGAGGAAACAGGGCTTCTTCTCCTAAATCACGCTCAATAAAAACAAATACTTCATCGTAATCATGAGGTGAAATATTATAAAAGTAATTTGTAATAGTAGAATTTTCAGGACTTGGATATGAGAAATGATTATGAATGGCGTAGTTTACATCATTTGAAACAGGATGGATAGGGCTTCTTGTTGTAGATTGATATAAAATATTTTCACCCATTTCAGCAGCAATTTTCATTGGGATATACATAAATTCACCCGTTCCGAGACAGAGTGTTCGTTTTCCCATTCTTTCTCTTTTTAAAGTTTTTCCTGCTTCTTGAGCGAAAGAATGAATGTGCTTTTGTTCATATGCTGAAATGCCAAATCGCCCAGTATATTTTATATAATTTGATGTATAGGGTGATTTTGGACAGGTAAGGGTATGCTTTTTGAAATCAGGTTTTGTTTCTTTAATTTGAATATCTGTTTTTGCAATATTTAATGGTTGGCCAGTTGTATGAATACTGCCTTCTAATAAAGAAATAACATGAATCTTAATTTGAAGTTCTTCTTCTAATTGTTTAAATTGTTTTCTATTAGTATGAGAACGCCAGTCTAATAAAGAAGCAATTATATATTCTTCTCGTGGGAATTTATTTTGAATAGATCTAATAATATTTAATGCTGTTTTTCCTGTTGTCATCTCATCATCTACGAGAACAATCGGGTTGTTGTTTTGAAAAAAGCTTTCATCTACATAACAACGGTGCGATGTTGCATGAGAATGTTCTTCCTCAAATGTAATGACAGATTCTAGGTGGGGTATCGATTCCCTAGTTGTATGCACATACTTTGCATTTTGAAAGCATTGAAACATAGAATGACCAAGTGCTGTCGCTGTTTCAGCGAATCCGATGAACACAACTTCTTCTTGCAGAGGATATTGATAACGAAATCCTTCCTCTGGGATTTCATCAATTTCTAATGAAATGAGATTTAAAATTTCTTTTTGAAATGGATGAGAAATATTATGTAGTATTTCCAAATATCTTGCAGCGAGAGCAACTCCACTTGATAGAGAGACTGCAGGTTTAATAGGAAGATGCTTTCCAAGGATTGTACTCACAAATAAAAAACTACGTTTCTTATTTATTCTCGCAGCCATTTGAAAAAGATTGTCTAGCGCTAAATTATATGGATTATCATGTACTTCTACATGGACTTGTATATTATTTAAAACGTTATACGTGTTGCTTTGCGTTTGTAATAAGGAGATCGGTGAATTGTTTGTTTTCATGTAGCACCCCGTAAATATTAGATTTTAAAATGGTTTTGCGAGCCCAGCCATAATGAGGTTTTACTTCATTCATTTTGTTAGAAAAACTGCTTTTTAGCACTCCATTATACGTATCTGCATTTTGTAAAATTGATCTCGCATCTAAATAATCTTCCATTGTGACAATGTGCATTGCCTGTACAACTTTAATATGAGATGGGTGAATAACTGTCTTTCCGATTAAGCCATTTGCATGGTCAAGTGATACCTCTTGAATAAGCCCTTCTTCATGATCATTAGAAAAATATTCCCATACACATCCTGAAATAATATATTCATTTGTTGCCCTTGAGAAAACGTTAATAATGTCTGAAATACAATCACGGACAACGGTAATATGATAGATAGGTGTGTATTTATTGCGCCGAATACTAAATATACTTGAAAAATCAGTAGCACCAATACGTACATTTAAGATGTAATCTTGATAAGAATCTAGTAAATCCTTTATTTGTAATAATGATTCTGCCCGTGTTTCCTTATACATAATTTCGGGGGATTCTAAAATCGGCATGCCATATAGCGATAATGAGTATAACTCGTTTATATATGCAAGCTGATCGATATAAGTCTTTCCGTTAATCGGTGTGAATTTTGGAAAGACAAAACCACATAAACAATGAACAGCACTACCTAATTCAGTAACAATTGTCTTCAGTTGACTTGGCTGTCGAACTCTAATAAAAAGAAGCGGGATGTCTGCTTGATTTAGTATGTTGGCACTGACTAAGTTAGCGATTTGCTGTATTTGAACGACGATGTTTTGCTCTGCAAGTTTTACTTCCTCATCGCTGATAGCGTCCTCTAGACAAAGAATAATTGAGGTAGCATCCACATGTTTCTTTCTAATTATATCTTCCGCAATCGTTTCTTTCGTGCCAGGAGTATATAGTGTGGCGCCTAGTGCGTAAGCTAGTTGTTCTTTCCCTATATTTTTTGAAAAACTAAGAGGTTCTTTATAGAAAAAATTTTGCCGTTCTTCCGAGGAGAGATAAGAAAAGTAATTCAAATTGTCACCACCTTATTTGTAATGATTCTGTTTAATCGTAACATAATAAGAAAAATCTTCCATAAAAATGAAGCGATAAATTTAAAAAATATATTGAGAAAGATGAATTATAAGATGAATATCGAATATTGTTAATAGAAATATAATAGGGGGAAAGAGAAAGTGGATATACATAAGTTAACGATAGAAGAAGCAAAGAAGATAAATACGTGGACGTACGAGGAACCTTATAGTTTATATAGTTTTTCAGGCGAGAAAGAAGTAATAGAAGAGCTATTAGATGGAACGTATTATGGCTGTTGTGACGATCAAGGAGACCTCATCGGCTATTTTTGTTTTGGAGCAAATGCACAAGTGCCAGGTGGAAGAGATGCTAATTTATATGGTGGAGAAGATGTGATTGATATCGGACTTGGCATGAAGCCGGCGTTAACTGGGAAGGGAATAGGGAAAGAATTCTTCCAAGCTGGAATAGCGTTTGCCAGGAAAGAGTTTAATGCAAAAATGTTTCGATTAAGCGTAGCAACATTTAATACAAGAGCGATTACGTTATATAAAAATATCGGATTTAAACAAGGGATTATTTTTTTGAGCCGCGGAAGAGAATTTATGCTTATGGAATACGAAAGGCCGTCAGAATGAAACTGACGGCCTAGAAAACATTATTATTCTGAGTGCTCAGCTCGGTGCGCTAAACGGCTTGAAGCAGCGGCAGCGATTCCGCCAACGATATCATCAAGGAATGTATGCACCTTTCCAGTTGATTTATCATTTAAGTATTCTAAAATACCAGGTTTTAATTTATCAATATATCCAAAGTTCGTGAAACCGATAGAGCCGTACACGTTTACGATAGAAAGTGCGATAACTTCATCAATTCCGTATAAGCCTTCATCACGTTTTACAATATCTTGTAACGGTTCACTTAGCATTCCCTTTTCAGCAAGGACATCAAGCTCGATACCAGTAATCAGTGCGTTTTGTACTTCACGTTTTGATAGTACACGTTCTACATTGTAACGGCATTCTGACATCTCTAAATTTGGATGATATTTTTTTTGAAGAAAATGAACAAGTTCAGCAATATCGTCAATTGTTACACCACGTTCTTGTAATAGTTGTAATGCTCTTTCTTGTAGTTGATTTGATTCTTTCATGTTTATCACCTTTTTTTCTTTTTAGTATTTGTATACGTTTCGTTGCTTTATCCTGTGCATAGGAATGAAAGGCGAGCACAAGCTCATATATATAAAGAAAAACCATAGGTGGCGACTGCGATGATTCAGCATATTTATGAGCATTATCACATGCATGTTAAAGAATTAATCCCCCTGGGCCCCTATAAAAGCTTTTGGATTCGCAACAAAATTTATGTACTTGTTCCAATTGGAGAAATGGAGGAAGAAGTACTTGTAGAGATGAAAAAGCTCAGTGACTATATGAACCAGCAAGGGGATATAACTGTAGCGACTTTCGTTCCAACTATACACGGCTACTATGTAAGTGAGATAGAAGAACAAAATTACTGCTTATTAAAAGGTATGCGAGCGTTAGAACGACATGCTACGTCATTAGGAAGTGAACTTTCTATATTCCATAAACGAGGTGCATTCTTTCCAGAAGAAATCGAGCAATTAAGCCGCATTGGTGAATGGAAAGCGTTATGGGAAAAGAGACTCGATCAGTTAGAAAAGTTTTGGCAATCACAAGTGATGAACCACCCTATAGACGTATTCGATCAATTGTTTATTGAATCCTTCCCGTATTACTTAGGAGTTGCAGAAAATGCCATTCAATATGTTGTTGATACAGAAATGGATGATACGCCGCAACTAACGGATGCAGCGACAATTTGCCAAGAACGATTCACACCTTTATTATGGCATCAAACGAAGCGTCTCAAACTCCCTTTTGATTGGGTGTATGATCACCCAACTCGAGATATAGCAGAATGGATTCGCTATATGATGATTGAAAAAAAGAAAGACTGGGATCAAACAATCGTTCAATTTGTTACAGATTATGAACGGAATTACTCGCTGTCCTCATTTGGTTGGCGTTTATTATTTGCAAGGCTCCTGTTCCCACTTCACTATTTTGAAACGGTCGAACGATATTACCAAACTGGAAACGAAGAACAAAAAAGCATATATAGAGATCGCTTAGAAGCCATTTTACACGATGTAAACCGCTCAGAGCAATTTATGAAGCACTTTTATGGCTCACTTCGTTTACCAGTAGATAAGCTTGGGATTAGAAAATTAGATTGGTTATCTTGAAAATATAAAAAAGAGACCGAGTGAGGTCTCTTTTTTATATACCACAATTTTATGTAATACATTATGCCCCTACCTGTTGATCTGTACATATATTTAAAACGAATTGATGCCTTTCGAGCTTTTCATTTACTTTACCCAATAATTCTTGCTGGATTTCTTTAAATAAAAATTGATAGCTTGTATTCCATGTTGGTATAACGGATGAAAGGCCTAATAAATACTCTTTTTTCTTTTCTAGTTCTTGAATTGTTACAAAAGTGTTCCCCATTTTTGGCATCTGTCGTCCCCCTATGTTTTTTTACTGTATATGTGTGAACGATTCACTATATAGTATTAATTATCGCATTTTTTGAGAAGGATTTCCAATTTTGTTTTATGATGTTAACGGATAAATGTGATTTGAATAAAAAAAGGAGACCAAATTTGGTCTCCTTTTAGAAGGCGATTCTGAACGAGCCGCTTCCGCTTTTAGATTAATATCTAGCTCCAGCGGCTAAAATGTTCGGTGGCTTCGCTTCTTCCGCCGAGGCAAAAAGCGCCTCTATGTCAGAAGCTCCATCCCCCCTCACATTTTGAACGAGCCGCTTCTGCTTTTAGATTAAAATACTTGTTCTACTTCGATAACGCCTGGTACTTCTTCAAGTAACGCGCGCTCGATACCAGCTTTTAGTGTGATTGTAGAACTTGGGCAGCTTCCGCATGCACCCATAAGGCGTAGTTTTACGATACCTTCTTCAATGTCTACTAATTCAACGTCTCCGCCATCGCGAAGTAAGAATGGACGTAATTTATCTAATACTTCTAATACTTGTTCTTGCATATGTGGGTTTTCCATTTTTATCGACTCCTTTCATCAGTTTTATTATAATCAAGATAGAGGGGAAAATCTATTTTTTCTCTTCTTGTTTTATTGTCGAAATATTGTATCGTGTTTTTTCAGTATAGGGGTATGGAATAAGTTTGTAAAATGATGTGCTTATGTAATAAGACATCTGAATATACTGTTGGGACAAGAAGTGGGGGAGAAGAAATGGTTAATGTTCAAGTGTATGGGACGAAAGTAATTTGTGCGAGCTGCGTCGGAATGCCATCTTCAACAGAAACGTTTGAATGGTTACAAGCGGCAATTGGTCGTAAATATGAAGGACAAGAAAATAAATTTAATTTCGAGTATATTGATTTCCAAGAAGAACAAGAAGATGCGGATAAAAAAGCATTCGCTGAGCGCGTAGTGGAAGAAGATTTATTTTATCCGGTCGTTCTTGTAAATGGAGAAATTGTTGGAGAAGGAAATCCTCGTTTGAAGGATGTTTATGAAGAAATCGAGAAATATTTATAAAACAAGAAGTCTTTGCGAATTTGCAAAGGCTTTTTTATTGGAGGGATAGATATGAAAAATGGAGTGAAGCATGCGTTACCAACGGAAGTACAACAGTTAATGGAGCGGTACACAGTAGAATTAAAAGAAATTTTTTTGGATGAAAAAATAGTCGGGGTATATATTTACGGATCCATCGCACTAGGTGCATTTCATAAGGAAACGAGCGATGTTGATTTTGTTACAGTGATAAATGATTCCGTGAATGAAGCTGAAAAACAGCAGCTTGTGGAACTACATAAGAAACTTAGTGACAATACGCTAGGTAAAAGAATGGACGGTATGTATATTCCGCTTGCTGACTTAGGGAAATACAATGATGAAATGAACGAGTACGTGTATTGTGCAGATGGTAAAGCCAATGTTGGTCATTGGGACATTAATGCGGTCACATGGTGGACGTTGAAAAATCAAGGCATTACAGTTACAGGAAAAGAAGCAGAAGATCTTCCGCTGCAAATACAATGGAATGATGTAGTAAATACGATGAAATACAACGTAGAACAGTACTGGAGTGAAAAGGCGAAGAAGCCATATTTATTTTTTATAGAAGAGTGGGTAGAATCAGCTGTCGTTACGATGGGACGTATTTTATATACACTAGATCATAAAACAATCGTTTCAAAAGATAGAGGATTACAATACTTGTCAGAACGTTCAGCGGAAGAATGGGAGCTTTTATTAAAAGAAGTAGCGAGAATACGGCACAATCCAAAAGAAAAGAGAATGCTCTCAAGGTGGAGAAGGGCAGATATGACGAAGAGGTACTTACTGCATTTAATTGAGACGTGTAGAGAGAAATGGTAGGGAAGAAAATGGACAATACAGTGGGGGGTATTGTCTTTTTTATATTTTATTTGGTATATAATGGTTAAAAAGGTTTAATTATACTGGGGAGATAGGATGAATATAGAATTAGTTACATATGAAGAAAAGAATGAACAAATGAGTATGCGCCAAGTAATTAGCATTCTAGTAATTATTTTTGGGGTCATGCATGGAATTGGTTTTTTGAACCTTTTATATGATTCTTCCTTATACCCATGGTATGTAGATCATCTTATTCCATCTTTCACGTTTTGTATGATTATCGTAATGTATGCACCGGCAAGAAATTGCTGCTTACATTTAATAAAATCATTACAATTCAATAATTTTAAACATTATGTAACGATAGTAATGACAACGATTGTAATGCTTATGTATCTTGCGGTATTAAATTTAGTTTTACCACATGGGCTTGGTGTGGATGAATCTAATATAGTAATAGAACCTACTACAAGTGAAATCATTTTATACGTAGTTGTGCTCACAATTTTTGCGCCTATTTGGGAGGAAATTGTATTTCGAGGTATGTTTTTTATGAAATTATCTCAGCGCTTCTCTACACTTACTAGTGCCGTTATAAGTGCTTTCATATTTAGTTTTGGCCATCCCCTTACAGTAGGTAGTATTTTATATATTTTGGGTATGGGTATATGTTTAGCATACACATATAAGAAAACGAAGAATTTACTCGCTCCAATTGGGATTCATTTATTAAATAATTCGTTTTATTTATTATTGAATTTTCAACCATAAAAAGGCGCCTTTTTGAAAAGGGCGTCTTTCGTATTTTGTAGTAAGTAGAAAGGGCTTTATACGCATTGTGTAGAGGCAAGGTAATACAAAATATAAATAGTTTCATGTGAAACATTTTTATTATCAAATATACAAAATGATTAACTTAGTGTATTAAACGTATCATTCATAAGTATTCTAATATATTTAAAAGTAAAATGAAATAAGAAACGGATAATTGTCGGAATATATTCGATTTCCGTTCATTTTTATGAAATATGTGTACTTTTTGTTAGATTCCTTCATTTTGTCCATATACAATAAATGTATATAGAAATAAGAAAAGGATGATGTACGTGAAGGACACTGTTTTACAAGAAACGATTTCTCCACAAGAATTACATAAAGTTGTTCAAAAGAATACAGCTTATTATGATTTTAAGTGGGGTAAAGTAGAAAACCCTGCGCAAGGGAATACATGGAATTGGGTAGCCTTTTTCTTTCCAACCTTTTGGTTAGCTTATCGCAAAATGTATAAGTTATCTATTATATTTGCGTTATTGGCTATACCTAGTATAGTTATAACCCCTTTTATAGATATTCCAGAGGGGATTTATGTAACATTTAGTTTAGCTCTTCAATTAGGAATGATGATATTTACTGGATGGCAAGGAAACCGTTTATATTATAAGCATGGTGTTCGTGTTTTTCGTAAGGGAGAAGATGCGTCTGATCATGAGAAGGCGTATTTCTTACAATCAAAGGGTGGCGTGAGTATTGCTGGTATGATTGGTTTACAAGTTATAGTCGGGATTGTGTTTGGCGGAGCTATGCTCGGACTTTCTCTTTTACCAACTGAGCCGAATATTAAAAACGTTGTTCGTTCAACTGGTGAAGGGGTTACTTTAGAGATTATGAATGATAATCCAACTTGGAAGTTTGTGAAGAAAGAAAAAGATTATGACGTAGTAGAGTTTACTGGTTATGATTATACAGAGAAGAAAAACGTGAAAATTAAATTTGCTGTTTATTTCGATGAAGATTATTTCGAGTGGCAAGAGGTATATGAAAATAATAAGAAGTTAAGTGAAGAAGAAGTAGAAGAATATCAAATTTACATTGAAGAAAATAATTGGGGTTTCTAGAGGGAACTCGTTCATTTTGAAAAGAAGAATCTTGTGAAGGTTCTTCTTTTGTTTATTAGGGGGAGAGAAATGATTTCAGTATTAATAGAAGCTCTAATAGGATCGATTAGTTTAAGTACGGGTTTACACACGAAAAAGATTGATGCTAACATACTTTACTTGCAGCAGTATGAATGGTTTCGAATCATATATGAAGACGAAAAGTATCGAAAGTTATTTATTACGAACTACAAAGTTCGCTCATATTTAAAAAGTAAGCTAAGAGTTCGATTGCTTGTAAAAAATAAAAATGCACAACGAAGATTTTTAAAATTAGTAGAAGAGCAAATAGAAAAACGGCAGACAAATTGAAATTTTGTAAAATACAATAAAAAATGAGAATTTGAGGTAGGCTTGTCAATAACGTGAGACTATGGCACTATAAAGAAATGCTATACAAATTTTATTTATCGAGATGTAAACATCAATTTTGATTTTTACGTATAAATAATGAACGGAGGAAATGAATTTATGGCTACTTTACCAAATTGTCCAAAATGTAATTCAGAATATACGTATGAGGATGGCGTTCTTTTCGTATGTCCAGAATGTGCTCATGAGTGGGGCCAAGAAGCAGAAGCTGAAAATAATGATGGTGCGAAAGTTGTAAAAGATGCGAACGGAAACGTTCTTCAAGACGGCGATGCAGTTACTGTTATTAAAGATTTAAAAGTAAAAGGAACTTCTTCAGTTGTGAAGATCGGTACGAAAGTAAAGAGTATCCGTCTAGTTGATGGCGATCACGATATCGATTGCAAAATCGACGGCTTCGGAGCTATGAAGTTAAAATCACAGTTCGTTAAGAAGGCGTAAGTAAATAGAAGAGGAGGCGAATAGCCTCCTCTTTTTATTATGTCACTTTTTGTCGGTAAATCGATATTTCGTACAAAATCGTTGATATATTCTGAGTTATGATAGATATATTTGAAAAATCGTTGATATATTGCAAGTTATGATAGATATATTTGAAAAATCGTTGATATATTGCAAGTTATGATAGATATATTTGAAAAATCGTTGATATATTGCAAGTTATGATAGATATATTTGAAAAATCGTTGATATATTGCAAGTTATGATAGATATATTGAAAAAATCGCTAATATAATTTCATTCATCGTGAACTACGCACGATTCACCGTGCACCATAGTCAATTTCTTTCAATTGACATCGCTTATTAAAGAACGTTTTATATCCAAGCTGTAAAAAGATAATGACAGCAAAGGCAGTACTTCCAGAAATACCGAGTATGATGGCGATTTGATATTGAATGGCTGTGAATGGTGATATACCGGATAATATTTGACCAGTCATCATGCCTGGTAAGCTTATAATTCCCATTCCGACCATAGAATTAATTGTTGGTAAAATAGCAGAGTCAAAAGCGTCTCGAATGAGCGGAGCAGCTGCTTCTTTCGGTGTTGCGCCGAGCATAAGTGCACCTTCAATTTGACCTCTTTGCGATTTCATATTGTTTAAGAACGTATTTGCGCCGAGAGAAACACCAGTCATGGCATTCCCAACTAACATTCCTGTAATAGGGACGATATATTGCGGAGCATACCACGGATCATGTCCGATAATAACAAAGATAAATAGTAGAAGTGGCCCAATTGATCCGGCGACCATGGAAAGGGCGGCTACTCGTTTTAATTCTTTAGACATTGGGATGTTAACTCGTTTATAAATATTAAAAATTGCAAAGGTAGTAATAGAAGTAATGAGAGCAATTGTATAAAATGGATTACTGTTTTCAAATACGTATGTAAGGACATATGCAACAAGTACGAGCTGAATCGTCATACGGAATGTTGCGAGCGCGATTTGTTTTTCGCGAGGTATTCCTTTTAATTTTACAAGTCCAATTAAAATAAGAATGAAAATATAGGCAGCTGCAAGTTGCCAAATTTGGAGTTCAATAACGCCCTTCAACAGAGAGCACTTCCTTTCTAGTTGCACCGTTTGCTTTACTAATCTCAATAATGTCGTCTGCAATTTCTTCTGGAAGTTGTTGTGAGTGTGTGATGAAGATAATTGTTTTTTTCTTTTTTCGTGCTAGTTCAGTAAATTGTTTCATAACGCGGCGTTCTGTATCACTGTCTAATGCTGAAGTAGGTTCATCTAATAAATAGACAGGCGGATCCATAAGTACGATACGTGCAAAGGCAAGTCTTTGTTTTTCACCGCCAGATAGTGAGGAGGCGCTATCTTCTAATTGCTTGTCTAAGCTAACGGTTTGTAATGCACTCCGCAGGGCATCATCATTTGGAAATGGTTTTTCAGAAAGACGAAGTCCCATTAATAAGTTGTCTTTAACGGTTCCATCAAAAATAGGTGGAGTTTGCCCAAGCATAACTACGTCACGACGTAATTGAATAGGATGATAATCAGAAATTAATTTTCCGTTATATTTAATTGTGCCGGATGTTGGAGATTGTAAATCGTTTAACATGCGAAGCAACGTGCTTTTTCCGCTTCCGCTTTCACCGATAATGCAAGTAATCTTTTCTTTTTGAATCTGTAAATAAGGAATGTGTAGTATATCTTTATATATAACGTTTTTTAATATAAACATAAATCGCTCCTTTCTGATTCTAGTTATATCGTATCAAAAAAGAGAAGATAACGGTTATAAAGAGCAACGTTTTTTCTGCGTCTTGAGTTTTATTAATAAGTTAAGTAAACGATCTAATTCTTGGCTGAAAGAAATCACTTTATCATGAGTGAATCCGTATCGTTCAACGAGATAGATTAACTCTTTCTTTTTCGCTTCTATTCGATTGTTTAGTTTCGATAAGTTCATAAGTGGAATGTAATGCCTCCTACAAAAGTATTTATCACATAAAAAATAAGACCGAATGAATTCGGTCTTCAAGGAAATAATAAAACAACTTACAAATAGCATACAATGTTTATCAATATTTTTTAATATAAAAATGAAAAATAAATCATTATAAATATTGAGAAAGATGTGTCTGATAATTTTTAAAAACTGATGCAAAGAGGCTGCCTACATAGTAGACAGCCTGTAAGGTATTAACCTTTATGATATTTGTACATCCAAAGAAGACCAGATTTTAATAATCTCGGTACACGTCCCATTAATGGTTGGTTTGCGAGTAAACCGAATCCATGTTTCTTACCAAGAGATCCTAGAACACCTTTTAATTTAATAACAGGTAGTTCATCCGGGAGTGGTTCATTATTCCAACGTTTTAATAATATTTGGACAATTTGTTCTCCTTGACCTTCAGCAAGTTGGGCAGATGGTGCATGTGGAAGTGCTGCGCAATCTCCTACAACATACACGTGCTCGTTGTTTGGAATATTGTGATATTTTGTTAAAACAACCCGTCCGCTACCATCTTGTTCAACTGGAAGGTTTCGAACAACTTCATTTGCTTGAATACCAGCTGTCCAGACGATTGCATCACATTCAAGTGGTTCATCGTGGTTGTACACAATATTTGGTTCTACTTTTGTAATGTTAGAGTTTCGTATAATGTTAACTTTATGCTTTACAAACCATTCTTCTACGTATCTACTTAATTTCTCTGGATACGGGAATAAAATTCTATCTTTTCGATCAAATAAATAGATTTTTAAATCAGAACGGCTTTCACGAAGTTCACTTGCTACTTCAACGCCACTTAAGCCAGCACCAACAACAGCTACTGTTGCATTTGGTTCTAGACTATTTAATTGTTCATAGGTTTTACGTGTTTGTTCAATTGATTGTAGACTATGTGTATATTCCCTAGCCCCAGGAACGTTATGATATTTATCTTCACAGCCAAGTCCGATAATTAAGTCATCATATTGGATTGCTTCGCCGCCATCGAGATGAACAGCTTTTTCTTCGAGGTCAATATTTGTTATTGTGCCGTATTGAATATTGAGGCGTGGGTGTTCAGGAAACGGTATACGAATATGCGTTTCTGAAATAGTACCCGCAACTAATGCATAATATTCAGTTTTGAAGCAATGATATGGTACTTTGTCGATTAATGTCACTTGTACATCATCTGGAAGTTGGTTGCTTGGAAGTAGCCTTTGCAGAATTCTCATTCCACCGTAGCCGCCACCTAGTATTACGAGGTGTTTCATGATGGATTACCCCTTTTCTGTTGAAATATCCCCTAATCATAAAATTTTATATTAATAAAATATTTTGACTTTACTCAATCAAATTATATCGAATTTGTGAACAAATAACAATGCATGAATGAATACTCTGTTGTACAATAAGAAGAAAAGTAAAATAAACTGTTTTTCCTTTGTAGTTACTATTTCATTGGAAGTAGCATGTTATATAGAAGAAGTCATCTACTTTGAAGTGAAGTAATGAAGTAACTAAATAGTTTAGACTGTGTAACGAAAACAACAAGAAACAGCTTAGTTTTCTTCTTATAGATAAAGTGAAAAGGTAATTTGTTTTGTAGTACAGGGGGGAGAATTTTGATTAAACCATTAATTGAATTTTGTGTAGGTAACCTTGCAAGTGGTTCACAAGCAGCTCTAGAAAAATTAGAAAAAGATCCGAATTTAGATGTAATGGAGTACGGTTGTCTAGGGTATTGTGGTATTTGTTTTGAAGGACCGTTTGCACTTGTAAATGGTGAAGTTGTACAAGGTGCAACAGTAGAAGAGCTTGTTAATAATGTATATGAGTATTTGGATGAAAATCCAATGTTTTAAGGTGTTGCGAATTAGCAGCACCTTTTCCATTAGATAAAACTTTATTTTGTGGGGAAGGCTAATGCTGATTATTAGCCTTCCCCAATTGAAAATAGTGGGATAAATAAAAAAAGGCCCTTTTTAGAAGGGCTTTTTTCTTACACAAATTGTGTAAGAGTGGCTCATCGCCAAACGTTGTCAAATATGAGAAACGGGGGACATTCATATTGTGTTCTAAAAGCATGCATTCTATACTTAAAATAACAAATTATTTTTGGAGTGAATACAAATGAGCCAATTTTCTTTTACAAAAATGCATGGTCTTGGCAATAGTTATATATATGTAAATATGTTTGAAGAGCAAATTCCTGAAGAAGATTTAGCTCTTGTGGCGGGAAAGGTTTCAAATATTAATACTGGTATTGGAGCAGACGGGATGATTTTAATTTGCCCTTCAGACGTAGCTCCGGTGAAAATGCGCATGTTTAATAATGATGGTTCTGAAGGAAAGAGCTGTGGTAATGGTTTGCGCTGCGTAGCGAAATATGCGTATGAGCATAAACTAGTAGAAGAAACAGTTTTCACAATTGAAACGTTAGCTGGTATTGTAACGGCTGAAGTAACAGTAGAAGATGGTGTCGTGACATTAGCGAAAATTGATATGGGGGCACCGCGTCTAACACGTGCAGAAATACCGATGCTTGGTGAAGGTGAAACGCCATTTATTCGTGAAAACTTCTTATATAATAATCATCGTTATGCATTTACAGCTGTTTCAATGGGAAATCCGCATGCGGTTATTTTGGTTGATGATGTAGAAAAAGCACCTCTTACAACACTTGGACCAGTCCTCGAGACACATGAAATGTTTCCAGAGCGAGTAAATGTTGAGTTTATCGAAATTTTGAATGATGACGAGATGAACTTCCGCGTTTGGGAACGTGGATCTGGTGTAACGCAAGCTTGCGGAACAGGAGCGTGCGCTGCAGTTGTAGCTGCTATTTTAAATGGAAAGATGGAACGCGGTAAGGAAATTACTGTTCATTTAGCTGGTGGCGATTTAATGATTGCGTGGACTGAAGAAGGAAACGTGTTGATGAAAGGACCTGCGGAAGTAATTTGCCGCGGAGTGTATGAGTACAAGATAGAAGCGTAAAGATGTATAATGGACTAAGAACAGAAAGGAAGGTGTATTTCATGATTAAAGTAACAGAACAAGCAGCTTTTCAAATTAAAGATATGTTAAAAGATGCTGAAGATGGAGAGAAGTATGTGCGCCTTGCTGTACACGGCGGCGGATGTAGCGGTCTTTCTTACGGCTTAGGATTTGAAGTAGAACCAAAAGAAGACGACACAGTTCTTGAGTTTTTCGGTGTTGAATTTGTTATCGATAAAGAAAGTGCTCCAATTGTTAAAGGAGTAAAAATTGACTATAAACAATCTATGCTTGGCGGTGGATTCACAATCGACAATCCAAACGCAATCGCATCATGCGGATGTGGATCATCTTTCCGTACAGCGACGAATGCTGGTAAACCAGAAGAGTGCTAAGTTTTTAGACGAAATAGAAAAGGCCTTTTTAGCGATGGAATAAAATCGTTAGAAAGGTCTTTTCTTTTGGCATTAAAACAGAAAATGCATGTAAAGTTACTTTGGAATTTAATTTAAATGTTATTATATATAGGATATGTGATTTATATTGTGAATTCCAGTTTCATATTGCTCGTTTTAAGATAAGATTTCGTAACGGAAATGTAAAAAAATAGAAGAAATATACTATTTATTAGTTGTATTTAATGTTAATATTTGTAACGAAGATGATTGGCGATCGTGTTCGGACTAGCTGTAGTTTCACCGGTTATTACTAATAGGTAGATTTATCCCATAAAAGCCCGATTGGTGAGGGCTGATTAAAGTTTCACTTTATATAAAAAAGGTGTATGAGGGAGAAGGCTATAGCAAATTGTATAGAACTGAATAGTTCCGTATTCATTAAAATACGTTGATTACTAGATATTAAAAAACACCGGGGGGATTAGAATGAAGTTATTTAAGAAAGTACTTATAGTAGGGGTGGCGTTGACTACAGTATCGATTTTGGGGGCTTGTTCTAGCGATACAGACGTATTAACAAAAGTAGGAGCAAAGCAACCAGCGAAGGCCGAAGGTGAAGAAGTATTAAAAGATCAGAAGAAAACACCTATGACCACGAGTAAACGTGAAAGTATTAAAAATGAGGATGCTCCATCATCAAAGAAGCGTTATATTTCTCATGACGAATCTCAAAAGATTGAGGAAGGTATGACGTATACGGATATTCTTAATACGATTGACTACGGTGGTGAGAATATAAAACATTATAATAATAATGAAAAACGCGTATTTTATACTGAAAAAGATACGGATGGTACATATGAAATTATGGTTGAATTAAATACATATGGTTACGTTGTGAATATTGAACGTACTGCTATAAAGGGTACAGATAAAGAGAATGAGAATGAGGTATCTATGAAACGTATTGAAGAGCCTGTAAAGGAATATGAAGAAAAAAACGATCGTGTACCGTGGTATAAAGATGTAAATAACAATTCGGCAGCAGTAAGTTACAATCACTATTTGAAAATCAAAAAAGGTATGCCCGCGAATCAGGTAAAAGCTGCAATTGGACAGCCACATGTGATTGAGAAATATAAATCTTATTCAGTATATGACTATACTGGTTATGGTGGAGAAGGATCATTACGTGTAATCTTTGAACCGAATGGAACTGTTACGGATGTAGTGGAAGACGGTTTACCACGATAATAAATTAGTTACGGGAAGAGTTGTAGTAAAGTTGTCTTTGATTTTATAAAGTTTTTGGGAGCATCCCCAAATATAGATGAAAAAATAATTCTTTTAGCCATGTTATAGTATTAGTATTTACCGAAGTTTCTTCCAAATTCAATAGCGTTATTGTGGATGTTGTTGACGTATTAGTTTTGTTGATATATGCCGCAGTAGGGCAGCAATTGTAATTGGACGTAAAAGGACGCGGAGGAGTAGCAGCTTCCTTTTGAAAAAAAGGAGGGAAATATGATGGAGGATATTCTTGAATTCATAAGGAAATACGTAATTAAACCTATTATTAGTTTAATAAGATACCTTGTAATAGAGATTATAATTGAGGGTATAATAGAAGGCGTAATAAACGGTATAAGGAAATTACGTGATAAGTGGCGAAATTGGCGTGAAAGACGTTATTGGCGGTAGTGTAGCTGAGAAGCGTGCGAAACAAAAACGTTATACAGAAGTTTAATGAAATGATAGAAATCGACCCGCATTTAGAATCTGTACTCGTTCCAATTGGTGATGGAATGACAATTTCTAAAGTGAAGAAATAATTATTATCTTACAAAAGTGTAATGTTCATGTCATGTTTTTGAATTTCTTCTTTAAGCTCTGGGCTTTAAGATAAGAATATAAGAAAAAACATATGAGGTGAAGGAAATGAAAAGATACATTGCACTATTTAGTATTTTAGTTGTATTCGCAAGCTTGTTAGTTGGTTGTGATTTAAACCGTATGGGTAAAGATGAGTACTACGTTCAAATTACAGTAGATGGAAAAGAAGTTCATAGTAAAGCTGATAATGGTCAAAAATTTAAAGATTATGAGTATAAGCTAACTGGCTTTGATAAAGACGGTAAAGAGAAAGAATTAGAATTTACAGCTCAAAAAAATCTTCGTAAAGAAGCATTCCTACGCGTATATCACTCAGATAAAAAAGGTGTATCAGCTTGGGAAGAAGTAAAGAAAGACGAGCTTCCAGCGAAAGTGAAAGAAAAATTAGGCGTGAAATAAGACAGATAGAAAAGGAATTGACGAACAGGGTCAATTCCTTTTTTTGTTTTCAAATTCTTCTTCTGAAATGACTTTAAATCCGTGTCTTTTAAATAAAGCAGTAGTTACCCCGTAACCAGTTTGCTTATTGCCATTAAATTCACCAGTGTAAATCGTAGAACTGCCACAAGATGGACTACGTTCCTTTAAAATAATATATTCTGGGTGTAAATTTTTAATTTGTTCTAATGCTTTATAAGCACCATTTACGAAAGCTTCTGTGACATCTTCACCATCTTTGGTCATCACTTTCGCTTTTCCGTCCAAAACGTCGTCGCCATTCCCGCCAATAATTTCAGCAGAAGGACGAGGTGTTGGCAGTCCTCCTAATACTTCAGGACAAATGAGGACTGTATCTTCTTTTTGTAGTAGCTCCTCTATTTTTGAAACGAGATTGTCATTTCCGTCATATCGACAAGCTATACCACCTAAACAAGCGCTAATTACGATCATATTTTCATCTCCATTAAAAAAATATTAAATTCCACGCCAAATTCTCTTCCTGCCTCTTACTTATAAATGAGGTGATATAAATGGGAAGCTTATATAATTTAATGAAACCATACAGTGAATTTCGAAGTAAAGAAGAGTTTAATACATATCAAAAACAAGTTTTGAAACATTATCGATTTCAATTAAATAAAACGGATGCTACCATTATTCATTTTTTAGGAAAGTATGCAGTGAATGAGAAACAGAAAACAGTGGGGGTTGCTTGTCCATTAATGGAGACGATTGCTACAAATGTTGGAAAGAGTATTCGTACAGTACGCCGCTCTATTGCAAAGTTAGAGGAACTAGGAATTATAAAGCGTGTTGCGACAAAAGAAAGACATAGGCGCGGCGGATATAGTGCGAACTTATATGTATTTCTTATATCTGCAATTGACCGCATGGATGACCGTATGAAAATGTCCGCATGTGAAAGTGAGGATTATACAGCTGGCTGTAGCGGAAAGGAGCAAAAAAGCGAAAGGGAAACAATTCTTTCTAAAAACATTCTACAAATAAAAGAGAAAAGAAAAATAACGTACGAGCTTGATGAGACGTATTGCCGTCATGATATACCGAAGCCTTTTATATACGCACTTCTGCCGATGACGAGTAATCCGAAGAAGATTAATATATTTTGGAGTAAGGTGGAACTTGCATATAAAAAGAGTGGATTACTAGAGCAAGGTGTTTTACTGGAGCAAATATTAGCTGATGAAGAAGTGTATGGGAATTTCATTTGGCGCGTGAAAAGTGTTGTGAGGGCGTATAAATACGGGGAAATCCGTAAAAATGTGAAGGCACTTTTATATAGTACAGTGCGAGATTTATTTTTAGAGATTGGATTAGAATGGGGAGCAGCTGTGAGAAGAAGTAAGGGGATAGCGTTATTTGATCCATTTAAAAAAGAGCCATGCGTATAATACATGACTCCAAGTAGCTAGTCGAACTTTCTTACAACTGGAACACGAATCGCTACAAATAGTACGAAGACGATAACAGCTATTGCACCACTTTTCATAACGGTTACGATTGGAATTCCTATTGCAAGTGCAATGGATGTGAATGCATAAGAGAGCGGGATAAAGCCCATTGATGATAGCATAAGTAAACTCATTACGCGTCCCATCATTTCTTCTTTGACTGTCGATTGAATCATTGCCATAAGCGGTACAATCGCCATTGCGATTGTAATACCGTAAAACATGCCAGCTAATAGTGCTTGCCAAAGTACGGTACTAAAGTTGATGGCTAAGAAGAATATACCAGACAATAGCATCATGATAATACAAAATAGACCGCGTCTACGATTAATATTTTTTAAACCGACAATGACAGCACCGATTGCCATTCCGCCGCCTACAGATGCTTCTAAGTAACTAAACTGGAGCGAATCACCATGCAGCACGTTTTTAACAAAAAGCGGGAAACCAACTTGCATCGGGCCGATTAAAAATAAGTTTAAAAAGGCGCTACAAATAAGGAAAGTTGAAAGGAATGGCGATTCCTTTACATATAAGATTCCTTCTTTAATGGAAGTGAACATACCTTTATCTGTATCTTTTTGTTCTGGCATCGTAAATTGTATTTTTTGAACGAGTATGGCCGCGACAATCAGTAATAAAATCGTAATGGAAAAGATTGTCTCATAGTTCGTAAATTTAATGAGAATTCCGCCAAGTACAGGGCCTAAGATGACCGATGCTTGGTTCGTCATTTGTGTAAGTGAATTCGCTTGTGTTAACCGGCTTTTTTCTACCAATTCCGGTAAGATAGATCCATCTGCTGACCAGAAGAAAGCATCAGCAAGTCCAAAGAATAAAGCGAATAAAGCAAATGTATATAGCGTTACATCACCAACGATAAACCATGTGAGAATGGTTGCGACAAGAATCGCTCGAATGATATTGGAGTAAAACATAATATTTTTTTTCGGGAATTTATCAGCTACAGCGCCGCCGACAATCATAAAAATAAGCCTTGGAACACTAAGGGCTACGAAAACAACACCGAGTGAAGCTTCAAGGTTTAATGTTTTTGCTATGTACCACGTTTGTGAAAAAGTAAAAAAGGCTAAAGCAAAGCTTGAAAAAAGAGTAGCTGCCCAAAGAAAAAGGAAATTCGTATTTTTTAATAACGGTTTTCCGCTTCCTTCTAAAGCAGTTTTATTTTGTTGTAGTTCCTCCATATTGCTTCCTTTCTATGTGACAAATTTAAACTAAAAAACAAGTAAACGCCCGATTGGTGAGGGCTAATACTTAATGGGAGATGCCCCCACTGATTATAGTTTCACTTTATACAGTTTCTAATATTTCTATACTGCACTTTCTCATTGTAGACAATAATAATGAATTTGCCCAGTAGCTATTTAACGACAAAAAAAGATGCCGAATGGGCATCTTTTTTTAGGCTAACGCAATATAAATATCCAATTGTGCATGATTTGGGTCTAATGCTCTTTCGTCGTAAAGCTCGAAGTCTGTTGTGAAGGCACGTTTATTTTCTTTCGACCATTGCCAAATATATTCCCAAGCTTCGCAAACGACTTCAGCAACTGGTCCCTTTCTCGTTGTAAATACCGCATATGTAGCAGCAGGTATTGTTAAAGTTGTCATATTTTCAGGAACGTCTTCTAATGAAGAAACGGTCGTACCGATTGTAAATGTATATGTACCAGTTTCATCTGATTCATAGTTGGAGTAGAATGCGAATGTTTCTTTCGTTTTTTGATTTGGGATGTGATGCATCATTTGTTCTTGAAAGTATCGGTTCCAGAGCTCGGGAATTTTCCCTTCAGTAGATGCCTCTATTTCGTTAGTCGTCGTAATCGAAACGCCGATTGCTTGGAAAGCTTCTTTTTTTACGATAATGGGTTCGTTTATCATTACAAATTCCTCCTTTAAAATAAGAACATATGTTCTCTTATAATATAACATATTTTTACATGTAACGGTTATTGTTTTTTGAAAATTTTAATCATAAATAACAAACTGAAATGACTAAAAATGGTAAAATTTCTATTGTATGTATGAATAGATTAAGAGATATGTTAAGCTTTTTATGTATCCTTAAACTGTTATATAAACCTATACAATAGGGCATTTTTTACTATGTTAAAAAATGGTGAAGGTTTGTATAAGTGTCCGATATATATATATGCTATTTTTGATAAATTAAAATAGTAATATTCTATGAGATTTATATTGTTGACATTGGGATTTCAACGATACATTTTCGTAGGTCGGATTGTTGCGAGTGGATATATATTGCTATGTATACGGCTACGAAATTAAGTAGACGGATAGCAAGTATATAGAAAGGAGAAAGGTAGAAAATATGAAGCAAGTATTGAAGTGTTTTAATGTCGTAACGATGATCACACTTCTCCTATCCATCATATTGCCTTCACCCAGTGCTTTTGCTACAGAGATAAATAAAAAAAGCTGGGATGAGCTACAAGGAAATGATGTGAAAATTAAGGCAGAGCAAGTAAATGCTGAAATATATAAGGGAGAAGTAGCAGAGAGGGAGCACGTATTTCAATATACGATTGAAAATACGGGAGCTACACCAATTCAAGAATTGGTGCTTAAACAAAATAATGAAAATGAAATTACGTTCCCTTCGCAATCTGTGAAAGTAAACGGAGAGAAGTTACCTGAAAATAAGGTAGCGGATTTCTATGTAGAGGAAAAAGATAAGGGAGGAAAGGTTCTTTCTTCTAATCTTAAAATTAAAGATTTAAAATCACATGAAAAAATGACTGTGTTAATAAAAGCTCGTCGTGCACAACATTTTAATAATGAGTATAAGCAAAAAATTAGTGTGCAAAAGGATCAACTACAAATAGGGAACATGTCTGTAGATGTTGAGGGAATCCCTTCTGAAGAAAAGGTAGCAGCTAATGCCGATGAGGAGGCTGACAGTAGTAAGAAAGAAGTTGGCCCATCAGCTAATAATACAATTAAAAAAGTTGATGAAAAGCTAAAAGTATCTGTAGAAGATAAAAATAACCCTACATCAAAAACAGAACCACCAAAACAACCAGTAACCGAAGCTGAGAAACTAGAAAAAGAAGCGGAAAATCAGAGCGATGCAAAAGTACAAGCTGCATCAGAGAATGCTTCGAAGGTTCAAATGCAAACAGGGGATAAGCAAGGATTTGGAGATCCACTGTATTCTACAATTACTGCTGGTAATTTAGTACAGACTGGTAATGTAACACTTGGTTTGACGACCGATCATTATGGCAGACAAAGTATGGGTTATAAAACGAATAAAATGACTGTGGACGTTGATAACGATGATAGTACTTTTAATTCGTCAACAGGTGCATTTCCTAATATTCCTGCCGGAAGTAAAGTGAAAAAGGCTTACTTATTCTGGACAGCAGCAATGGGGTTACCAGGAAATATTGCTGATAGAAAGGTTACCGAGGATCAAGTAAGGCAACCAGTCAAAATGAAAATGGGAAATAAAGAATATGCAGATGTAACTGCTGATAGCATACGAAAAGCGGATAGCTTACCTTTTATTTCTAATTACTCGGGTGCTGGTGCTGGTTATGTTGCATATGCGGATGTAACAAATGTAATTGCGCAGCAAGGGATTTCTCAAACTTTGACAGTTGCAAATGTGCCACAAATTAAAGATGTAACAGGTGGCGGCTATTACTGGGGTAACTGGAATCTTATATTAGTTTATGAAAACTATAAAGAAACAGTAAAAGACATGAAGATTTGGGAAGGGCTAGTCTCTCAAAAAAGTACAGCCTGGACAGATATTAGTGTTAATAAAATAAATACACCCAAAGAAGGTACTTTTAAGGCGAAATTTAGTTATTTTTCATCGCAAGGTGATCCAGCTGAGAAAGATGGATATGCATATGATTATGGAGAATATGATTTTGGTGCTGGATATATAAAGATAAAAAATATTAACGGTAAAGATAATGATGCGAATGATTCGTCTATGACAGAAGTACAAGTAGACGGTACTAACGAGTTTGTTACGAAAAAATATCCAGGATATAATCCGGATTGGACGAATTCATTCAGTACTGACATTCATACGTATCATCTTGAAGGACCGAATCAAGTAAAAAATGATTTAAAAGAAGCAAAAATGCGTTTTAGAGCAAATAGTGGCTATGGTGATATTTACGTATTAAATAACGCTACATTTGTTACAGAACATAATGCTCCAAACTTACAAGTTGATAAAAAGGCGTTAGATAGTGCCGGAAAAGAAATTAAGGACATTAAAGCTGGTGAAGAGTTTACGTATCAAATTGAAGTGAAAAATGATACGAAAAATAACCAAGCACCTGTATCTAATGTAAAAGGTTTTGATAAATTAGATGATCGTTTAGAGTATGTTCCGGAATCTATACAATATATTTCTGGAAGTAATAAAGGAAATAAAACAGATAATGCAAGCGATGATGAAGCAGAGTTTGTAAATAATCAAATTGATTTCCGTATGGGTGAAGGGGCAGATGCTAAAGACGGCGGTGTTTTAAAACCTGGTGAGAGTGCTATTATTACATTTAAAGTAAAAGTGAAAGCTTCTGTACAATCAGATACAACAATAAAAAATATCGTTGCGGTAAAGGGAAAAGATAGTACCGAGGTAAATTATGAAACTGCAGATGATGCAAATGTTACGGTTACGCTTCCAAAAGAAGTTCCGGGAGAAATAGAGGCGAGAAAAATAGCTTCTAATAAAACACCGAAGTTAGGTGATGAAGTAGAGTATCGTATTACATTTAAAAATACGGTAAAAGATGGACGTCTAGATGTATTGACAATTGAAGACGAATTACCAAGTAGTCTTGAATACGTGAAAGATAGCTTGAAAGCAGAAGGTGCAAAACCAGAGCCAGTAGAGCTGAAGTTTGAAAATGGTAAAGTAATTGCAAAGTATCCAGAAATTATGGATATGGAAGAAAGAAGTATCGTCTTTAAAACAAAAGTAAAAGAAACTGCAAAAATTGGTGAAGAAATTGTTAATAAAGCAACCGTTAGTGATAAAACAAATCCACCAAAGGATTTAGAAGAGAAGATTACACCACAGCATAAGTCCGGTAAAATTGCTGCAAAGAAAAAAGCAACAAATAAAAAGCCGAAGCTAGGAGAAGAAATTGAATATCAAATTAGCTTCCAAAATACGGTGGAAAACGGAAAACTAGATGCAGTTACAATAGAAGATGAAATTCCAGCTAACTTAGAATTTGTTCAAGGCAGTGAGAGAGCTGAAGGTGCTGAACCAAATCCAGTAGAGTTAAAAGTAGAAAATGGTAAGGTAATGGCAAAATATCCAGAGATTACGGATACAAAAGAGCGAAGCATTGCCTTTAAAGTGAAAGTAAAAGAAGAGGCAAAAGCCGGAGAAACGATCGTTAATAAAGCGGTTGTGAGTGAGCCGAATGGACAAACTGAGCATCCAGAAGAAAAGATTACGCCGGATTATAAATACGGTAAAGTGGATGTTGAAAAAAGCGTAACGAATCAAACACCAAAACTAGGAGAAGAAGTGGAATACCGAATTACATTTTATAATACGGTAGAAAACGGAAAACTAGAAAAGGTGCTAGTAGAAGATACACTACCTAAAGGTGTTGAATACGTGAAAGATAGTTTGAAAGCTGAAGGTATAAAACCAGAGCCAGTAGAACTAAAAGTGGAAGACGGCAAAGTAATGGCAAAGTATCCAGAAATTACGGATACAGAAAAAAGAAGTATTGTTTTTAAAGTGAAAGTAAAAGATTCGGCAAAAGTAGGGGAGGCAATCGTAAATAAAGCAATTGCAAAAGATCCGAAAAATGAGCCTGTTGAATCAAAGGTTGTTATTACACCGCAAAGTAAAAAAGGTGAAATTGCTGCTACAAAGGTAGTTAATAATAAGAAGCCAAAGTTAGGCGAAGAAATCGAGTACCGTATTAGTTTTCATAATACGGTTGAGAACGGAAAACTTGAAGAGGTGCGAGTAGAAGATACAATTCCAAAAGGTCTTGAATATGTAGAAAATAGCATCAAGGCCGAAGGAGAAGCACCTGGACCAGTAGAATTAGCTGTTGAAAATGGGATAGTCAAAGCTAAGTATATCGATATTATGGATATGAAAGAAAGAAGTATCGTCTTTAAAGTAAAGGTGAAGGAAGAAGCAAAAGTAGATAAAGAGATTGTCAATAAAGCAATTGTTGATGATACGAAAAATCCACCGATTGAGCCGGAGGAAAGAATTACTCCGCAACATAAGGATGGAATAATTGATTCGAAGAAGACAGTAGATAATCCATCACCAAAACTAGGAGAAGAAGTAGAATACCGAATTAGCTTTAAGAACACGGTAGAAAACGGAGAACTAGAAAAGGTAATAATAGAGGATACAATTCCTAACGGTTTAGAGTATGTAAAAGGCAGTGAAAAGGCTGAAGGTGATAAACCAGCTCCATTAAAGTTAAGTGTGAAAGATGGAAAAGTCATTGCTGAATACGAAAATATTACGGATATGAAAGAAAGAAGTATTGTCTTTAAGGTAAAGGTGAAGGAAGAAGCGGAAGTAGGTAAGGAAATCATCAATAAGGCAATTGTGGATGATATGAAACATCCGAAAGAACCAGAAGCAAAAATCACACCATTACACAAAGATGGAAAAATTAAAGCGAAGAAAAGCGTAAATAATGAAACACCGAAGTTAGGAGAAGAAGTAGAATACCGAATTAGTATGAAAAACACGGTTAAGTACGGAAAGCTAACAGACGTGATAATAGAGGATACTTTACCAGAAGGTTTAGAGTATGTAGAAAATAGTTTGAAAGCAGAAGGTATCGGAACAGATTCAGTAGAGCTGAAATTTGAAAACGGTAAGGTAATGGCAAAATATCCAGAAATTATGGATACAGAAGAAAGAAGTATCGTTTTTAAAGTGAAAGTAAAAGAAGGAGTAACAGTCGGTAAAAAAATCATTAATAAAGCAACTATTGATGATTCGCAAAATAAGCCAGTTAATCCGACTGCGGAAATTATTCCTCAGTATAAAGATGGAAAACTTGAAGCGAAAAAGATGGTAAATAATGAAACGCCGAAGTTAGGAGAAGAAGTGGAATACCGAATCAGCTTTAAAAATACGGTAGAACATGGAAAGCTAACAGAGGTAAAGATAGAAGATGATTTACCAAATGGATTAGAGTATGTGAAAGATAGTGTAAAAGTAGAAGGTTCTAAGCCAGATCCAGTGGAATTGAAATTTGAAAACGGTAAGGTAATGGCAAAGTATCCTGAGATTACAGATACAAAAGAGAGAAGTATTACCTTTAAAGTGAAAGTAAAAGGTAAAGTGAGCGATTCAATTGTTAATGAAGCGATTGTGAGCGATACGAAACATCCGCCAGAAACACCGACAGCAGAAATTATTCCGCAACATAAAGACGGAAAAGTGAAAGCGAAGAAGACGGTAAATAATGAAACGCCGAAGTTAGGAGAAGAAGTAGAATACCGAATTAGTTTTAAAAACACGGTAGAAGGCGGAAAACTAGCAGAGGTGAAAATAGAAGATACTTTACCCGAAGGTTTAGAGTACGTAGAAAACAGTGTGAAAGCAGAAGGTTCTAAGCCGGATCCAGTAGAATTGAAATTTGAAAATGGTAAGGTAATGGCGAAGTATCCAGAGATTACGGATACAGAAGAAAGAAGTATCACTTTTAAAGTGAAAGTAAAAGATGAAGTGAAAGTCGGTAAAAAAATCGTCAATAAAGCAATTATTGATGATACGAAAAATGAGCCAGAAACACCGACGGCAGAAATTACTCCACAGCATAAAGATGGAAAAGTGGAAGCGAAGAAAACGGTAAATAATGAAACACCGAAGTTAGGAGAAGAAGTGGAATACCGAATTAGCTTTAAAAATACGGTAGAAAACGGAAAGCTAGCAGAGGTAACAATAAAAGATGATTTACCAAATGGATTAGAGTATGTGAAAGATAGTTTACGAGCAGAAGGTTCTAAGCCAGATCCGGTAGAACTGAAAGTGAAAGATGGAAAAGTAATCGCAAAATATCCAGAAATTATGGATACAGAAGAAAGAAGTATCGTCTTTAAAGCGAAAGTAAAAGAAGAATTTAAGGTTGGTGAAGGCATTGTCAATAAAGTAGTTGTTGATGATACAAAAGATCCAACAACTTCAGAAGTAACAATTACGCCAGAATATAAAGACGGTAAGCTTAAAGCAGAGAAATTTGTAAACAATAAAAAACCGAAATTAGGAGAAGAAGTAGAATACCGAATTAGTTTTAAAAACACGGTAGAAAACGGAAAACTAGTAGAGGTTACAGTAGAAGATGAAATTCCAGCTGGATTAGAGTACGTGGAGAACAGTTTACAAGCAGAAGGTTCTAAACCAAGTCCGGTAGAATTGAAATTTGAAAACGGCAAGGTAATGGCAAAGTATCTAGAAATTGCGGATACAAAAGAAAGAAGTATTATTTTTAAAGTGAAAGTAAAAGAAGAGGCAGAAATAGGAAAGGAGATTGTTAATAAAGCAATCGTAGTAGATACAAAAAATGAGCCAGAAGAGCCTCGTGTGGAAATTACTCCGCAATATAAAGATGGTAAAATTGCTGCGCAGAAAGTAGCAAATAATCATAAACCGAAACTAGGAGAAGAAGTAGAATACCGAATTAGTTTTAAAAACACGGTAGAAAACGGAAAACTAGTAGAGGTAAATATAAAGGATACATTACCAAATGGTTTAGAGTATGTAGAAGGCAGCATCACAGCAGAAGGTTCTAAACCGAAACCAGTAGAGCTACAGGTGAAAAATAATAAGGTAATGGCAAAGTATCCAGAAATTACAGATACAGAGGAAAGAAGTATTGTCTTTAAAGCGAAGGTAAAAGAAAGCGTAAAAGTGGGAGAAGAAATCGTAAATGAGGCAATTATAGATGATACAAAGAATCTGCCAGAAGAGCCTTATGTAACGATTACACCACAATATAAAGATGGGAAAATTGAGGCAAGAAAAGAAGTAAGTAATCATGAACCGAAGTTAGGTGAGGAAATCGAATATCGAATTATTTTTAATAATACGGTGAAAGATGGAAAACTAGCAGAGGTAAAAATAGAAGATGAAATTCCAGCTGGATTAGAGTTTGTAGAAGGAAGCGAAAAGGCTGAAGGTGAAGAGCCAAAACCAGTGGAGTTGAAAGTAGAAAATGGTAAGGTAATGGCAAAGTATTCAGAGATTATGGATACGAAAGAAAGAAGTATCGTCTTTAAAGTGAAGGTGAAAGATTCAGTTGCAATAGGTAAAGACATCACAAATAAAGCGATTATCCATGTTGATGATCCGAACCATCCAGTAATTGATCCGACAGCAAAAATTACACCGCAATATAAAGACGGTAAAATTGCTACTCATAAAAAGGTGAATAATCATAAACCGAAGCTAGGGGAAGAAATCGAATACCGAATTTCATTTAATAATACGGTGAAAGATGGAAAACTGGCAGAGGTGAAAATTGAGGATGAAATTCCGTCTGGTTTAGAGTATGTGAAAGATAGTCTAAAAGCAGAAGGTGATAAGCCAGCACCAGTAGAGTTGAAAGAAGAAGCTGGTAAGGTTAGTGCGAAGTATGAAAATATCACTGACATGAAAGAAAGAAGCATTATCTTTAAAGTGAAGGTGAAAGATTCTGTTGAAGTGGACAAAGCAATTGTAAATAAAGCAATTGTTGATGATACAAAAAATCCACCAGAGCGACCAGAAGTAGAAATTACCCCGCAGCATAAAGACGGTAAAGTTAAAGCTGATAAAAAGGTAAATAAAAAAGATCCAAAGCTAGGAGAAGAAGTAGAGTACCGAATTAGTTTTAAAAATACGGTAGAAAACGGAAAACTAGCAGAAGTGAAAATTGAGGATCAATTACCAACTGGTTTAGAGTATGTGAAGGATAGTTTAAAATCAGAAGGTAATGAGCCAGCGCCAGTAGAGTTAAAAGAAGAAGCTGGGAAAATTACAGCGAAGTATGAAAATATTATTGATACAGCTGAGCGTAGTATTATCTTTAAAGTGAAAGTAACGGAAGTAGCAAAAGTCGGTAAGAAAATCGTGAATACGGCAATTGTGGATGATGACAATCCGAAGAATCCGCCGCAAAAACCAGAAGCGATTATTACGCCGGAGTATAAGGACGGAAAACTAAAAGCTGAGAAAACAGTAAATAATCCAGCTCCAAAATTAGGAGAAGAAGTAGAGTATCGAATTACTTTCCGTAACGTAGTAGAGCATGGAAAAGTAGCGAAGGTGAAGATTAAGGATGAATTACCAACTGGCTTAGAGTTTGTAGAAGGTAGTGAAAGAGCCGAGGGAGAGAATCCGAAACCGTTGTATGTGAAAGTGAAAAACGGAATCGTCCTTGCGGAATATCCAGAAATTACGGATATGAAAGAAAGAAGTATCGTCTTTAAAGTGAAAGTGAAAGAAAAAGCTAAAGTAGGCGAAGAGATTGTGAACAAGGCGATTGTGGAAGATACAATAAATCCACCAGAGCAACCGAATATCTCTATTCAGCCTCAATATAAAGATGGTGCATTACAAGCAGAAAAAACAGTAAGTAATCATGAACCAAAGTTAGGAGAAGAAGTAGAATATCGAATTAGCTTTGAAAATACGGTAGAGAACGGAAAACTAACTGAGGTAAAGGTAGAAGATGAAATTCCAGCCGGTTTAGAATACGTAAAAGATAGTATAAAGTCTGATGGGCCGGAACCATATCCGGTGGAACTTAAAGTAGAGAATGGAAAAGTAACAGCAAAGTATCCAGAAATTACGGATACGAAAAAAAGAAGTATCATCTTTAAAGTGAGAGTACAAGAGACGGTACAAGTAGGAAAAGAGATTGTAAACAAGGCGATTGTTGATGATAATAATCCGACGACTCCGCCAGTTGAGTCACTTATACCAATCACACCGCAATATAAAGATGGGAAACTAGAGGCAAGGAAAGAAGTAAGTAATCATGAACCAAAGCTAGGGGAAGAAATTGAATATCGAATTACTTTTAACGGCACAGTAGATGGCGGGAAGTTAGTTGATGTAAAGATTGAAGATGAAATTCCGTCTGGTTTAGAGTATGTGAAAGATAGTCTGGAGGCCGTAGGTGATAAGCCTGTGCCTACAGAACTTAAAGTAGAGAATGGAAAAGTAACAGTGAAGTATCCAGAAATTACGGATACGAAAGAAAGAAGTGTCATCTTTAAAGTAAAGGTAAAAGAAACAGCAAAAGTTGGAGGAGAAATAACAAATAAAGCGATTATTGAAGTGGATGATCCGAAACATCCAGTTATAGAACCGACAGCGAAAATAAAGCCAGAATATAAAGATGGTAAGTTAACAGCAGCGAAGACAGTAAGTAATAAAGAGCCAAAGCTAGGAGAAGAAGTAGAATACCGAATTAGCTTCAAAAATACGGTGGAAAACGGAAAACTAGATGTAGTTACAATAGAAGATGAAATTCCAGCCGGTTTAGAATACGTGCAAGGTAGTATTAGATTTGAAGGGGCTGAGCCAAATCCAATAGAGTTAAAAATGGAGTTTGGAAAAGTAATCGCCAAGTATCTAGAAATTACAGATACGAAAGAACGTAGTATTATTTTTAAAGCGAAGGTAAAAGAAGCGCCGAGTAAAGGGATAACAAATAAAGCAGTAGTGGACGATAAAATAAATCCGCCACTTGAGCCTACAGTTACAATTTTACCGAAAACAAAAGAAGATTTTAAGATACCAGAAGATCCGAAAGAACCGAAGGAGCCAGAAGTGAAACCGGAAGATCCGAAAGAGCCGAAGGAGCCAGAAGTGAAACCGGAAGTAAGATTGGAAAAATTAATTAAAGAGCCGCAAGTAAAAACAGAAAGAGAATTACCGAAAACAGGGGCAGCGTCTCCATGGATGATGTCAGTTGGTGCTGGAATTTCATTCTTAGTTGGCGGAGTATTATTCGTATTAGGTAGAAGAAGAAAACAATAATTTTTTCAGACGAAAAGCACACTGAGTTCGATAGTTTATCGAATTCAGTGTGCTTTCGTGGTATATAAAATAAAAGCTCCTTCCACGTATGGAAGGAGCTTTTATTTTTACATATTAAAACATGCTTGAGCTATGCATTGGTTGAAGTTTTGCATTTGGATCGAAGTAAGCTTTTGCATTGTTTACTGCTGTTGGTGCTTCACCGAAGCCGCAAGCAATGAGTTTTACTTTTCCTTCATATGTACAAATGTCACCAGCAGCGTAAATACCAGGAATATTTGTTTCCATTTTTGAATTTACAAGGATGCTGTTTTTTTGTATATCTAAGCCCCAGTTTTTAATTGGGCCAAGAGAAGAAACGAAGCCATAGTTTATAATTACGTCATCAACATCGATGATAACTTTTTCTTCCGTTTTTACGTGCTGAAGAACGACTTGTTCAATTTTGTCATCACCAATGAGTTCAACTGGAACATACGGTGTACTTACTTCTGCACGAGAATTCATTAAGTTTTCGACGCTATGTTCATGCGCACGGAATTTATCGCGGCGATGAACGATTGTAACTTTTTCAGCGATCGGTTCTAACATCATTGTCCAATCAACAGCTGAATCGCCGCCGCCAAATACTACGACGCGCTTACCGGCAAATTTATTCATATCATCAACGAAATAATGTAAGTTTTTCTTTTCATACTTTGCTGTACCTTCTAATTCTAAGCGGCGTGGTTGGAAAGCACCATTGCCAGCAGTAATAATAACTGATTTAGAATAGTGAGTTTGCTTATTCGTAACAAGTTTAAATATACCGTCAGCTTGTTTCTCAAGCGTATCGACAGCTTCTTCTAAACAAACGGTTGGGTCAAATTTCTTCATTTGCTCTTTTAAGTTATCAACTAATTCTTGTGCGCGCACTTTTGGGAATCCAGCTACATCATAAATGTATTTTTCAGGGTAGAGTGCGGATAATTGTCCTCCAAGTTGAGGTAAGCTTTCAATGATTTTTACACTTGCTTGTCTCATACCGCCATAAAATGCTGTGAACAGCCCTGTTGGACCACCACCAATAATTGTTATGTCGTAAACTTTTTGATTTTCTGCCACTTTCATTCCCCCTATAGATGGAATTTTGATATTGATTTCATATATTGTTCATATGTACACGAAAATCCTGCAAATGATGACACTTTCAAATAAATGATAGCATATTTGAGTTCATAATACTTCTGAAAACGACTGAATTGTGTGTAAGTTTTCGCATAGGTTCTTTTTTATTGTATAAAATATACAGAAAGGAAAATACATGAAAAAAAGTCTAAAAAACCCTTGAAAACGCTATGTTATTTTAAAATATTGATAATTCTCCAGACGCTTGAATTCTGGAATAAAACCGACTAATATAGGGAAGTATTATGTTAAATTTCTATGACAAAATTCGTACGATTTTTTGACTGCGTTTTGTTATGATATAGAATGTGATAAATTCCACATTCTTGACAAATAGAGTTTTTAGTACTTGGTATTATTTCTCATTACTATTATATAAAGAAAAGGGTTGTGATTTGGTGAAGACTCCAAAAATCGTAGTTTTAGGTGCAGGTTATGGCGGGATGATTACGACTGTTCGTCTGCAAAAAGCATTATCTGTAAATGAAGCTGAAATTACGCTAGTAAACAACAACAGCTATCACTACCAAGCGACTTGGTTACACGAGAGCGCAGCTGGTACATTACAAGATGAAAAAATCTGTCTAGATATTCAAGACGTTATTGATACAAATAAAGTGAACTTTGTACAAGACACAGTAGTAGAAATTAAAGCTGCTGAAAAACGCATTATCTTAAAAGACGGCGAGTTAGAGTATGACTACTTAGTAATTGGTCTTGGTTTCGAATCAGAAACATTCGGAATTACAGGATTAAAAGAGCATGCATTCTCAATCGCTAACATTAATGCAACTCGTGAAATTCGTGAGCATATGGAAGCTAGTTTCTCTAAATATGCAACTGAACAACGCGATGAGTTAGTAACAATCGTTGTTGGTGGTGCTGGATTTACTGGTATCGAGTACGTAGGTGAGCTTGCAAACCGTGTTCCTGAACTTTGCAAAGAGTACAATGTACCACGTGAAAAAGCACGTATCATCTGTGTAGAAGCTGCTCCAACAGCACTTCCAGGTTTCGATCCAGCGTTAGTAGAATACGCTGTAAAACAACTTGAGAAAAAAGGTGTAGAATTCCGCATCGGTACAGCAATTAAAGAAGCAACTGAAGAAGGTATTATCGTTGCGAATGGCGATGACACTGAATTAATTAAGTCTGAAACAGTAGTTTGGGCTGCAGGTGTTCGTGGTAACGGTATTGTGGAAGAGTCTGGATTTGAAGCAATGCGCGGACGTGTAAAAGTTGATGAGTACATGCATGCTCCAGGATACGAAGATGTATTCATGGTTGGTGACGCAGCGTTAATCATTAATGAAGAAATTAACCGTCCATACCCACCAACAGCACAAATCGCAATTCAACAAGGTTACAATATTGCACACAACTTAACTGTATTAGTTCGTGGTAAAGGTGAAATGAAAAAATTCGCATTTGATAATAAAGGATCTGTATGTTCTTTAGGTCATGACGATGCAATGGGCGTTGTTATGGGTAAAAAGTTAACAGGTTGGAAAGCTTCCTTCATGAAGCAAGTAATCGATAACCGTTACCTATTCTTATTAGGTGGACCTTTATTAGTTCTTAAAAAAGGTAAATTAAAGTTCTTTTAATATATAGTAGAAAAAGCAGAAACGGCTAAGAGCTGTTTCTGCTTTTTTCATATTAAAAATATAGTATAATATAAAAAGAAAGAATATTCTGTCCGTTCTGAAAGAGGAGGTTATTACATCATGGAGAAACGAGGGAAGGTATGGCTAGCTGTTAGTGGCCTAGTAGCTACAAAAGATGGCAGGTGGCTATTCGTTAAGAAAAAATACAGTGGATTAAAAGGGAAATGGTCTTTACCGGCTGGTTTTGTAAATGAAGGTGAGACGGTTGATGAAGCTGTGAAACGCGAAGTATTAGAAGAGACAGGCATTGTCGCTCATGTGAAGGGGGTCATTGGTGTTCGATCGGGTGTTATTCGTAATGAGATTAGTGATAATATGATTATTTTCCTTTTGGAGCCTGAAGGAGAAAATATTATTATACAGGAGAAAGAATTGTCTGAAGTGGCGTTTCTACATCCAGATACGATTGCGGACGATCCAAATACGTCTGTGCTTATTAAGTATTTGTTAGAAAGAAAATCAGAATTACATCTTGAAATGGATAAAACATTAAATCCAGGAGAGCAATTTGGTTATACAGCCTATCACGTATTTACGGCGCATGCGAAGGAGAGGGAGAAAGAGTGAGTATACCGGTACTACTTATTTCAATGATGTTATTTTTTATTTTGTTCTTTGGAATTGGATTTTTACTCAACATGATTTTGCGAGCTACTTGGGTGATGGTTATTGTGTATCCGATTGTTTGTATGCTTATTATTAATAAAGCGAGTATGTGGGATTATTTTTCAAAACCGAAAGAAACATTTTCTTCATTTGGGACAAGTGTATCGCACTTAGGACAAGCAGACGTATTTATTCTATCTACTGGATTGGTAGGGGCTGCTTTAGCAGGAGTCGTAATCAAGAAACTTCGGAAAAGCGGATATCAAATGTTTTAATCTCCAATTAAGTTGGAGATTATTTTTTTGCATATTCCTTCATGGTATAGGGAATGATTAACGATGAAGGAGTGTGGAATATAAAAATGTTAAAACGATATTGTATTCGCATTATGATGACTTGTTTACTTGCAATTGCATTATGCGTAACATGGAATGCTTTCACAGGAGTTTCTTTATTAGAGATTGTAAAGAAGTATGAGGGAACGAGTGCAAAAGAAGTACATGCAGCAGAAGTTAAGAGAAATGTTGCTCCGAGTAAAGAAGTGATAAATGCTTTAGAGCAGGCAAACGACTGGTCTAAATATCGTTCAATTGAAATGACGGCAACAGGTTATACGTCGGGAATTGAGTCAACTGGTAAGAGGCCGGGACATCCGGAGTATGGTATTACATATTCAGGTGTTAAGGCGAAAAGGGATTTATATTCCACAATCGCTGCGGACTTACGCGTATTCCCAATTGGAACAATTTTATTCGTACCAGGTTATGGGTATGGTGTAGTAGCAGATAAGGGCGGTGCAATAAAAGGAAACCGTCTTGATTTGTACTATGATACGGTGAAAGATGTTTATAGCCAATGGGGTAAGAAAAAAGTAAATGTGTATGTAGTGAAAGTTGGAAACGGTAAGTTTTCAGAAGAAGAATTAACGATGTTAAATCAAGACGAAACGATGCAGGTGTTTCGGGGTCAATATTTGAAATAGAATATATAGTTGATAGGGCTTCCTTCTGTATTTTTTAGAAACATTAATATAGAGGAGAGCCCTTTATTATTGGTATTTAATAACTGATTTTCAATGTTTAATTTATGTGTTATAATTTTTCCTGTATTAGAAGGAAATTACAATTGAATAGGGAGGGAAAGAAGAGAGTGACAAAATAGAAGCACTCTTATTATTATGAGGGAAGGAACTTTATCTCAACAAAATATAGTTGTATTGTTTTTTAAACAGTTACGCCCGAAACAATGGACTAAAAACTTGCTTGTATTTGCAGCGTTAGTCTTTTCAATAAAACAAGTATCTTTAACTATGGTGGCACAAGCTGCAATTTGTTTTGCGCTATTTTGTGCAATATCTGG
>NZ_QOSA01000070.1:0-2048 GCF_008368795.1 Bacillus sp. BF2-3
ATGATAAATGCTCAAGTGATTGAGGCAGCAAGAATTGGTAACGTGCAGGGAAAGATAATCTCAACCCAAAGTTTTGTACTCCCTATCTTAAAGTCAACAAAACACGGAATAAAAATGGACGGGGCTGCGTTGTTTCGTGGAAAGGATAACAAATGTGTTGGAGTGTTAAGCGGAGAACAAACAATGGGAATGAACTTTATAATAGCTGAAAAAATGGGAGGTTTTTTTACCATCCGTAAAAAAAATCAGCTTATTACATATGAAATTCATAAGCTACACCGAAAAATAAAGATATTTAATGAAAATACTACAAACCCGAAGTTTGATATTCATTTATTTCTGGAAGGAACTTTGGCGGAGTTGCATTTTAATGATCATAAACAAAATATGAATGAAAAACGCTTAACGAGGGATATTTCAAAGGAAATGGAAGAAAGGATTCAAAAATCAATAAAGCTTGTTCAAAAAAAATATAAGGTGGATGTATTAGCGTTAGGAGAAGTGTATAAGCGGCATAATTATAAAGAATGGAAAAAAATCAGTAAGAATTGGGATCAAGGTAAAAATTATTTTAGTAATGCTGAAATTACTGTTCATGTTCATCCGACAATTGAACATTCAGGTTCATCCTTACCAAATAGAGTGAAATAAGGTGATTTGAGCCTTTACCGTATTAGACATTAGCTGCACAATATTATTAGTACGAAGACAATAAGGTAATCCCAATTATAATAAAAAGAGTTTTAAGTATCGTAAATGTTAATTTCATCTTATTTACTCCTGTTAAAAAATTTCTACACTAGAGCAGTCAGCAAAAACTAATTGGGCTCACCATACATGCTCATCAAACTAAGTTTGGATTTTCTATGAACTTTCGTTTATATTCCCTAAGTGCTTAAATTTTTATTTATTTAAAAAAATGATACATAACTGTAATATACCCATTTTTAAAGGTAAATAGTGTTTCAAGATCTTTTAGTATGTGTGAACGAAAGTTCAATTTGTTAAATATTTTATGCTTTATTATATAAAAACACTTTGTCGAGGTGACACTTCATATGGATCATATTGGGCAAATTACCGTAGAGCTTGTGGTTGGCTTTTTTGTACTATTAATTGCTGCTAAATTATTAGGAAAAACACAAGTTTCTCAACTTACCCGCTTTGATTTTATTTCTGCGATTGTTCTCGGTAGTCTTGTAGGAAATACTGTATACGATTCAAATGTGAGGGTAGGTTCCATTCTATATGCAGTATTTTTGTGGGTCGTACTTATCTATACGATAGAAATGATAACGCAAAAATGGAGAAGAACGCGAAATATTTTTGAAGGGAAACCTTCCATTATCATACGAAATGGATATATCGACAGAGAACAATTAAGAGCGAATCATTTGGATATAAACCAGCTACAACAAATGTTGCGACAACAAAAAGATATTTTTTCTATTCGAGAAGTTGAGTATATGATATTAGAACCGAATGGAAAAATAGGTGTCCTAAAAAAGCCTAAGTTTACATCTCCTACTATAAAAGATTTAAGTTTAAAACAAAAAACTGTATACCTACCAATTTCATTAATCAGTGACGGGAAAGTTGCTAAGGATAATTTAAAACAAGCAGGATTTGATGAAAATTGGCTTTTTAAGCAAATTAAACAAAGAGGAATCACAAGATTTGAAGATATATTATATGCGGAATGGAAAACAGACGAAGGTTTCTTTTGTCAAAAAGTAAATGAGTCATGATTTCGACAACTACGTTTATGAGTATCTCTCTTATAAATAAAAAAAGAGATGTGTTGTGAGATGAAATTGAGAAATTTCATAAATGAGGTGCAAATATTTTATTTTACAAAATTTTCATTTATGTCCATCAAAAACAGCCAATTTACTTTAGTGGGGTAAAGATCGGCTGTTTTTTGTGCAAAATGTCCTTAGCGTAGTTTTTTTCGGAATGCTAGCAGTACTCATTCTTAACGTACAGGGAATCGGTTACTTTGTGTCCAAATTGTGTTTAAACGTAGAATATTCTTTACTGTCATACAT
>NZ_QOSA01000071.1:0-4662 GCF_008368795.1 Bacillus sp. BF2-3
GAACCGGAGAAACCAACAGAGCCAGAGAAGCCAACAGAACCGGAAAAACCAACAAATCCAGAGAAAACAACGAATCAAGAAAAGCCAGTTCTGAAACAAAATGAAAAGATGGTAGCGAGTAAATAAAGAGAAAACAACTGATTTTGCCAAAAAGGTACTCATAAAAAGAGTACCTTTTTAATTTGAAGCTGGATTGAACAGAGGTGATACTTTGATATGTATAGTGAAAAGATATCAATCAAATATAAATTAGCTGAAAAAGAAGTACTCATTCCATTGAGTGCTTTTTTGTTTGTTGGAATGTTTTTGATCGCTAATTTTTTACTCAACTTATCCTTAGAGCTGATAGAAACAACTTTTAGTGATTTATTACATCCCAAACCGTTTCATATGGAGATAGGATTTCTTTTTCGGATGCCAATTGCAGAGCATCCGATTTACTACATGCTTGTTTTCCTTGTAGTAATTGGAACTATTGCAAGAACGGTGTATAAGCTGAAATCTTCCTTTAAAAACTTAAATAATCATCAGAAAGGTTCTAGTCGTTTTACAACAGTAGAAGAGTTGAAAAAGCAATACCGAGCTGTACCAGATCGAGAGGAATCATTTAAAGGTGGCGGTGGTGTTGTTATCTCCCGACTAGGTGATAAGGTATTCATTGATGATAGCCCGGTAAACAACTTAATTATTGGTACAACACGCTCTGGTAAAGGGGAAACCTATGTATTTCCTACAATTGATGTCTATTCTAGAGCGGAACATAAACCCTCCCTAATTTTTAATGATCCAAAGGGGGAATTGTTCAGCGCATCGAAAGAAACGCTGGAAGAACGAGGCTATCATATTGAAGTTTTGAACCTGTTAACTCCACTTGATTCTATGAGCTATAACTTATTACAACTTGTAAAAGATGCCTATAAAGATGGAGATTATTCAACGGCACAGGCATTATGTAAGACGCTCTCACACACTTTGTATTACAACCCAACTGTAAAAGATCCTTTTTGGCAACAGTGCGCTATGAGCTTGTGTAACGCCATGATATTAGCCGTTACAGATAAATGTATTGCGGAGGGTACAGAAGAAAAAATCACAATGTATGCAGTTGCAAATATGTTATCAGAACTTGGTTCAAAAGAGGTAATCGTAGATCCGGAAGCTGATCCACAAAATGCATTAGATTTATACTTTGAAGGTTTACCAGCGGATAGTGTTGCGAAGATGCAATATGCAACCTCAAACTTCTCAAAAGGAACGACACGAGGCGGGATTTTTACCCAAACAATGAATGGACTTTCTATTTTTACATTTGATGAAATCGCTAAAATGACAGCAAAAAATAGTGTGGATTTAAAACGTGTCGGTTTTGGAAAAACGATAAAAGGAAAAGTGACACCTAGAAAACGAGTAGACATTGTATTTCCAGATGGCTCAAAGGAGTCTATCAAGGCAGATATTACAGGACGTTTTGCATTAGATTTCAAACAAGTAATACAAGTTGGAGATACCATTCAATGTAACGAAAAAGAAAACCCTCAAACGAAAACATCTATTACTATTACAAAAATAGATGAAAAAACGGGTCATACAGAATTTAAAGTGGTAGAAGAACATGAAGATATGAAAATAATAAAAGTGGATTATTTCGATAAGCCAGTCGCTATTTTTATGATTACACCAGACTTTGATTCTTCGAACCATGTGATTGCTTCTATTTTTGTAAGGCAGCTTTATTTTATATTGGCAAAGGGTGCATCCCTCGCTCGTGGAGGGAAATGTCACCGTGAGGTGGTTTTTTGCCTGGATGAGTTTGGTAATATGCCAAGTATTGAAGGGATGGCGAATATTATCACGGTTTGTCTCGGTAGAAATGTTCGTTTTAATCTTATCATTCAAGCATATTCACAATTAAAAAATAAGTATGGTGAGGATGCAGATACGATTGATGGAAACTGTGGGAATACCATTTACATTCTAACTAACGATCAAGAAACCGCCGAAAAAGTTTCCAAAAAACTAGGGAGTCAGACGATTAACCTACCTTCTCGAAGCGGAAAAGGTCTTTCTACTGATAAAAATAAAACGGAAGGTCTAGATCAACGCCCACTGTTAACAGCAAATGAACTTATGAATTTTAAAGAAGGTGAAAGTGCCGTTATTCGTGTTATAAAACGTCAGGATAATAACAGAAAACGGATCAGACCTCGCCCAATTTATAATACGGGAGAAACAGCCTTAAAATACAGATGGGAGTACTTAGGCGTAGAATTCGATACAGATAAATCTATATTAGATATAGATATTGATTCCCTACATGATGACGTAAATCCAAATTCACTCATTGTAGATTTTTTAGGAGAAAGAAAGGAAAAACCATCAGAGCCGAAACAAGAAGATGTACCACCAGTAGAGACAATGCAGCCAATAGAAGAACCAACCATGATGGGAATTGATGAAGAGAATCCCGAAGAGGCGTTTCAGCAGGAAGATAGCCCGTTTGATTCACTCTCCATTGAAAATTGGAAGGAAAAAACGGTTAATGAATTTTTTGAATCTGATTTAGCAGTTTTGAAACTGGTTGATAAGTTCTTTCTAGCGCAATTAGGTAAATCAATAGATGAAGTTGAAAATCAAGAAATGGGCGAGTTTTACAGTGAATTTCAAATGTTAGCTCACAATGACCACATTGACAAAAGTGTCTATCAAGCAGTCGAAAACAAGATTAATCGAATCTTGCGTGATTTAGAAGAAA
Organism: Bacillus sp. BF2-3; assembly: GCF_008368795.1. Taxonomy (NCBI): domain Bacteria; kingdom Bacillati; phylum Bacillota; class Bacilli; order Caryophanales; family Bacillaceae; genus Bacillus; species Bacillus sp. BF2-3. Next base: position 2,753 of record NZ_QOSA01000071.1, read on the forward strand.
TAGAACAAGTAACAAGTTAGAAAGCACTCAAATAATTGGGTGCTTTTTTGATTCCAAACATAAAGGAGGAAGAGGGAATGTGTGTACCGACAATCACGGATAAAATGCAATTGATTTTAGATAGTTACTCGCCATTTGTAACAGAAGAAAATGAGGTCATTCTTGGTCTAGAAGATGCTGTTCTTTTCCTTTCAGTAGATCGGGAACAAAAAGGAAAATTGATTATTCGTATCGACAGACTAAATGAGAGAGTGAATTGGACAGCAAAAGAAGTATTAGGACAGTAATAAGCATGAGAGGAGGATAAATAGTGAAAGATGAAGAGATTTTAAAGGTTTTAGAAGAGTACTCAGATTATCTTCAAGTAGGGGACATCGTGAATTATGTATTGCGTTGGCTAGGATGGTTCTTAATTCAAGGCTTATCTTTAGTTGTTGATGCCTTGGAAGGTGTGACAGATGCCATGCTAGGAATTAAAGGTTTTTTTAATTCAACTGAAGTACAAGAGTGTGTTGATATGTTATACCCATTGTTTGTTGTTCTTTTAGCCATTTCGTTTTTATATATTGGCTACATGTTTATTATGAACAAACAAATGAATCGTTCTCAAATTATCATCAATATTTTCATAACATTGAGTGTACTTTGCTTATTAAGTACGGGTATGACAAAGGTCGATAAGTTCACCGATGATGCCATAGCGGTTGTGAAATCTGAACAAAAGGGTTCTTTAAGTGATGAAATTATTAAGAAGAATATAACCGATGTTGCAGTAATAGATCAAAATGGATGGAAAAAGAAAGAAGATTTGAATCCAAAAAATAATATTCCTGAAAAAAATATTAGACAAATAGATATTACAGAAAAAATTGATTCCGATTTCAAATTTACGAAAGACAAGGATTTATCAGATGGTGGTCAAAAAATCCTACAGAATAAAAGGGTGATGGATGCATTAGGAGTTGCATCTTTAGCTGAACTAAAAGATGGATGGTTTGATTTCTTTCCAGAAAAGTATTATCGCTGGCATTGGAATTTCTGGAATATATTTTTTACTTTATTGATAACAGGATTAACGTTGTTATTGGTGAGTATTAAATTAGCTAGGTTATTTTATGAATTGGCATTTAACTACTTGTTAGCCAACATATTAGCACCAGCCGATGTTGCGAATGGTCAAAAGTTAAAAGCTGTATTATCTAATATCCTCAATATATTTATAGCAACGATTATGATATTCCTATCTTTGAAGCTATATCTAATGGGTACGGCATTCCTCCATGACAAACTAAATGGTGTACCGTATCTGATTGCATTAGCGGCATTTAGTATGGCAGTTCTAGATGGCCCGGCAGTCGTAGAAAGGTTATTTGGAATAGATATTGGATTAAAGAGCAGTTGGGGCATGTTAGTAGGTGGTTTCGCACTTGGTAAAGGAATTGGCAGTCTCGCAAATTCAAAACCAATGAAGAGTCTTGGAAATATGATTGGAAAAGGAGCGAAAGGTGCAGCAGAAGGAACCGGTGTTGCAGCAGCTAAAACAGCAAGTGCGGCAGCGATGGCAACAGGTGGCGTGGCAGGGCTTATAAGCGGTTTGAAAAAAGGGAATGAGTCTGAAAATAAAGAGTCCTTGCAAGATCAAATGAAAAAAGCGGATCAGAAAAAAGCAAATGGTAATGATTTAGCAAAAAATGAAAAAGAAAAAGGGAACTTAAATAAGGAAAAAGATAAAAAGAATGGTGGTACGCCATCTATTCAAGAAGACATGAAAAAAGGAGGGAACGAAAACCCAGGGGGAGCGAATGGGCAAGAATCGGGAACAACAAGTCTTCAAGATGAAATGAAAGAAGCTGGAAAATCAAATGGAGCGATTGAAGGAAATCCAACAGTAGGAACAGTAAGACAAGGAG
>NZ_QOSA01000072.1:0-6172 GCF_008368795.1 Bacillus sp. BF2-3
ATTTAAACTAGCATTTATATACAATAGAATGTAGTCTAAAGACCCTTAGGTAGCTCTCATAGGTGTACGATCTATGGGGGCTTTTTTACATGGAAATATAAAATTTCACGTACCGTAATGTTTAATAAAAAACAAACAACATAATTACTAGTCTACATTTATTTTTTGTACCTAATTAATCCGCTTAATGGATTCGTTCCCGTCTGTTTTGGATACTATTTTGTGTGAAATGGAGATATTATTTTTTTTTTGGATAGATTTCTTGCGAAATATGTACCTAGAACCGTATTTCAATTTAAATATAATAGTATTACACTTAGTATGAGCCTTATATTTTGTACTAATCATGGGGGTATGTATATGCGTAAATTGTTCAGTGGAAAACGTGTACTAGAAAGAGAAACAAACGAAGGTTCATCGTATTTTGTAGTACCAGAAGAGAACTTTCAGAAGTATGTGGTGCTATGGGGATATTTAATCCCACACGGAGTTTTCAATCAGCCTAATAAATGGGTAAATACGTATACTATCAACCCATTGGATAGATATGTTTTAGTAACAGAATTCAATCCTGAAGAGTATGAATATATGATTTACGAAGAAACAAGGGTTGCTAGAGAATTGCATCAAATATTAGAGCCTTATGGAATAAATATTAATAATGAATTTGAAGAGTTCGTAAAGTTAAAAGAGATTCCAAAAGCAGCTATAAGCAAAGTGAAGGACTGTTTATTAGAAAAAGAGTGTATGAATGAGTATCCAGAAGACTTTCCAGTAGTAGACGGCTATGAATATATAATTGAGGGACAGAAAAAGAAACTTTTTGTTGAAACTGAAACTTATGATAATGATGACACACTATATGACCAAACAGGGAATTTTAATCATAGTTATATCATTGAGACTTATCGTAAGACAGTTACAAATGGATTTATTTATGTATTTAAAACGCATGACAATGAATGGTATCAATATTATGCAGCAGACGCTAGTAAAGACTGTTGGATCATGAAAGAAGTATATGATGATGAGTTAGAAAATTTACCAATTTCATCTTATGAGCTAATTGAAACAGAGAAACGTGAAATTCCAGAAGAAGATTTAAAGGATAATATTAGTTGGGAAGAATTACTCGATCCGAATAGGGAATGTGATTTCTATTACTCTGATAAAATGTTTGCGATGAGTTTCTTAGCTAATGAGGGCAGATATAATGTAGTAAACATTGACGGGGAATGGAAAAGATATAGTGAAATGGTCTTTAAAGGAGAAGAACCATTTTCTAAATGGGATGATTTAGCATATATTGGGACGTCTACACAAGGGGCAACTGAAGGAAGACAATTTACCCAAGAAGAAATGATGCAATTTGCAGTGTATATGAGAGAAAAGAGAGAGAAGTCATCATTGCATTAATCAAAAGGGTGTACGAATTGGGATATTTCAATCCTGGATTGATGAGAAATGATCCAGACCAGGAAGAAGCAAAACAAGTGTTAAATTATTGATACAAGGAGAGATAGGTTTCATGCTCAAAAAAATATTAGAAATATTCCATGGCAGTAAATCGACGAGGAATAAATCAAATGAGCATCAAGAAATTATACCGTATTCAAATAATAAATTAGATAATGCACATCTAGAATTCTTAAAATATATAAATAAAAAAGATTATACTAAAGTACCAAACTATTGGTGCGAATATATAGGGAAAATAGATGCCACAATATCTGAATTATTACATATGGAACTGTTAACAAAACCTAATGAAATTCAATTGCTTGAGACCAATACTGTAAAAACATTAAAAGAATTAGCAAAAAAGAATGGAATAAAGGGATATTCTAAATTAAAAAAATCCGAAATTATTGAAACTCTTTTACAAAACCTTTCAAAAGAGGATATTTATCAAGCACATAAAAATCTGACTATATATGTATTAACATCGGATGGTGAAAAACTCGTTAATGACTACCAGGAACAGAAAAATACAGAACGTAACCAACTCATATTTCGTATTGCCCAGTGTATCGAAGATAATAATTTGATAGCAGCAGCTAAAGCAGTTATTAAATATGAACAACAGCAAGTGTTCAATAGAGGATTAGGTATTGATTGGAATACTGTTGAACCTAATCAGTTATTGAATACAAGTAGTGAAATTTTCAACTTAACTTTTCATGGTCTTGATAATACAGAAGAATTTAAAAAATTAATAAAAAAACATCTAATTATCGGTGAGTTACTAGGAGAGGATATTGGTAAAATTTCCAGTAGATTTTTAACTGAAACTACAGAAGAAATTAAATGCTCTTCATTAGAAAGTTTCCTAAAGAATCCTCATGGTGGATATGCTAGTAGAATGAATTCGAGCAATAATGATAAGGTAGAATTATATTTACACTATGTACTGTTTAAAGCGTCAAATCAAAAAAGGTTAAACAATTTGTTATCTGTTAAAGCTGGAGATGGAATTGAAATATTAAAAACAGAGAGTCCTGAAGAGTGCTCAATTTGCGGAAACGTAAAAAATATATACTTATGGGACGAAGTTGAATATATTCCAAAACTCCCCCTTCATTTTGGATGTCGGTGTTTATATATTGCTTATTTTAAGCAGAGTGACTATTAGTAGAAATTAAAAAATCTATTGTTATCTCCTGTTGCAGAATCCTTAAGCTATTAAGGATTCCTTTTTTGTATTTAAAATCAAAAAATAAAAAGATAAGATCCGGGAACAGGATCTTATCTTTAGCACAAGGAGTAAACAAAAGGATAACCATCATATTTTTATTATAATTTGTTTTTTGTTAATTTTGAATATTGGAACCATAATTAACAAGTATATCTATATTGGGGTTCAACCGAGATACGTGTAAAAATAGGTCATAGGCTTACACTTATTTCCATATACGATTTATAGGGCTTATAAATACCATTTTGTATATTATGGGTAGACCCTAATCATCCACTGGTTAGTTATTGAAAACACTCGGTTCTAACTGTATGATAATTAATTAGAACATGAGGTGGATTTCTAAAAATGAAAATTGCTTATGCTAGAGTTTCAACTTTAGATCAAAATTTAAATAGACAAATACAAATATTAAAAGAATTTGGAGCGGAAAAAATATTCACGGAACAAAAATCTGGTTCATCTGTTCATAATAGAGAAGCATTTCAAGAGGCGCTAAAATTTGTTCGAGGTGGAGATACATTTATGGTGGAAGCAATCGACAGACTTGGGCGTAATTATGATGAAATTATTCAAACTGTTAATTACCTAAAAAGAAAAGAAGTGAAGTTAATTATTACTAGCCTACCTATTATGGCAGAAGCAATTGGAAATTCTTTATTAGATAAATTTATTAAAGATTTAATCGTTCAAATCTTAGCTATGATTGCGGAACAGGAACGAACAGAAACGAAAAGGAGACAAGCACAAGGAATTTCAATAGCAAAACAGAAAGGAGTTTATAAAGGAAGACCGACTCTTTATTCTCCAACAGCAAAGGACCCTCAAAAAAGGTTAGTATACAATCGAGTAGTTGAAATGTTAAATAATGGCGAAGCCATTTCTCATATTGCAAAAGAAAACGGTATAACTAGGCAAACTGTATATAGAATAAAGAACGCCATATCTAATTCAGACAGTTATATGGAGGTATAAATGAAAAGTTCGGATTCTCAATTAAAAAGTCGTGGGAAAATTACATTTGAAGATTTACAGCACTATAATAATCACTCAAAGCCTGAATTATTAGAAATGATTAAATCAAAAGAAGCATATAAAAGAACTATCGCTATAAAATTACTATCAGAGAAAAAAGATTTAAACGATGATTTGATTCGTTTGTTTCTTCAAACTCTTACACAAGAAAACAAACTTTATACAAAAATTGAATTATGTGACGCACTTTCAAAAGGTAATGTTCAGTCTGCTAAGATTATGGTCGAATATTTAGGGCAGATAGGCAATAATCAACATAAAGTATTACCTACTAATGGTTTCAATAAGAAAAGTTATCCTTTGCCGAGGGACATTATCGCCAGGACTTTAGCTCATATGAAAAAAGAGATTCTACCAGTTTTATTGGATGTACTAAAGGCAGATAATACTCTTGTAATTAGAGAAGTCATTGATGCAATAGGTTTTATGTGTTTTTACCAAAAACTACATTCAAATCATCAAATTATCGATGCACTTTTACTATGTTTAAAGACCAATTTCAAAGATGATATTATTCGATGGAAATTGGTTAGAGCTTTTGAAAGTTTTAATGATATCAATGTTATTCACACTCTTTTGGACATCGAAAAAAACGATGGTCAGCCGATTATAAGAAATGAAGCCAATAGATCCCTGAGAATAATAGATAGCCGAACCGGAAATTGAAAAAGGACTTATCCTATTGATAAGTCCTTTTTATATCTCAATTATCAACAATATAATTTAACAAAAAAACGATTTTAAAATCGATTGGAAATAAAAGTAAGCCTATGACCTATTTTTACACGTATCTCGGCTGTACCCCTTTATTATTAAGTATCAAATGAATAAAAAGACTTTTGAATGAAATAGATAAATCACATAAAAAAAGTTATCAAATGCTGCTTTAATTCCGAGTAAAAAAAGATGAAACGAAGTTAATACTGAATAAACCTGAACGTTAGCTCCAATTAAAAAAACGTCAAGTTCCATGTATATCAAGGAATTCGGCGTTTTTTGATGGATTTTTTGAATTGTTATCACTTCTTGAATCAAAATTATACATTTATTCTTTGAATAAATAATGTCCCTTATTTCTAATGGTTTGTATAATTATATTACAATTGATAATTTATAATTTGCATACCTGTTCAATTCTATTAAGAACTGATCTAACTCTTCATTACTTGGAAATCTACATTCCAATAGATAACAACCATCCCCACTAATTTTATGATTATTAATGACATTCTTTTCTTTTTTTGAATAAAGGAAAGGTATGGAAGGTGGTGTGTACCTTCTATATAAATATTGATGAAGGCATACGTAAAACACCCTAATTTTGATTGATTGACTTTAATGCTATAACCCTCTATAACTCCATTGTCTTCTAATTTTTCTACTCTTGCCGCAGCTGCAGGTCCTGTTAAATGTACCCTCTCTCCCAATTCTTTCATTGTAATTCTGCTATTGGCACTTAATTCCTCTATAATTTTTTTATCTGTTGCATCCAATTGAAACTTAACTCCTTTCAAAAATAAAGCCAAAGAGTTAAAACACTTTATTTTTTCTGTGTAATTGATTACTGCTCATATTATACACTTAATGATGTAAATAAACACAAAAATGAAAGTGAGTTGTAAATATGAATATTACACAAATACGTAATGCGACAATCGTCGTAGAATATGCAAATAAAAAATTCTTAATTGATCCAATGTTAGCGGAAAAAGGTACCTACCCACCGTTCCCTGATACAATAAGACAAGATATGAATAATCCTATAGTGAGTTTACCAATTTCAATTGACAACATTTTAGAAGGCATAGATGCAGTAATTATTACTCATCTACATTTGGACCACTTTGATGATGTGGCAAAAGATGTAATACCAAAAGATTTAAAAATGTTTGTGCAAAATGAAGCAGATGCAAAAGAAATAGTAGCAAGTGGATTCAATAATGTTGAAGTACTACAACAAAATACTGTTTTTGAAGGTATTCATTTAGTAAAAACAACAGGTGAACATGGTAGAGGAGAAGAAGCAGTAAAAGCATTAGGTGAAGTTTGTGGGGTTGTTTTTAAACATCCAAGTGAAAAAGTACTATACGTAGCAGGAGATACAGTTTGGTATAACGCTATCGAAGACGAGATTCGTACTCATGAGCCAGAAATCATTTTGGTTAATGGTGGAGATAACCAAATATTATCATTTGGTTCCTTAATCATGGGAAAAGAAGATATCTATAATGTACACAAGGCAAGCCCATCCGCAACAATTATTGCCGTTCATATGGAAGCTGTTAACCATTGGACATTGTCTAGGGAAGAATTAAGAAACTATAGTAAAGAACATGGTTTTTCAGACAGAATTTTAATCCCAGAAGACGGTGAATCTTTTAAACTGTAGTTTATATAAATTCAAAACATGTTTGAATAGATAAAATATGAAGAAGCTCACAT
>NZ_QOSA01000073.1:0-1300 GCF_008368795.1 Bacillus sp. BF2-3
GTTAATTAATAACTGTTAATTTGGCTTTTTATGGTTTATTAAATCATCCCTAAAGATGTAGCGATCAATCGAATCGCATTTTTCTTCTTATAATAGAAGTGATCTTTCTTCATCGATAATTCAGTGTAAATAAAGCTGTCTTTCGGCTTATCTGCATTTAAGTATTTCCTCTTGATGATTTCTGCCTCGTCATAGTCTAAAACATACTGTAAAGCCTTATCGATCTGCTTGAACTTAATATTGCTAATATATCTCGTGTCTCTAATCTCCGGGAACAAACTGATTCCTTCGTGTTGTAACTCCACTTCATTCTCAAAACGAGTTTTCAATGCGCGGTATTCCTTTAGTATTTTCACTACTTCTTTCTGAACCTGTTTTTCTGTCTCTCTATCGATAGCCGGTAATAATGTTAATTGTCTCTCCATGAAGGAATCCCCCTATTTCTGAATTTGTCTTTTTACATTCACATCAGGTACGTGAAATTTTACTATCTTATTATTGAATAAGGGAAACATGCGTAGCGAGTAGCCCCCACCATACACTCTGCATTGTTCCGTTATTCATTAAGCCTTTAATAATCTATGTTTCTTGTTGGCCATCTTCTCTTTTGCTACTTCAATGTTATCCGTTACCCTCTTATGGTCCTGATCAATCTGAATCATGCCATCAAACCTAACTGGAGCCACTGCTTCATCTACGTATTGTAAGTAATCGATCGGGGCTCGTTCTGTCTGTTCTACTAAGTATCCATAAATATCGAAGTCTGCTCTTGGTATAGACTTCTTGCCCTTCGGTTGATGAGACATCCTTACATAAGATTGAATGACTGATAGTGGCACTGCGAATACTGACTTATCCTTACTGAATTCTATAAGGAAGAAGCATATCGCTCCCATCTTCTCCGCTTTCTCCAGGTAATCCAATTGATGCTGTGCAATGTTCTTTAAATCAAAACGTGTGTCTTTCTCTGTAGACTTCGCTTCAAATGCTACAGCTCGTCCCTTATATACACCGTCATAGTCTACTGTGCTCTTTGCTTCATAGAATCCATTTAGTACACGGCCACCTTTGCTCTTTAACACCTTCACAGGAGTCGGACGCTTGTTAATAAGCGCCACTCCCCCTCTTTGATACATATCATTCGCTAGATTAATAAGCATTTCAAATGCCATACCTCTGTTTCCTTGTCCCACTGTTATTCCTCGCTTTCTATTCAAAGGATTATTTTGTTGAATTTTTTACAACCAATCATTAAAATATCTTATAATCGTTATATACAAACTTATTTTTAGGAGTAGAT
>NZ_QOSA01000074.1:0-2253 GCF_008368795.1 Bacillus sp. BF2-3
CGACTTCCTTATGTTAACATTTTCATCTTTCAATGTCAACTAAGTTTTTTTATTTCGTTTGTCGCTTGCGACGTTATTGTCATCGGCGACTTGTCCTATATTACACCTCTATATAATAATAGTCAATAATAATCTTTCATTTTTTTAAAAAAGATGAAAAAGACTCTCATACCCCCCTTTTATTTCTCATACATATCAATAAGATAACTGAAAGGAGTGTAGAACTTGTTCAATCCTTCTTTATTACACATCATAAGCTCCCATTCAAGAAGCCCACACTATCATAGGAAGTTTCCAATCATTCTATTTTGGAGTCAAAAAAGCGGCTGTACTTCTCTTGCTAAGTGGTTCTTTTACCAGATTGATTTATTACAAACCGCTCTAAGCTATAGTCCTTTCATTCATAATTATGAATATGATATATACAAAAGTACACCTGCCTATAGTGTACGACTAGGAGTAGCGTTACGAGAAAAACAAAAAGAAACTTTTAAACTTGTTCGTAACCCTTATAGGAGAGCAGTCAGTTCTTTCGTGTCCTTAATTGGACCTCCTTATATGGAAAATCCCGAATGGAAACCCATCCGAAAGTTTTTATATCAAGATGAAAATTCCACCAAAGGGATCTCATTTAAACAATTTTTATACTATCTATTTATAAAAGGGGCTCACGCAAGTGATATTAACCCACATTTCACACAACAATATATAGCTGGTGAAGAAGAATATGTGACCAATTATATATACTTAGAAAACTTCGATCACGAAATGAAAGAATTAGAAAAGCGTTTCGAATTAAAAACCGCACCAATAAATGAGTTCTCAACATCATGGCATCATCAAACTCCCGCCATGATTTATAAAGGGAATTTTAGCGAAGGCGATATTACTGATCCTTTATTTCCACGTCATCCAACTTTTGAAAGCTTTTATGATACTGAATGTATACAACTTGTCCAAACAATATTTCAAAATGATTTCGACACATATAAATACAGCAAAGAATATCCATACTAACTTTAGTCTATTATCTTTGCTAAATAAAAAAGATACCTCATATATAAGGTATCTTTTTAACATTTCAATTATATAAATCATACTGTTTAACAGTCTCTATTCTCCACCTTGTTACCTTTTAATAGATTACATAACTTTTGCTTATCCGCCCATCCTACTCCGATTAAAACTAAACTCGCTCCCATTATTACTCTCCATGTCAGAGATTCATTTAATAGAATAATTGAAGTAACAATACTTATTAATGGTAATGCATTTAAATATAATCCGCTTACTGATGCTGAAACTCTCTCTAGCGCTTTATTCCAAAACCAATATGCTAAAATTGTTGCTCCAATAACAAGGTATATTACACTAAGTCCCGTTTTCCAAGTTTCAACCTTTGGAAGACCGTAATAAAAAATTTCTATCAGTGCAAACGGTAAGAGAATAACAGCTCCAATAATTAAAGTTAATGTTGTAAAAACCTCGTTTGATAAATACTGTTCTTGTTTTGGTCGTTTTAGCAAAACTGTGTAGAAAGCAAATAGAAAAGTACTTAATAATATTAGTATATCTCCTATTAAAGACACTTCTTGATTAGCACTTTTAGATGGAATCGTAATAAAGAGTACTCCTATAGCACCCAATATAATTCCTATCCAATAATTCAATCGAATTTTCTCTTTCAAAAAGAGTGCTGAAAAAAGAATTGTAACTAATGGTAATGCAGCATCTATAATACTCACATGTAATCCACTTGTTAAAGAAATGCCGTAGGATGTAAACATAAAATAACCAGCTACACCGGTAAAAGCTAACAAACTCATTCTTTTCCATGGAACTTTTTTATGTACAACTGATTTTTGTAATTCCTTAAATGAGAATAGCATACAAATTCCACCTGCAAAGAAAAGACGAATAAATAACAAAGTAAACGGCTGAATAGATTCTAACGCCCATTTTGTTGGCGCAATGGCTGTACCCCATAATATAACAGCCACTAATAACATGCATATTTCTTTCATAATTCCCCACACCCATCAAAAATATATGTTAACTACCTTAATTATAGATTTTTTCTAATGTAAAATCCTTTAAAAGCACAAAAGGTTATGTAAGATCACAAACATTCTTTTTACATCTGGACTATATTCTTGAAAAGGTAATTCTTACCTTTAAATTTAAAATAATAAAAATAAACACAAAAAAACCTAAGTCAAAATGACTTAGGTTTTTGCTTGGCGACGTCCTACT
>NZ_QOSA01000075.1:0-3724 GCF_008368795.1 Bacillus sp. BF2-3
AAAATTGGTGTTTCACACCTTCGCATTTTTGAGGAAGGAGTCTTCTGTCGGAAAACGATAAAACGGTATAAAAAGAGGAATCACTCTTTGTTTTCTTATTACTTAATTTGTAATTATTATTGATTAAACCTCATATTTTTTAATTAAATTTCCAACTACATTTAAAAAGAGTTCTTTTATTTTATTTCCATCAAGCTAACACACTTTGATTATCAGTTTACCTATAAATTAGCCGTAGGTTAATTATTAACCCATAAACTTTTCCAGGAATTTTAATAAGAATCATAAAGGTAACTAGAATTAAGGTGTTTTATGCTAATAAAACTAGAATATCAATAAAACCTTCACTGAAAGATAGCGCCAACAATAACCAAATTTCTTTCGCTAATCCTATAAATAAAAAGTCGATTTCCTGTACGTTAAGAAATCGACTTTTTAGTGAGTAACTTAATTTCTTTATTAGACACGAGCTTGGTTATAGTAAATTCAAAATATCTTTTGGTTTATTTAATACAAAATCAGCTTTTTCAAAACCTTATCACCTGAAATTGATTTTACATAATCTTAGCTTGATAGCGATGTGAAACTACCCCTATATAAAGTGCTTCACTACGTTACGATTTGATTACCAAACACACTAAATGCTTAAATAGGTCTACGTTCGCTCACTAATAAAAATACATAGAGTTACATCACTTTGTTAAATAAAGTTAGTACCCTTATTTAGAAAATTCTTCAATACTTTCGTAAGCAATTAATACCCTATTACTTTTTGCCACTCAAAATCATTGCATTTCCTAATACTTTTTTATTTAATAAAAGCTTTGGTAATTTCATTTCTTCAGCAAGCTTGTAGCTATTAAATTTAGATATGTCGAGTTTCTCTAGGTCATTTAAAAACTCTTCTGTATCCCCAAATATTTTTTCATCCATAAATAAATCTAAAAAGATAAATTCACCACCAGGTTTTAATACTCTTATAGCCTCTTTAATTAATTCTATTTTATTGTTTGTATCTTTCACTTCATGAAATGTTAGGCAACTTACAACTATATCAAGTGCATTATCCTGCAAAGGGAGCTTAGCGGCACTTGCTTTTAAAAAATTAACCCTATCAGATACACCTTCTATTTTAGCATTCTGTTGACATTGATCTTGTGAGTATTCCCAATTCTTCCCCCAATAATCAATTCCAGTTAAAAAGGATTTAGGAAAAGTCATTGCAAGTTTAATAATCAATGACCCACTACCTGTTCCAATATCTAATATTTTTCCTTCTCCATCCCAATTCAATTTTTTAACAATTAAATCATGTATTTTTGATTGGTAATCCTCTCCGAATGCTGCGAATTGGTAAGTAGAATAAGAAAGTATAAACGTTATATAAATAAAAGGTATCGCTATAACCCCTGATAGGATTCGCAGATAGAAAGTAATAGGCAATAATGTTATCAATAGAAGAATTATTGAGCTTATCAAAAATACAATCAGTTTTTTCATTCGAATCCAAGTCTGATATTTAGTTTTTTTTCTCATTAGCACCATTCCTGTATATTTTTCACATATGGTTTATTCGTTATAAGATACTTTTATCTACCCCCTCCTATAAGATTATTTTTAAGCTATTAACAAATAATTGGTTATAGGTTTTAAGCAATGCTAAAGCCACTTCAACTCATTTTCATAGCTCTATATGTTGTCCGGACTTGAAATCTGCTGAATTTATTTATATTTTCATAGCATTTAATATTATGAATAATATCATCATAATTTAGATTGGCTGAAAACTCAACTCAAAAAAAATTGCAAATTTGTCCTAGGTTGTAACTAAATCTAAGAATCTTTGTATTAGAATTACCTATTTACACAATGGCTGAGTGAATATATATGAAATTGGCTGGTTTCTATTCTAAATATATACTCTATTATATAAATAAACACAAATAGATTAGGGAGTTACTAGTAATATGAAAGAAATAGAAATTATAAAATCAATCGAAAAAATAGCCATTACATGGCAAGGTGCAACAATTAATATTCCATTAAAAGATATAATTGAGGTTAATAAAAACAATACGTTAAAAAATACTGACAAAGCAGTAGAAATTGGTAATAAATTTAAAAATTCAGAAGCAATCTTTATTAGAACAAAAAAATTGAATTTTATATTATTTACAACTAATAAATTAACACTCCTAAATGAAATCAAGTTTTAAATTATGAAAAATTCTGGTGAGAATTTTTCTAATTATTTTATAAAAGGGTATACTAAATTACACAAAATACAACCTATTTATAGGGATACTTGGGGAATTACTAATGAACATTTATGTGAATAAATAAAAATAAACAGACAATAAATCGATTCTAATTATATAAAAAATACATAACTATAAGTGGTGTTATTGAATCGCTTTAATATTTATTTAATAGAGGTTCAATTTAAAATTCATCTTCCAAAATTAAATTACCGGCATCATTATCTTTTGTCAATCGCTGATTCAAATAATTTTCTTTCGTAGTACGATCATTTTTATGACCTACTGCAGCTGCGATAATATGAGGTGGTAATCCTTTGTAATCATATAAGTACTGTACATAAAAATGTCTAAAGAAGTGGGGAGTAATTCCCATATTCTCTGTAAAGGGTAGTTGAGTATCCTTAATGATTTTAGAAATATATTGTGACAAATAATTCTCTCTATAAGCAGTATGGTTTTTAGTTTGAAATACTGTTCCACCATTTCTATTTCCAATGTCTATAGGTAATCTTCTCCGCATTCGAAATGCGACAATCCGATTGAAAATCTCCTTATTAATGGAAACAATCCGCTCATTATCTCCCTTTGTATCAACCTTTAAATAATATCGTCCTCGTATAGTATCATACTCAAGATCTTCCCACTTTGCATGTGCGACTTCTGCAACACGTAACCCTGTGGTAGCTAGAACTGACAATAAAGCGTAATTGATTTTATTATCCTTGTAGTAATGAAGCAATTGTTTTACTTCCTCATATGATAACTCCCGTTTAGGTTTATGTTGTTTATTTACAGTTGTACTTAGTATCTCAACATGTAGAGGATCCTGGATATATTGGATTTCATATAGCCATTTCAAATATGAACGAATAATACCAAGCTTTCTACTAACTGTAGATGGCTTGTATTTATCTTTTGACTGATAGGAAATTGCCTCTTGAGATAACCATTTTTGATAATTACGGATATGCCGTTTCCTAAGGTTTCTCCATACTTGACCAAATCTATAATCCTTTACATCTTTCTGTAGAAATTCCTCACTTTGTTTAATAAAGAAATAAAACTGACTTAAATCACGTGCATATAGGATTCTTGATGCATCCTTGATTCGTTTTTCTTGGTCAAAATGTGTTTGTCGATTCAAGTAGTAGTACAGTATTTCTTCATCTGAAAATCCTTCATATGTATATGAATCTTCTCTTTCGTTATTTTCCTTTTTTACTTCCGCTTCATTTATATAATCAGGATTCCATAATGTAATTAGATTTGTAAAATTTTGTTTTTGTTGCTCTATGTTATTTAAAGAAGTATCATTATGAATAATATCTATTTCAAATTTCAATGTTATTCAATCCTTTATAAATTTATTTTATATTAAATATTATAACGTAATCATTTAGAAATTAAATTATATATTAAGATTAAATTTTACAAAGCTATAAATAAATAATGACTATAGAAAA
>NZ_QOSA01000076.1:0-1360 GCF_008368795.1 Bacillus sp. BF2-3
GCCTCTTTCTTTCTTATATAAGGATTAGCGTGAGGTTAATCGGGATTTACAGTGCTAAGTTAGTAAGAAGGGTTAGATAAAAGTTTGTCGAATTTACTTTGTATTGGTGGAAATGAATTCTTGGAGGGGACATTTTGAAGAAATATGAGATTAAAAATAACATTCCAACATTGGAAGAATATAAATATTTATGTGATTCTGTGGGATGGACTAACTATATGAACTTTGAGGTGGCGGAAATATCACTTCAAAATTCGATTTACTGTATAACAGTCAAGGATAATAATCAAATCATCGGCATGGGGAGAATTGTTGGTGATGGGGCTATCTATTTCTATATTCAAGATATAGTGGTTCATCCAGATTATCAAAAGAATGGTATTGGAAAGAAAATAATGAATACTTTAGTAGAATACTTAAATGGGAATACTCCAGATAAAGCATTCATTGGTTTGTTTGCGTCGCAAGGTAAAACATCATTCTACGAAAAATATGATTTTAAAGATTATTCGCCTAATATGACAGGGATGTTTACTGTTATTTCGAAAAAATAGGTGTAATAAATTTAATAAAACAATTAAAAAGTTGATTTTTTAAGAAATCAACTTTTTAATGAGTTGAAACGTTTGTAGTTTTGCAAATTCGTATTTCCCTTGATACTTATGATTTATAACTCTTCTTATTATACTTTTCATCAAATTCTTTTCCTTCTAGATCTCGATCTAGTGTTAAAGGTTGATTGCAGTGCATACATGCATCGACACGGCCGAGCATTTTGGTTGGCTTATCACAGCTTGGACAAATAATTTGGATAGTCTTAGTAGATAACATACCAATCCAAAAGTAAACGACAGTGCTAGCGATAACAGCTAAAAAGCCAACCATCATAAACGTTGTCATAATAATAATGTTTTCGCGGAAAAAGACACCTAAGTATGCAATGAAGAGGCCGATAAATACTAAACTTAATGCAAAGGTCCGGATTTTATTGATTTTGTTTGAATACTTAATGCTCATTCTCACCACGCTCCTATACTAATAATATAACATAAAATTTAGAATTTTCACTCTCGTGTAAATTGATAAAGAGGTAAGATATGAAATGAATAGGAGGAAAGCCAAGAATGAATGGATGCTATAATGATTTTTACAGCGGTTTTTAAGTTTTTAACGGGATGTGAAATTTTTTTATAAAAAGTATTGACCCTGTATATACTGCATGATATATTAATAACCGTCGCTGATGCGGAAACGCAGAAAACGACAAAAAAGAAATTAAAAAACTTAGTTGACATTGAAAAATGAAGATGTTAACATAAGGAAGTCGCAAATGAGCGACTAAGTAGTTCTTTGAAAACTG
>NZ_QOSA01000077.1:0-573 GCF_008368795.1 Bacillus sp. BF2-3
TTCCGCCACACCCGCATATTTCATTAAAATGGTGAGCCATGAAGGACTCGAACCTTCGACCCTCTGATTAAAAGTCAGATGCTCTACCAACTGAG
Source organism: Bacillus sp. BF2-3 (assembly GCF_008368795.1). Classification (NCBI taxonomy): domain Bacteria; kingdom Bacillati; phylum Bacillota; class Bacilli; order Caryophanales; family Bacillaceae; genus Bacillus; species Bacillus sp. BF2-3. Next base: position 96 of record NZ_QOSA01000077.1, read on the forward strand.
CTAATGGCTCTTAATGGCTGGGCTAGCTGGATTCGAACCAGCGCATGACGGAGTCAAAGTCCGTTGCCTTACCGCTTGGCTATAGCCCATTAATTAAGAATGGTGGAGGGGGGCAGATTCGAACTGCCGAACCCGAAGGAGCGGATTTACAGTCCGCCGCGTTTAGCCACTTCGCTACCCCTCCGACATATATGGTGGAGGATGACGGGATCGAACCGCCGACCCCCTGCTTGTAAGGCAGGTGCTCTCCCAGCTGAGCTAATCCTCCATTTTGCCTGGCAACGTCCTACTCTCACAGGGACAAGGTCCCAACTACCATCGGCGCTAGAGAGCTTAACTTCCGTGTTCGGTATGGGAACGGGTGTGACCTCTCTGCCATCATTACCAGACTGTATTCATTTAAGACAAGAATCATTTTAACTCATTTGACCTCGAAAGTCAACAAGTTTTTTATATTCTTTCAAAACTAGATAACATT
>NZ_QOSA01000078.1:0-681 GCF_008368795.1 Bacillus sp. BF2-3
ATATGTAGTAGCTAACAGCAGTTTTCCATCTCTTAACTTTGTAATAGCAGTTGCACTTAACATTGTCTCCACGTTGACACTCCCATTCTTAGAACTTCTCAGCAAATGCAATTGCAAAATTACTGCATTTTTCAACATCCTCTTCATCTTCTGGAGCTAATTCAATTTTCAGCCCTTCTTGTACAAGCTCTGCACCGCGTTCCACAAGACGTTCTTCAAATATCGTTACCGCTTCACAAAACAGTTCATACGCTGTATCACCCGATCCGAATACCGCTACCTTTTTCCCAGCTAAATCTATATTTTCTAAGTCATCATGAAAATCTTCCGCTTCAAATGGTAATTCACCATCGCCCCACGTATAAGATCCTAAAATGATTCCATCATAAGCTAATAATTCTTCAGCGTCCATGCCTTCCATTTCTTGCAATACTACTTCATGATCAAAAGCATCTAAACTAACTTTAATTAAATCAGCAATACTCTCTGTATTTCCTGACATACTTGCATAAGCTATTAAAATTTTTGCCACTTTGGCATCCCCCTCTAACAATAAATGATTCTCATTCTCATTATATTAATAATGATAATCAATTTCAATTTATTTTTTCTACTTTTATTTACATTTCACATTACTTATTTCAAATAAGGTGAAACTTTAATCAGTGAGGGTATTCATCC
>NZ_QOSA01000079.1:0-808 GCF_008368795.1 Bacillus sp. BF2-3
ATAAAAAAGATAGCAATACACTTATATATTGCTATCTTTTTTATTTTTTCATACATCTAATTCTATTACAGATCTGTTAAAGGTCATCTCTTCATACACCTTTAAATTTTGATATATAGTGCCTAATAATGGTGCCGCTATAGAAAATTGCTCTGCTACATCCAGTAAATATCCTTGCAAGTGCTTCCCTTCAATAAACGAACCCTTCTCCATATCACGTTGCATCGATGACTTCATATCATACGAAATTTTATCAATTGTTTTCATATGTTCCTGGACATTATTAACCTTTATTGGAGCTCCTAATACTCTCATGATTTGTACAGATTCCTCAAATACATTACGGATAAAATCACGGCCGCCTTCACTTTCACGGATTGGTCCAATTGGTGCACGCATTAACGTTGTCACACCGGACATTACAGTAATAAATAAATATTTATGCCACATATCTTGCGTAATATTTTCACTTAAAACAAAACTAGATTTCGTACCTGCAAATGCTTTAGAAATATGCTTTACTCTCTCTGAATTTTGAGACTTAATTTCTCCAAACACAAGTCTGTTGGCAGCGCTAGTTTGTACAATTTCTCCTTGATCGTTTAACGTCGTCTCGATAAAGCATAAACCGCCAATTACTTTTTCTTCGCCGAATTCTTTTTGTAATAGCGATAAATGAGCGATACCATTTAACAATGGAATGATTACAGTATTTTCGCCAACAAACGGCTTCAAATCTTGAATTGCCTCGTTTAAGTGATACGCTTTTGTTGAAAATAAAATGACATCAAATGGAGAAGTTCTCTCT
>NZ_QOSA01000008.1:0-14661 GCF_008368795.1 Bacillus sp. BF2-3
GTTTAGTTTTCAAAGTTCAATATCGCGTTTCAGCGACTTTTATAATTTAACATTTTGCGTTAAATCTGTCAACAACTTTTTTCTTTCGTTCCTGACGACGCTTATTAATTTACCATATTAATCATTTAATAGTCAACACTTTTTAAAAAAATGCCAAAATAATTTTATCTTGGCATGATATAAAGCTTAATAATCACTAATGCTGCCACACCCGGTAGACCTAATAAACTCGTTATTGCTGCTGTACCCATGTTAATTGGGATATGAAAATCAAAATATGTCCCTACAACATTTACGATAAAAAGCAATGCTATTCCTAAAGTAACATGAAAAATCACCTTACCTATAAAACGTAATGGCTTAGAGGCAACACCAAAAACAAGAAAAATAAATACTAAAGTAAGAATACCAACAATAATAATTGTAGAATTCATTTTTTCCTCCTTATGAATGACCTATACATCTATTTGTATGGGACAAGACAATAAAAAAGAACAGTTATCATATGCAGCATCTCTTTCATATACACTAAATAAAACAATACCTCAGCACTTAAAAAACAAAATAAAAAGGCCTGCTTAGAAAGCAGAACCTTTTACCATTGTTCCATTTTTACAGGACGACGCTTTGCTTCTTTCAACAAAAAGAAATATTTCGCCTCTGCTATTTTCAAAGAACAAATGACATCTTGAGACGGTTCTACACTTTGTTCGACCATTCTCTTCTGACGTAACCACTCATTCTTCACTTTTTCCAAAAGTACAATTAACTTATCGTCATACTCTTTACGCAATTTACCCTTTTTTTGAAAGAACATTTTTGTTTCTCCTCTTATACTTCTCTGCGCCCTTCTAACGCTTTGGATAATGTCACTTCATCTGCATATTCTAAATCTCCACCAACTGGCAGACCATGTGCAATACGAGTTACTTTAATGCCTGTAGGTTTTAAGAGGCGGGAGATATACATCGCTGTAGCTTCCCCTTCAATATTAGGGTTTGTTGCTAATATCACTTCTTGTACCGTTTCATCATGTAGTCGCTTTAAGAGTTGCGGGATATTAATGTCTTCCGGTCCAATTCCCTCCATAGGAGAAATCGCACCACGTAACACATGATATACACCTTGATACTCTTTCATTTTTTCCATCGCGATTACATCTTTCGGTTCTTGCACGACACAAACAACTGATTGATCTCGATGTGAATCATTACAAATATAACAAGGATCACGATCAGTAATATGTCCGCATACAGAACAGTACGCTAAATCTCGCTTCGCATTTACAAGTGCTTTCGCGAAACCTAACACATCATCTTCTTTCATATCTAATACGAAAAATGCCAATCGAACCGCTGTTTTCGGTCCGATACCTGGCAACTTCATAAAACTATCGATTAGTTTTGATATTGGTTCTGGATAATGCATGTATCAATATCCTCCTAGAACATTCCACCTGGTAAGTTTAAGCCTTTTGTAAATTTACCCATTGTAGAGTTTGAAAGCTCATCAGCCTTTTTAAGTGCATCATTTGTTGCAGCTAATACTAAGTCTTGTAACATTTCGATATCTTCTGGATCTACAACTTCCTCTTTAATCTTCACTTCAAGAATTTGCTTGTGACCATTTGCAATAACTGTAATCATTCCGCCGCCAGCTGTACCTTCAACTGTTTTTTCACCAAGCTCTTCTTGTGCTTTCGCCATGTCCTTTTGCATCTTTTGCATTTGTTTCATCATGTTATTCATATTTCCCATTCCGCCACGCATCATAATTAATTCCTCCTAATTATTATTACTCTTTTATTTCAATGAGTTCTTGCCCTACTAACTTCACTGCCTCTTCTATAAGAGGGTCTTCCTTTTTCTCCGGGCTTTCTTCAGACTCTCCACCTTCACGTTGTAAAAAGTCTTCACGGATTTTACCCCATTCACTTTTTGGAATGGCAATCATATTTAACCTTTTACTTAGCAATTCAAATAAAGCTTGTTCTACTGTATCCATAGCTTCTCGATTTTCGCTCGCCATCTTACAGTGAATCTCATATTGAAATGCTAAAACGTAAGTGTCATCTGAAGCTGCCACTGGTTCACTATTTTCAAGTAAAACGGCAAACGCTACTTTGTTATATGATTTGAGTCTTCCTAACAACTCACCCCATACAGCTTTTAATTGTTCTAAATCTTGACGCTTCGCTTGTTTTAATACTTCATTTACACGTCCGACAGGAATTTTCATACTTCCTGTTCGTACCGGTTTTGGTGTTGCACGTGTCTCTCTTACTTCCTGTTGTACACCTGCTGGCACACCGTTCTTTTTGACTTGCTCTAACTCTTTCTCCAGTTGCTGCATCCTGTTCATAATTGCTTGCAAACGATCTGTACCATTTGCTTGCATCATAAACTGTTGACACAATTGCACCATAACAACTTCTAAGAAAATACGCGGATGATTTGTCCACTTCATTTCCTGTTGTCCCTTACTAAGGGTATGAATAATCTCATAGATCACTTCCGGTTGCATTTCTTCACTCAACTTACGGAATTGATCATCTACAATTACTCGTTCCAACATATGTTCTAGTTGTGGTGAAGTTTGATATAAAAGCATATCACGATAATAGTAAATGAAATCCTCCATAAAACGAACTGGATCCTTCCCTTTACTCATCATTTCATCTATGATTTGCAATGCTCTTGATACATCATTTTCACGTATGCACTCTACTAAATTGCCTAAGTATTGCTGAGAAACAGATCCTGTTACGGCCAATACATCTTCTGTCGTAACAATCTCATCACTATAAGATATAGCCTGATCAATAAGACTAAGCGCATCACGCATACCACCTTCGGCAGCACGCGCAACAATTTGTAATGCTTCACCTTCCACTTGCGTACCTTCATTTGTCACGACCGTTGATAATCTCTCAACAATATCATTCACTGATATTTTTCGGAATTCAAAGCGCTGACAACGTGAAATGATTGTAGGTGGGATCTTATGAGGTTCTGTTGTCGCCAAAATAAAGATAACATGTCCTGGCGGCTCTTCTAAGGTTTTTAAAAGCGCATTGAATGCACCCATAGAAAGCATGTGAACTTCATCAATAATGTATACTTTATATTCTACAGCACTTGGAGCGTATTTTACTTTATCTCTAATATCTCGAATTTCATCTACACCGTTATTTGAAGCCGCATCAATTTCTAATACATCTGAAATGGATCCTTGTGTGATTCCTAAACAAGAAGGACATTCATTACAAGGTTCAGCTACCGGAGCATGTTCACAGTTAATTGCTTTTGCAAATACTTTTGCAATTGTCGTTTTTCCTGTTCCCCTCGGGCCAGAAAATAAATAAGCATGTGAAACTTTCTCTTGAAGAAGGGCATTTTGCAACGTTTTTGTCACGTGCTTTTGACCGACTACATCTTCGAACTTTTGCGGTCTCCATGTTCGGTATAACGCTTGGTATGACACGAAAATACGGCCTCCCTCAAAGGTTATTATCTCATTTATTATAACCCATTCTGTTTATAGATTCCAAAAGTTATTTTCTATACAAAAAACTCACCTTTGTATTAAGGTGAGTTTTGTATACATATATAACTGCCGTGCACCCTCCGTCGATTACGTACCATAAGCGTTACTCAAGCAGTTAGCTCGGTTCAGGCACTCCTGCGGCACACGAGAAGACCCGCTTATTGCTGCTTCCTTCCGGACCTGACAAGGTTCACGGGGTCCCGTTGCGCAGGACCCAAACGTCAACACCACTTACTTAAGGCAGACCTTACAGCAACATAACCTCGAGAGGGGATTCGGCCTCGCTAGAGCGGATTGCGAGTATAGGGCACCGCTACCTCCCCGCTTAGCACGGCAAAGTTAAAACCAATATTCGGTTGCCTTCATTAAAGGCATTATCAGTATAACTTGTTTCTTTAGAAAATGCAAATACGTTAGTTCCCAGTATTCTTCTCTAATTTTTTTATTGCTTTCCTTTTTTTACGAAGCTCTCTAAAAAAGTTTGTTAACAACGCACCGCATTCTTCCTCTAGTACACCAGATACTACTTCACATTGATGATTGAAGCGTTCATCCGTTAAAAGATTCATCAATGTCCCTGCACATCCGCCCTTCGGATCACTTGCACCATATACAACTCGCTTCACTCGTGATAAAACAATTCCACCCGCACACATTGGACAAGGTTCTAATGTTACATACAATGTTGCATCTTCTAAACGCCATGTCCCTAATTTTTTACATGCATCATCTATCGCTAGCAACTCAGCATGAGCTATTGATCTTTGCTCAGTTTCCCTTAAATTATGGGCAACACTAATTACCTCACCATCTAACACTATAACTGCTCCAATTGGTACTTCCTGTATTTCCTCTGCCTTTTTAGCTTCTTCTATCGCTAATTGCATAAAATAAATATCTTGATCTTGTTCCATAACATAGTCCTTTCATTACAAATAAAGTACACTTATTTCCATTTACTACACAGGGGATAACTTTTACAAATTCAATCCACCCTAAAAGAAAAAAGAGAGGGGATTACATATGAAAAATACCGCCTTGCTCATTATCGATATGATTAATGACTTTCAATTTTCCCACGGACCCATTCTAGCTAAAAAATGCGAAACTATAACAAACCCTATTTTACAATTAAAGAAAAAAATGAAATCCTTCGGCTATCCTATAATTTACGTTAATGACCATTATCAACTTTGGAGATCTGATATCGACCAACTTATTACTCATTGCACAAATGAATATAGCGAAAATATAATCCATAAGATTGCTCCAAGTTTTGATGAGTACATTTTTATTAAACCACATTATTCCGCTTTTTATGAAACACCTTTAAATTCATTACTAGGTTATTTAAAAATAGAAAATCTAATATTAACAGGGGTTGCCGGAAATATATGTATCCTATTTACAGCTAATGATGCTCATATGAGAAATTATAAATTGTATGTACCACAGGATTGTATCGCCTCTAACAACGACCAAGATAATATACATGCTTTAAAAATAATGGAAACTACATTGAAAGCAAATATAACATCATCAACCAAAATAAAATTTAATTAATACATATATCTATTTTCTAACTTTTTATATCAAATTAACCCGCTCGCTTCCCTCTTGTGCTACAATAATTCTGTTTTGTGTTTTTAGTAGTCACGGTAAATCACTGATTGAAAGGAGGAAACAGCGTGACCGGAGTACCATTTATCACGGTTGAAGGACCAATTGGTGTTGGAAAAACTTCACTTGCGAAGGAAATTTCAACTCACATGCAACTCCACTTACTAAAAGAGATTGTTGATGAAAATCCCTTTTTAGGAAAGTTCTATGAAGACATCGACGAATGGAGTTTTCAAACAGAGATGTTCTTTCTTTGTAATAGATACAAACAATTAGAAGACATTAACATAAAGTACTTGAATCAAAGGAAACCAGTAGTAGCGGATTACCATATCTTTAAAAATTTAATTTTTGCATCCCGCACATTAAAAGACTCTCAATATGACAAATACATGCAAATTTATCGTATCCTTACACAAGATATGCCTGTGCCAAATGTCATTGTTTATTTAACAGCTAGCCTAGAGACATTGCAAAAACGAATCGCCATGCGCGGAAGAGAATTTGAAAAAAACATGGATCCAAATTATTTACTACAGCTCACAAAAGATTATGAAACAGCAATGGATGCTTTTAAAAAAGATCATCCGGAAATACCAGTATTGAAATTTAATGGCGACGATATGGATTTTGTAAAAAATCCTGATGATTTAAACGTTATCCTATCTGCCCTTCAAAATACTCTCTTAAAGGAGTCGAAATAATAATGAATTTAAGGCAAAAATATGATATACCCAATGACGCAGTAATCACTATCGCCGGAACAGTAGGTGTGGGTAAATCAACTATGACAACTGCATTAGCTAATGCTTTAGGTTATCGCACATCATTTGAAAAAGTAGATTCCAATCCATATTTGGACAAGTTCTATGCGGACTTCACTCGCTGGAGCTTCCACCTACAAGTGTACTTTTTAGCAGAACGATTTAAAGAACAAAAAAGAATTTTTGAATATGGTGGCGGTTTTGTTCAAGATCGTTCCATTTACGAAGACACTGGAATTTTCGCAAAGATGCATCATGAAAAAGGAACAATGACGGAAACTGATTATGAAACATACAAAGGTTTATTTGACGCTATGGTCATGACTCCTTACTTCCCTCATCCAGACTTATTAATTTACTTAGAAGGTTCTTTCGATGATATTGTCGATCGTATTCAAGAACGCGGGCGCCCAATGGAACAGCAAACACCAATTGAGTACTGGAAAGAAATGCATGGACGTTATGAAAACTGGATTAACAACTTTAATTCATGCCCTGTATTACGCTTAAATATTAATGAGTACGATATTTTAAAAGATGGTGATTCAATCGAACCAATCATAAAAAAAATTGGCCATTTTTTAAAACAAACACGTAAACTTGTAAAATAAAAAACCCGTGCATATGCACGGGTTTTCCTATTAAATTACTTCTTCTTTGTTGGAGCAATAATTTCACTCTCAGGTTTTCCTGCGTTAATGCGCTGACGAACAGTACTTGTACTAATATCGTATGCTTCAGCAATCTCTTTAACAGTCATTTCTTTCCCGTTAATTACTGCCGTTAATACTTTACCTGTACGTTTTGGAGCTGCTTCTTTCTTTACAGCTGCTTTTTTAACTTGTTTTGGCGCCTCTACTTTACTCGTAGCTGGTTTTACATCACAAGTACAACCACAAAGTTTACGGAATGTATCATCACTAATAATGCGTGATACGTTTGCACCACTGTTTAAAATTCTATTGTTCTTACAGACAGGACATTGTACATAATATAAAGTTTTTCCATCTAAAGGAAACGTTTGTATAATAAGATCCATGTTGACTCCTTTCATATCTATGAAGATAATCATCGGAATATGAGTGTGTAATAAGGACAAAATTACCTTACACCATACTTTATGATTGGTTTTAAAATAAAAACTCGTTACGTGTTGGTAACGAGTTCTCCAATCTCCACTTATATGCGCTGTTGTCAATTATATCTGGAGGAGGTAGAGGGATTCGAACCCCCGCGCGACTCTCGCCGCCTGTCGGTTTTCAAGACCGATCCCTTCAGCCAGACTTGGGTATACCTCCATATTGACATCAAATATAATATCAAAAGAAAAACAGTTAGTCAACCCTACTAAAATAAATTATGAGGAAAGGAAAATTTCACTTTCCCCTTCCTACATTACAGTACTGACAACGCTCATAATTACCAATCACTCATACCGATGAATGTTTAAATTTACTTAATAACTGTTTTTCCTCCCATATAAGGGCGAAGAACTTCTGGAATTATAATTGTACCATCTTCTTGTTGGTAGTTCTCTAAAATAGCTGCAACCGTACGTCCAATTGCAAGACCAGATCCATTTAATGTATGAACATGTTCTGGTTTTCCATTTGGTTCACGGCGGAAACGGATATTTGCACGTCTCGCTTGGAAAGCTTCAAAATTACTACAAGAAGAAATTTCACGATATGTGCCATAGCTTGGAATCCATACTTCAATATCGTATTTCTTCGCTGCTGTAAATCCTAAATCGCCTGTGCACATGCTCATAACGCGATATGGCAACTCTAATAATTGTAACACGCGTTCTGCATCATTTGTTAACTTTTCTAACTCTTCATAAGAATCTTCTGGTTTTACGAACTTCACAAGCTCTACTTTATTGAACTGATGCTGGCGAATTAAACCACGTGTATCACGCCCAGCTGAACCTGCTTCAGAACGGAAGCAAGAGCTAAATGCAGCATATCTTATAGGCAATTGCTCTTTATTTAAAATCTCATCACGATGCATATTCGTTACAGGTACTTCAGCTGTTGGAATTAAGAAGTAATCTTCACTTTCAATACGGAATGCATCTTCTTCAAACTTTGGAAGTTGTCCTGTTCCTGTCATACTTGCACGGTTTACCATATATGGAGGTAATACTTCTTCATATCCATGCTCATCAGTATGAAGATCAAGCATAAAGCTAATTAAAGCACGCTCTAATCTTGCACCAGCACCTTTGTAAAATACGAAGCGGCTTCCTGTTACTTTCCCAGCGCGTTCAAAATCTAAAATTCCTAAATCAGTAGCAAGATCCCAATGTGGTTTTGGCTCATAAGTAAATTCTTTCACTTCTCCCCAAGTACGTGCTACTACATTATCATCCTCTGTTTCACCAACTGGAGCAGATTCATGAGGGATATTTGGAATAGATAACATTAATCTTTCTAAGTCTTCTTCAACTGTACGAAGTTCGTTATCAAGATCCTTTACTTTTTCTCCAACTTCACGCATTTCTAAAATTAGAGCTTCTGCATCTTTCTTTTCGCGCTTTAATACAGAAATTTGTTGAGATACTTCGTTACGTTTACTTTTTAATTCTTCTGTCTGAACAAGTAGTTCTCTTCTTCTCGTATCAAGTTCTTCAAAACGTCCGAAATCAGTTAAATCTTCGCCTCTATGCTGTAATTTCGCTTTTACTTCTTCAAAGTTTGTACGTAAAAATTTAATATCAAGCATTATATACTCCTCCTTTTATTTTATAAAACACAAAAAACTCCCGTCCCTATATAAAGGGACGGGAGTTAACCCGCGTTGCCACCCTAGTTGAAAGCATTACCGCTTTCCTCTCAAGTAGAAATAACGGCTCTTCACCGGGAATGCTTACTAATCCAAAAGATATTCCACACTCCATTCCAGGATGGATTCACAAACTGTTTCTATCGATTTCCACCAACCATCGACTCTCTATAAGAAACGACATTTGTTACTATTTCCTATCAACACGCTTATTTTATAAAATTGTTACCATCAATTTACTATAATCTTATACAAGTTGCAAGTTACTTATACAACTTTTTTCATTTTCGCTTCTTTTACCATTTCAACAAAGTATGCTGTCACACGATGATCATCTGTTAATTCCGGATGGAATGAAGCAGCTAAAAACTGATCTTGTCTTACCGCTACCATTCGGTCACCATGCTTAGAAAGCACTTCAACATTATCAGCTACTTCTACAACATACGGCGCACGGATAAATACACCAACGAAGTCTTCACCCACGCCTTCAATTGAAAGCGCAGCCTCAAAACTATCCTTTTGGCGTCCGAACGCATTGCGCTCAACTGTAATATCCATAGCACCAATATGTGCTTCTTCATAGCCAATAAGTGTTTTCGCAAGAAGAATCATCCCTGCACATGTACCAAACATTGGTTTACCAGACTTTGCAAATGTACGAAGTGGTTCCATGAAAGCATACTTATCAATAAGACGGCGCATTGTTGTACTTTCACCGCCCGGTAAAATAAGACCATCAATCTCTTCAAGTTGCTCTATACGCTTTACAACAACAGCTTCTGCACCACTTGCTTCAACTGATTTTACATGCTCACGAACTGCACCTTGAAGACCTAGTACACCGATTTTCACCATTTTAAAGTTCTCCTTTAATTACCATCCACGCTCTTGCATGCGTTGTTCTGGTAATAACGTTGAAATTTCGACACCCTTCATTGCATTACCTAATCCTTTAGAAAGGCTTGCAATTAGTTCGTAATCTTCATAATGAGTCGTTGCTTCAACGATTGCACGTGCAAATTTCTCTGGGTTTTCTGATTTGAAGATACCAGATCCAACAAATACCCCATCAGCACCAAGTTGCATCATTAATGCTGCATCTGCTGGTGTTGCTACACCACCTGCCGCAAAGTTTACAACTGGTAAGCGACCAAGACGTTTAATTTCAAGTAATACTTCGTAAGGAGCGCCAGTATTTTTTGCATATGTCATTAACTCATCTTCACGTAGACTCGCAACTTGACGGATTTCTGCATTGACTTGGCGCATATGACGCACTGCCTCTACAATGTTTCCTGTTCCTGGTTCACCTTTTGTACGAAGCATAGATGCACCTTCTGCAATACGACGTGCAGCTTCTCCGATATCACGGCAACCACATACAAATGGAACTGTGTAATCACGTTTATTTAAATGGTATACTTCATCAGCAGGAGTTAATACTTCACTCTCATCGATATAGTCTACCCCTAATGATTCTAATACACGTGCTTCTACAAGGTGACCGATACGGCATTTTGCCATAACCGGAATTGACACCGCACCCATAACTTCTTCAACAATTGTTGGGTCTGCCATACGAGAAACGCCACCTGCTGCACGAATATCTGCTGGTACACGCTCTAATGCCATAACGGCAACTGCACCTGCCTCTTCTGCAATTTTTGCTTGTTCAGCGTTAACTACGTCCATAATAACGCCGCCTTTTTGCATTTCTGCCATTCCACGTTTTACACGTTCTGTCCCTGTTACATTTGTCATGTACAAAAACCCCCCTAGGTGAATTGCTTTCCCCCGTTAAAGGCGAAAATTAAGAATACTCTTACATTCTACCACTAACTATCAGATGCTTGTCTACTACTTTTTCATAAAGTCGGTATGAAAAATAGGAATAAAAAAAAGCTCCTATCGTGAGGAGCTTTTAAAACCAACCTTTTACTGTATCAACAGCACTATTCCACATACCACTAAAGAATGAACCAATTCCACGCATAGCACGAGTAAACCAGTTTGCTTCTTCTACTTCAGATGTCGTTACAAGATCCACTTGCAGTGACTTACCAGTTAAAAATCCAGGGTCGTTTGTATCTTTTGGCGTAATTACCATTTGACCAAGCGCAGCTCCCTTTTTAATAGGTGCTTCTTGTCCCTTACTTGATTCTTTTAATTCTGTTTTATAAACATCTTTACTTCCTTTTGGCACTGGAAGTGAAATAGCTTGTTTCGTTTGAACTGCTACATCTTTATCTTTCGCATTTTCTACTCGTACTGTTTCTTGTCCTTTTACTGAAGAACCTTTTTTATACATTTGTTTCACTTCAAAGTTAGCAAATCCATAATCATATAGCTTCTTTGTTTCATCAAAACGTGCTGTATGAGAACTTGTTTTAATAACTACAGAAATAAAACGCATTCCGTTTCTTTCAACCGTACCAGTGAAGCAATCTCCTGCTTCTGGAGTTGAGCCTGTTTTTAGGCCATCTACGCCATCATATTCTTTAACTAAGCCCTTTAACATCCAGTTCCAGTTCGACATTCCAAACTTCTCTTTTTCTGGACGGAATTCTTTTTTAGGGATTTTTGCTGTATCTAACACTTTTGGATAATCTTTAATTAAATGTTGTGCTAAAGTTGCAACATCCTTTGCAGACATTTTATTTTCTTCATCCGCTGTTGTTCCTTCAGGATGCATTCCCTTTAAATCTTTATTCGTTAAACCTGTAGAATTGACAAATTTATAATTTTTTAACCCTAGTTCTTTCGATTTGTCATTCATCATTTTTACGAAGTCTACTTCTTTACCTGCAATTGCTTCTGCTAATGCAATTGTTGCACCATTTGCAGAAAAGATTGCCATTGCTTCGTATAACTCTTTTACTGTATAAGAGCCACCATTTTCTAATGCAACATTTGATAATGAAGCATCTTGTGAAACCTTATATGCATATTCAGAAACCTTAATTTTCTGGTCCCACTTAAGTTTTCCTTTATCCACTGCTTCGTGAACTAAATATTCACTCATCATCTTTGTCATACTAGCAATGGATAATAATTCATCTGCATTCTTTTGATATAAAATTTTCCCAGAATTCGCTTCTACTAAAATTGCCGCACCTGCTTCAATGTTTAAAGCGGCTCCTGTTTCAGCTGATGCATTGCTATATGGCATAAAAATGCTACAAGCTAGTGTAAGCACTGTTACCAAAGCAATGAATCTTTTGCAAAACATACCTTTCACTTTTGCTACCCCCAATATCTATGTACTCACATAACCGTTATTCTAACATAATCAAAAAAAAATAGACAGAGATATCAAATCTCTGTCTATTTGTATATAAGACATTATAATGAGTAGTTTGGAGCCTCTTTTGTAATTTGTACGTGATGAGGATGACTTTCACGTAAGCCAGCACCTGACATACGAATGAATTGTGCATTTTCGCGTAAGAATTCTAAATCCTGTGCCCCGCAATATCCCATACCTGCACGTAAGCCACCAACTAATTGGTGAACTGTATCTGCTAAAGGTCCTTTATATGGCACTCGTCCTTCAATACCTTCTGGGACAAGCTTTTTATTACCTTCTTGGAAGTAACGATCTTTACTTCCTTTTTCCATCGCACCGACAGAACCCATACCACGATACACTTTAAATTGACGACCTTGGTAAATTTCAGTTTCTCCAGGGCTTTCTGCAACACCTGCAAACATGCTACCTAGCATAACAACATGTGCTCCTGCCGCTAAAGCTTTCACCATATCACCAGAGTACTTAATACCACCATCAGCAATAACTGGAATACCGTGTTTACGAGCTTCTGTTGCACAATCATAAACTGCAGTTAATTGTGGTACACCAACACCGGCTACAACGCGTGTTGTACAAATAGAACCTGGTCCAATACCAACTTTAACTACGTTTGCACCAGCTTCAATTAATGCTTTCGTTGCTTCAGCAGTAGCAACATTTCCAGCGATAATATTTAGTGATGGGTATTTAGCACGAACTTCTTTTACCTTATCAATGACACCTTTAGAATGTCCATGTGCTGTATCAAGTACAATTGCATCTACACTAGCTTTTACTAATGCATCGATGCGAAGCATAGCATCCGCTGTTACACCAACTGCTGCTCCAACTAATAAGCGTCCTTGCTTATCCTTAGCAGAGTTTGGGAATTCAATTACTTTTTCAATATCTTTTATTGTAATAAGCCCTTGTAATACACCGTTATTATCAACAAGAGGGAGTTTTTCAATTTTATACTTTTGTAGGATCTTTTCAGCTTCTTCCAGTGTAGTACCAACTGGAGCTGTAATTAATTGTTCTTTTGTCATTACGTCAGAAATTTTGATTGAGTAGTCTTGGATGAAGCGCATATCACGGTTTGTAATAATACCAACTAATTTTCGCTCATCTAAATTATTTACAACCGGTACACCTGAGATACGATATTTTCCCATAAGATGTTCTGCATCATATACTTGATGTTCTGGAGTTAAGAAGAAAGGATCTGAAATAACGCCGCTTTCAGAGCGCTTTACTTTATCAACTTGCTCTGCTTGTTGCTCAATAGACATATTCTTATGAATAATTCCTAAACCACCTTGGCGAGCCATTGCAATAGCCATGTCAGCTTCTGTTACTGTATCCATTCCTGCACTAATTAACGGGATGTTTAGCTGTAAGCTTTCAGATAAAACTGTTTTAACACTTACTTCTCTTGGTAATATATCTGACCTAGCTGGTACAAGTAATACATCATCAAAAGTCAAACCTTCTTTAACAAATTTAGATTCCCACATAATTGTTCCCCCTATGATACCAGAAATTATTATTAGTAGCTTATCAATTGGTTAAAATACTGTCAAGGACGTATATATATGTTAGAATTTTTAGACAATAAAAGGAGCGTAATATATGCATCAAACATCTTGTACTTGGCAGCAGTTAAGTTTCTTTTTTTCATCTCAAAACGTACAACGTTATCTTGCCCGTTGTTATGAAAAATCCTCTATTCAGGATGCAGAAAAAAAAAGTTTTGAAAATTGTTATCCCTTTATTTATTACTTAGAACACGGGAAAAATTATTATGAATTATATAAGACAGCTCCATTTTCCATTCAACCAATGTTGTTATTTTATGGAATTAGTCAACTGTTTAAAGCATGCCTACTAACTATTGACCCTAACTATCCTGAATCCACTACTGTTTTAGCTCATGGCGTTACAACTCGCAAACGAAAAAAACAAGGGTATCAATTTTTAGAAGATGAGGTGAAGGTACAAAAAAACGGATTGTTTACTCATGTTGCAGAACAACTGTTTCACATGAAACACTTAGAAGCAGAAAAATTTAACATGTTAGAACTAATGGGAAATATTCCAGAATTACAAAATTTATTTCGTTATAGTCAAAAAGGATCAACTTTATATAAAATTGATTCAACAATTAAAAATGAGCTCTCCTTTTCAGTCAACCTACTAGATCGATTACATATGACTAAAGAGAGATTTTCTCGTTACATTGAAACATCTTGTAAGCATTTATCAATACAACACGTACCTGAGAAGACTAATGAATCGAATTTACTTTTTACAGCGCCTATTCAATCATGGAATCCTATGTACAGTACTCCTTTATACTATGAACATCTTACTAATACTTATTATTTGCCACTTACGACTGACCCTAGAAATCCTAAGCCAATATTACCTGAACTCCTCATTCATTATTTATTGCTCTATAATTTAAGCATGATTTCTAGATATGAAACAGATTGGTGGTATGACTTACTTGGAAGTTATGGTTCTGAAGATTATCCATTTATTTATCAATTTCTAAGTATTTCTGCTCAAAAAATCCCTTACTATATTTCAAATTTTTTATTAATGGAACCAAATCTATTTCATGGGAAATAAAAAAACACAAGTCAAATG
>NZ_QOSA01000080.1:0-891 GCF_008368795.1 Bacillus sp. BF2-3
ATAGTAAAAAGCTCCGTTTATCACAAACGGAGCTTTTTACTATTGACCTAAATTTTGCACTTTATCTTTCAAATCTCGAACTTGATCTACCGTCTGCATAAGCTCAGAGTTTTTAAATTGCTCTACATCCACTTTTCCTTCTTCTATCTTTGTCATCGCCGTATCAATTAACGTATTTAACTTTTCGTTATATCCGACGATTTGTTGATGAATATCCTTCGCTACATCAGGTGGCGTTAATTCATTGAATGCGGGTATATCTTGTTTAATTTCACTAAGCTTCGTTTCTAATTCTTTTCGAGCCTCGCTATCATTAACGGCCTTTTCTGCTAATGCTGGTGCATCATTTGCAAATGCACTTATTTCATTTACATAGTCTGTCGCCTTTTGAGCATAATCTATGGAGTTCTTTCCTTCTTCCACTATTGAACATCCCATTAAACCAATTGAAACTATAAATACTAATAAAATTGATTTTATTTTCATTTTAGACTCCCTTCGTCTTTATCATTGTCTGTAATTTTCTCTATACATAACTTCTAGCTAAATTGTTTATAACCTTTTTCAAATAGCTATTTATCCTCTTACATGCCCTATTATCGTTACAACATCTATTTCTATATGTACGCTTATAATATCTTCAATTATATCCATATAGCCTTGTCCTATAGCTGTTCCATAGTGTAATGTAAGCCCCTTCTTTTCATACACTGACTTTGGCACTGAAAAAATAAATCTCCTCAAGTTTCTTTCATCAGCTGGTTCCATAATTAAAACAATCCCATCTTCATCAAACATATACGCTCGCCCTCCAACTTTACATTCACTATGGCTCAGTATTGCCTTGGTCAGCAAAATTTAAAACACAATAAGTTAAGATACTCTCTGCTC
>NZ_QOSA01000009.1:0-62725 GCF_008368795.1 Bacillus sp. BF2-3
GCCTCTTTCTTTCTTATATATTACGCCTTATGACACTCTGGACAAACGCCATAAATTTCTAAGCGATGACTATTGATAACGAAGCCTGTCGTTTTCGCAGCTTCCTCTTCCAGCTTTTCCAAGCCTCCATAAGGAAAATCAACAATCTTACCACATTTTTCGCAAATCACATGATAATGTTGACTTGTAACATAATCAAATCTACTTGAAGCGTCTCCATAAGTTAATTCCTTTACAAGTCCAACCTCTTTAAACACACGTAAGTTATTATAGACAGTTGCAACACTCATATTTGGAAACTTACCTTCTAATGCTTTATAAATATCATCCGCTGTTGGGTGCGTCATTGATTCCACAAGGTACTCTAAAATAGCATGACGCTGTGGAGTAATGCGTACACCCGTATTTTTCAGCATTTCTAGCGCTTCTTTTAATTCTTCTTTGACCACCGTCATGCACCCCGATTCTATACGGATTATTATTTTATAATTCTTATAAAGAGTGTACTCCTTTTCTTATAAATCGTCAATATTTCTACTATAAGTATGTAGTTTATTTTTATATTCAGGACTTGTTTTTATGTATCTTTCCCTTTTTTCTTCATATATTCCATAGAAAAAAGTGCGACATAATCGCACTTGGAATACTATCATCTGAGGAGGTATGCCCTACACTTCCACTTTATGTAAGGCAGTAAAATATGTATAGACACTTGCCTTGTTTCTGCATATTTTATCTCCAATGTAGATTTATTTTATATAAGAAAGAACATCCTCAATATGTCCTTTCACTTTCACTTTACGCCACTCTTTTACAAGTTCACCGTCTTTATTAATAAGGAATGTAGAACGCTCGATTCCCATATACTCTTTCCCAAAGTTCTTTTTTAACTTCCAAACATCGTATAACTCTGCTACTTTATGATCTTCATCTACTAAAAGTGTAAATGGCAATTCATGTTTCTCAATGAATTTCAAATGTCTATTCGCTGAATCAGGACTTACTCCAAGAATAACCGTATCCTTCTCTTGAAATACTCCATACGCATCACGAAAATCACATGCTTCAGTTGTACATCCTGGCGTCATATCTTTCGGATAAAAATAGAGAACTACATTTTTACCGCGGAAATCAGCTAGGCGAACTTCTTCTCCGTTACTTCCCTCTAATGTGAATTCTGGTGCCATTTCTCCTACTGTAATCATAGTTATCACTCCTACTCTTTTCCTTTACTATAACAAATGCTTCCTTATTTTTCATTGTCTATTACAGACCTCATCACAAAAGCAAAAGGGAGTGTATATCCAATTAGCGCTTCTGCGATTGCAATCCATCGCCCAATTCCAATCGGAGATATGTCACCATATCCAACAGACAATAAAGTAACTGCGCTAAAATATAAACAAACTTCGACGAGTTGAAAAGAATGAGCGTTCAAACTTTCTCCGTCCTCTTTCAAAACTGCAAAACCCATTTCCTCTAATACAACGTAACTTAATCCAAATGCGATTAGTACTGTTGTATAGATTAAAAATAATGTGGCCAAATTATAGAGCGAAAAAAAACGCGTTGAATCCGAATAGGAACTCCATAATAATTGGACACTTTTCAAAATAGCGATTGCTGCAATTAATAGAATAAATCCCCATAACATGTCCTCCACCTCATTTTATATGTATGAGGTGGAGAACTGATTTATCCCTTAGCAACGAACAAGCTTCTATAATTAATTACCCGCGCCACGATACCTTTTTACCCCTTGGTTCCAGAGGGTGATTGCAATCGTAAAACAGATAACACCAACAATTGGCGTCGCAAATGCATAACTATTCCATTCTGTTTTTCTTAAAAAGTATGCCGCTGGATATACTCCAACAAACGCAAACGGTAAAACAAACGTTAAAATGAAACGAATTACACGATTATAAATATTAACAGGATAGCGCCCGTAATTACCTATGTTATACATAAGAGGCATAATTGAACTTTTCGCATCCGACCAAAAACCAAGGCTCGCCAGCGTAACAAATATCCCTCCATATACAAGTGCTCCTCCTCCTACCATCAATATAAATAAGAAGAAATCATACCAGTAAAAAGATAATTGTAACTCCACAGCTGCATATCCCATTACAACAATCCCTGTAATAGCTCCAATTAAAGATTCAAGTTCCATTCTTTCTAATATAATTTGAAATAGGCTATGGATCGGCCGCGTTAATACACGATCCATCTCCCCTTTAATAATGTATCGATCATTAAAATCCCATATATTAAAGAAAGCTGAAAAGATGGCAAATGGTACTAAAAAGAAACCATAAATAAAGATTACTTCTTCTCGACTCCATCCCTTCAATGCTTGTGTATGCCCAAATACAACGAGAATAAATATTAAATTAACTGCTTGAAGCGATAAATCAGAAAGTAAACCAACGATAAAATCGCCTCGATACTCCAATTTTGTTTTTATATATTGACTTGCATATTGTAAAAATAAGTTTATATATAGCATCTCATCATCCCCCTTGTACAATTAGACGTTTTCTCGCCGTTCTCCACATGAGTACAATTGGAATAATAAGTACAATCGCCCAAATCACTTGAAATACTAAAGCCTCATACAACTTACTCCCCTGTATACCTTCAGAAAAAATCATACTTGGAATATAACTAATAGCCTGAAACGGTAAAAACATCATTGCTTTTTGGGCCCATAGCGGATAAAAACTAATTGGTAATAATAGACCTGAAAATAAATCAATAACAACGCGTTTTGCATACATAATCCCACTATTATTAAATAGGAAAAACGTAAGCATTCCCGTCATTAAATTAATTTGTGTATTAATAATAAAACTAAATATTAAAGATAAGAAGAAATATAACCAAGTTTGAAAATTTGTTGTAATTTGCAACGAAAATAATAACGTAACGATAACCATGCCTGGAATGGAAAAGAAGGCAAAACGGAATATTCCCTCGCCAAGACCTTGCATAACTTTCATTCCCAAATAGTTATACGGACGAATTAATTCTACAGCCACACGTCCTTCTTGGATCTCCATCGCAATTTCCCTATCTATATTATTAAAATAGAAGGCACGTGCCATCCACGCGATTGCGATATACGTGGTCATTTGCGAAATAGATAAACTTTCAATATTCTCTTTTCCACTATAAATTGCTTGCCATAAAAAATAGTAAGCACCGATATTAATCGTATAAATTAAAATCCCGCTATAGTAATTTGTACGATACGCAAGCATCATTAAAAAGCGAATTCGAATCATTTCAATATACTTACCCATGCGTAATACCCTCTTCATAAATGTTACGAATAATTTCCTCTGTAGACACTTCGTTAATTTTTAAATCTTTAATTTGAAAGGCTTGTACTACTTTAGAAATAAGCATTGAAATAATAACTTCTTCATTCGGAATTTTTGCAACCCATGCATTTTCCTCTTTTGCTTTCGACCAAACGACATGATTATCTGGCATAACCATTGATAAAGCCTGATAGGAAACTGGTGCAACAAACTGAAAGTGAATTTCCTTCTCCGCTCCCCACTGCGTACGAAGATTATTTAAAGAACCGTCATACATAATATTTCCTTCATCCAGCATGATAACGCGCTCACATAAAGCTTCAATATCAGTAATATCGTGTGTTGTTAATAAAATTGTTGTTTTATAACGTTCATTCATTTCTTTTAAAAATTCACGTATTTTCAATTTCACAAGTACATCTAACCCAATTGTTGGCTCATCTAAAAATAATAACGGTGGATTATGAATTAAGGCTGCCGCTAATTCACAACGCATCCTTTGACCAAGAGATAATTTTCGAACTGGTTTATCTAATAAGGGCCCTATATCTAACGTTTCAATTACGTGCTCCATATGCTCCTTATACTGAGCGTCTGATACACCATACACTTTCTTTAATAAACGAAACGATTCTTGTACTGCAATATCCCACCAAAGTTGCGAACGCTGTCCAAAAACAACACCAATTGTTCTTACAAATTCTTCTCTTTGTTTATGTGGGTTCATTCCATTTACTGTGATTTGCCCTGATGTCGGAGTTAAAATCCCCGTAAGCATTTTAATTGTTGTTGATTTACCAGCACCGTTCTCACCGATATAACCAACCATTTCACCTTGCTTTACAGTAAAAGATACATCATTTACTGCTGGTACTATTTTACAATTACGATTTAATAAATCGCGAAATGCACCCTTTAAGCCCGGACGACTTGAATAGGCTGTAAACTCTTTACGTAACCCTTGTACCTCAATTACCGATTTCATAATCGGCCCCCCCTCCTAAATGTCACAACGAATAGTTTACCCAACTGCCTTCGCTATCACAAACAATACGTCTTTTCGAAAAACATGTTAGAATAATACATAGATTTTTGTAAGGAGATGAATTGTAGTGAATTTCACAAAGTCAGAAGCATTACATAAAGAAGCTTTAGAGCATATCGTTGGCGGTGTTAACAGTCCTTCTCGTTCTTTTAAAGCAGTTGGCGGCGGCGCTCCTGTTGCTATGGAACGTGGGAAAGGCGCTTATTTCTGGGATGTAGACGGAAATAAATATATCGATTATTTAGCAGCATACGGTCCTATTATTACTGGACATGCTCATCCGCATATAACAAAAGCAATTACAACAGCTGCTGAAAATGGGGTACTTTATGGAACACCAACAGCGCTAGAGGTAAAATTCGCAAAAATGTTAAAAGAAGCAATGCCTGCATTAGATAAAGTCCGTTTCGTAAACTCTGGTACAGAAGCAGTGATGACAACGATTCGTGTTGCTCGTGCTTATACAGGTCGCACAAAAATCATGAAATTTGCTGGTTGTTACCACGGTCATTCTGATTTAGTACTTGTGGCAGCTGGATCTGGCCCTTCTACTTTAGGAACTCCTGACTCAGCTGGCGTACCACAAAGTATCGCACAAGAAGTTATTACCGTTCCATTTAACAATGTAGAAACTTTAAAAGAAGCTTTAGATAAATGGGGTCATGAAGTAGCAGCTATCCTTGTAGAACCGATCGTTGGAAACTTCGGTATTGTAGAGCCTAAACCTGGATTCCTTGAAAAAGTGAATGAACTTGTTCACGAAGCTGGCGCACTAGTAATTTATGATGAAGTTATTACTGCTTTCCGCTTTATGTACGGCGGTGCTCAAGACTTACTTGGTGTTACACCTGACTTAACAGCGCTTGGTAAAGTTATTGGCGGTGGCTTACCAATCGGTGCTTACGGTGGTAAGAAAGAAATTATGGAACAAGTTGCTCCGCTTGGACCTGCATACCAAGCTGGTACAATGGCAGGAAACCCTGCTTCTATGGCATCAGGTATCGCTTGTCTAGAAGTACTTCAACAAGAAGGGCTTTATGAGAAATTAGATGAACTTGGTGCAATGCTTGAAAAAGGAATTTTAGAGCAAGCAGCGAAACATAATATCGACATTACATTAAATCGTCTAAAAGGGGCTTTAACTGTATACTTCACAACTAATACAATTGAAGATTACGATGCCGCACAAGATACAGACGGTGAAATGTTCGGTAAATTCTTCAAGCTTATGCTTCAAGAAGGAGTTAACTTAGCACCTTCTAAATACGAGGCATGGTTCTTAACTACAGAACATACAAAAGAAGATATTGAATATACAATCGAAGCTGTCGGCAGAGCATTTGCTGCCCTAGCAGACAATAAATAATCCCGTCATTAAAAGGAAAAAAGAAAGCTCACCTTTCTTTTTTCCTTTTTTCTATTTCATAAATTACGTATTAATAGTATAATTATTCATAATTATCTGTTTTATATTCTTTTACAGCATTACTATCTCTGTGTACAAGGTGATTTGCGCCTTAAATAGTAAGATTATTCTAACTTTTACAAGAGGGGGGATTGACGGATGCTCAATAAAAAAAATACATGGACACCGTCTTTATTTCGAGATTATAGAAATGCAGAACATGATGCGTGTGGAATCGTTTCCGTTATGGAGAAACGAAAAATTGCTACAAAAGAAAACATTGACCTTTGCATACAATCACTCGTCAAAATGAATCATAGAGCTGGTTTCATTAATGGCGAGGGCGATGGCATCGGCATTCACATTGATATACCAAAAACACTTTGGAATGAAAAACTAAAAAGTAGCGGATATAATCCAACGATTGTGGATCATCCCCACTTTATCGTTGGACATTTTTTTCTAAATAAAAAAGAAAACATTACTGCCTTAAAAGATTATATTCGTACGCAATTAAACAACAAAAACTTTACTATTATTTTCGAAAGTGACGATGCAACAAACTCAGATGCGCTCGGTCCACTTGGTAAACAAGAAGAACCTTTATTTTGGCAAGTTGCCCTTATCGCAGAAAACGAAATTATAAATATTGAGCAAACATTATTTTCTGTCACAATAAAAATAGAGGAAAACGAAGCAATTCATGTTGCTTCATTAAGTCATGATCATGTTGTATATAAAGTTCTAGGTGCTGGTGATACGCTTGTTGCCTACTATAATGATTTACAACATCCGCTTATCGCTTCAACTATGACATTAGGACATAACCGCTACTCTACTAATACATTATCTAATTTTTTTCGTGTACAACCATTTAGCATTCTCGGACATAATGGTGAAATTAACACAATTGCGAAATTACGCGATCAAGCTGAAATGATTGATGTACCACTTACTGCAGGAGGCAGTGACTCTCAAGATTTAAACCGCACCTTAGAAACCCTACTTGTTCAATACGGCTACAGCTTATTTGAAGCAATGGAAATTCTATTCCCACCAATTATTAATGAAATTAAACTTTATGAAACACCTTTACAAGATTTATATACGTATATACGTGAAGCATGGGGACATTTTGCACAAGGACCAGCTGGCATCATTTCCCGTTTTAAAGATGAAGCTGTTTTCAGCGTTGATTCCCTTGGATTACGCCCAGTATGGAAAGTAGAGACAGAGAGCTCTTATATTTTCTCTTCTGAACCTGGAGTTGTATCACCAACTAAATATGTAGCAGAACCAAAACCACTCGCTCCTGGAGAAAAAGTCGGATTAAAATGGAATGAACAAGATGAACTTGTTCTTTATGAATATGACAAATATCAAATCCAAGTATATAACCGTTTTAAAAAGCGAATTGATACTACCAATTACCATTTAAATTTATCTATCCCTGAAACGAAAAAAATCCAAGGGCTATGTGATTCTGTTCAAGTTGAAACGAAAGAATACGTCGCTTTCGGATGGGACCGAGAACATATTCAACTTCTTGAACAGATGGCAACAAAAGGCGTTGAGCCAATACGCTCACTTGGGCATGACTCACCACTTGCCGCACTCGATACTGATAGACGAAATATCGCTGACTTTATTAAAGAAAGTGTAGCTGTTGTTACAAACCCTGCAATTGACCGTGACCGTGAAATTGAACACTTCTCTACACGTACTGTACTTGGAGAGCGTCCAAGTTTATTAAGCGGCGCAAAACGGCCATTTGTAGTTGAAATGCTTTCACCAATTATTTTAGAAGGCAGCGTGGCACAACCTATTGCAGAGGAATTACACACAATTACGTACGAACAACTCATAGAGCTATTTAAGACTCATAACTCTATCGCCACAATCTCTGCTACATTCAGCTCGTCAGAAACTCTGCAATGCGCATTAAGCCGCATTAGTTCTGAAGCGATAGCTGCTGTTAACAATGGCGCTTCCCTACTAGTATTAGATGACGCAAAAGCCCATCTAAATGAACGATTGTGGATTGATCCACATTTAGTTACCGCTAAAGTACATCAAGCATTAAGTGAAAATAAATTACGCCGCAATTGTTCTCTCGTTATACGTTCTGGTGCTCTTCGCTCCTTACATGACATTGTCACGCTATATGGATTAGGAGCAGATGGTATTAATCCATATTTATTATTCGCGACTGTAAATGATGGAACAAAAACACCAATTACGAATCTATATACTGCACTTAATAAAGGATTAGAAAAAGTCATTTCAACAATTGGAATTCATGAGTTACGTGGTTACGGACGTCTCTATTCATCTATTGGATTACATGAAGAAATCGCAAATATATTACAGATTACAAATTTCTTCGGTTCAAATGATTTAGCCTTTTCACTTGAATCACTTGTTGAAGATGCAAAAATACGAGCAGAGGATTATAACAATCCTAAAATTAGAATGCGAAAATCATTTCATATATTCCCGCGAATTTGGAAAGCAATCGGCGATGTTGCAAAAGGAAATTCTTATGATGATTACCGTGACAAGTTAAGTGAACTAGAAGAGAATAATCCAATCGCAATCAGACACCTTGTTCAAACGAAACAAACAAAACATGTCGTTCCAACTGAAGAAGTATCTATCGGCATCAAAAATCATAATTTACCATTTATTATTAGTTCTATGTCATTTGGTTCTCAAAACGAAATTGCCTTTCGCGCATATGCAGAAGCAGCCGATCAGCTAAATATGATTAGCTTGAACGGTGAAGGCGGCGAAATTAAAGATATGATTGGAAAATATCCACATACACGTGGACAACAAGTAGCATCTGGGCGATTTGGAGTAAATGCCGAACTACTAAACTCATCAAACTTAATTGAAATCAAAATCGGTCAAGGCGCAAAGCCTGGGGAAGGTGGGCATTTACCTGGTTCAAAAGTGACAGCCAAAATCGCTGAAGCACGTAATGCGACAATCGGCTCAGATTTAATTTCGCCTTCTAATAACCATGATATTTATTCAATTGAAGATTTAGCTCAAATGATTACAGAAATTAAAACAGCTAATCAACTTGCCAAAGTAGCCGTGAAAGTCCCTGTTGTTCCTAATATCGGAACAATTGCTGTCGGTATCGCCAAAGCTGGCGCTGATTTTATTAACATTAGCGGATTCGATGGCGGAACAGGCGCTGCACGTATTCACGCATTGCAGCATGTAGGTCTCCCTGTAGAAATTGGTGTTAAAGCCGCTCACAACGCTTTATTAGAAGCAAGCATGAGACATAAAGTAGAGATTTGGGCAGATGGTGGTATTCGAAGTGTAAATGATGCCTTGAAAATCATGCTCCTCGGAGCAAACCGTATTGGATTTGGCACACTATCAATGATTGCAATCGGCTGTACTACTTGCCGTGGGTGCCATCTAGATACTTGCCATGTTGGAATTGCGACACAAATCGAGTCTGAAGCACAAGCAAAAGAACACGGGTTACGCCGCTTCGTCCCACGCGAATTAGAAAGCGCAGTTGCTGGCCTGCTAAATTTATTCACCTCTTTCGGTGTAGAACTAAAACGATTAACAGGACAGCTTGGTTATACAAATTTACAAGCAATTGTTGGGCGTTCTGATTTATTAGAGCAAGTTCGAGGCGAAAATTTATTAAACTTACGTAATTTACTACAAATAATAGAACATCCATCTGTTACAACAACAGAAGGCGTATCGGAAAAACAATTTAAGACAGTTCATTCCGCTGACTCAAAAGAATTGGTAGGCGTTGGTGTAGAGCAACGCGTTATGGGTGGTCTAGAATCATGTTATCGCGTTCGCAGTAAACTATATGAAGCTACTCAACTTGAACCACTTACATTAAAGTATACGAATGGTTCTATTCCCGGAAATGGGTTAGGTGCTTACAATAGTGAAAATTTATTTATACACGTAAATGGCGGCGCACAAGATGGCATTGGTAAAACTTCCTTTGGTGGTGGGATTTATATAACGAAATCAAAAGGAAAAGACGGAGTATATTATAACGGTTCTGTCGGAAAAGGATTTGGATATGGTGCACAAAAAGGGGCACTATACGTACAAGGGAACGCTGATGCTCGCGCTGGCATTCGCCTTTCTGGGGCAGACATGATAATTGGAGGTAGAATAACAAAACCACTCCGTGAAAAAGAGCAAGGAAATATAGGTGCATACTCCAATATTAAAGGTTTTGCTTTTGAATATATGACAAACGGGCGAGCGCTTGTTTTAGGTGACCCTGGTCCATGGATTTGCGCTGGCATGACTGGCGGTGTTGTTTATTTGCGTCGTGATTCAAACTTAGGCTTAACAGAACAGGCCTTAAAAAGAAGAATCGCAAAAGGCGCAAATGTTACATTACAACCAATTAGTAAAAATGGTTTGAAAGATGTAACTGAATTATTGCTAGACTATATTCGTGTACTAAACGAGCACGAGCAATATGAGGAAGTTGCTTTGTTAACACCATTATTAGATGATATACAGAACAAGTTTTTTGAGATTATCCCGAAAAAAGAACAGGCAGATCCATCTATCTCAACAGAGTAAAATGAGTAATTTTCATTATTAAGAAAAAATTGACGAAGTACGCTTCTCATAGTAATCTATAGTAACAATTTGAGACCTGCTGAAATTCAGCAGGTTTTTTTACTAAAAACTGATGTTTAAAAGGAATTAGGAAAAATTATAAAGTGAAACTTTAATTAGCCTACACCAATCGGACGTTTACCGGCATCCAGCTTCTGAATTTTGAGGCGTGAATCTTACTACTCACAATTAGCGGGATAAAATGAACACTAATTTCTTTTAACGTCACTAAAATATCACTTGCTAACATATTGTAATGAATGTATAGTATCATGTTGTACATTCATTATGACAAGAGAAAGGATCTTATTAAGGGTATGAAACTTGGTGCTCGCATTTTAAAAACGGGTATTGCCATCACGTTAGCTTTATTTGCTTGTATTTTACTTCAATTACCGAGTCCGGTATTTGCGGGAATTTCAGCTATCTTTGCTGTTCAACCGTCTGTATACCGTTCTTATTTAACAGCACTTGAACAAATTCAAGCAAATGTAATTGGTGCGATATTTGCTATCGCATTTGCTACTGCTTTTGGACATAATCCTTTTATTATTGGATTAACATGTATATTAGTAATTGCTCTTACATTACAATTACGATTAGAAAACACAATATCAATTGCTTTAGTAACAGTTATCGCCATTATGGAGTATCAAGGCGAAGATTTCTTTAGTTTTGCCTTACTTCGATTTGCGACGATTATGATTGGTATTATTGCGGCTTCACTTGTAAATTTAGTATTTATGCCGCCAAAATATGAAACAAAACTTTATCATCGTATCGTTGATAATACAGAAGAAATTGTAAAATGGATTCGAATGAATAGCAGGCAGGCTTCTGATTTTACAACGCTAAAAACTGATATTGATCGTATGAAAGAAAAAATGATCAAACTAAACCATTACTATTTGCTGTATAAAGAAGAAAGAAGCTACACGAAAAAAGTAAAGTTCGCAAAAATTCGTAAGCTCGTTTTATTCAGACAAATGTTAGCGACAACAAGCCGTGCTTTAAGTACGTTAAAATCATTACACCGTACTGAAAATGAACTGCGCTATATGCCGGAAGAATTTCAGGAATCTATCCAAAACGAACTTGACTCATTAACGCATTATCATGAACAAGTTTTATTAAAATTTATTGGTAAAGCAAAAAAACAACAATCAGTCGAAATGCTTGATGAAGTTGAAACAGGTAAACAAGAATTAATTGATATCTTTATGGAATATCAAAATAAAGACGATGAAGAAGCATATAAAACATGGTTACATCTCTTCCCTCTTATTTCTTCCATCATTAACTATAGTGAAGAAGTAGAGCATTTAGATTTGCTTGTAGATAGCTTCTACACATACCATAAACCAGAAAAAGAACTCCAAATCGATGATAAAAAAGAAGACGAATAAAAAAACAGCTCCTTTTATGCTAAAGGAGCTGTTTCTGTTATATGTTGAAGTTGATATAAATTGTAATAAAATCCTCTTTTTTGCATTAACTCTTCATGAGAACCAGTCTCTTTAATCTCACCGTCTTCAATGTAAATAATCGTATCAACATGCGTAATCGTCGCTAATCGATGTGCAATTATAATCGTTGTCCGGTCAGCAGCTAACGTCTGAAGCGCCTCTTGAATATACCTTTCATTTTCTAAATCTAATGCTGAAGTTGCTTCATCTAATATAAGTACCGAAGGATTCTTTAGAAACACTCGTGCAATTGCCACGCGTTGTCTTTGCCCGCCCGATAGCTTCACACCACGTTCTCCAACGACAGTATTATAACCATCTGGTAAGTCTATAATAAAATCATGAATTTGCGCAGCTTTAGCAGCTGCAATCACCTCTTTCTCTGTAGCCTTCGGATTTCCATATAAAATATTAGCTCCAATTGTATCGCTAAACAATAAATTATCTTGCAGTACAATTCCAATATGACTACGCAAATTTCTCATATTATACTTTCTTACATCTATGCCATCTACATAAACCGTGCCTTCAGAAACATCATAGAAACGCGGGATCAAACTAGCAAGAGATGACTTTCCTCCCCCACTTGCTCCTACAAGCGCTACTTTCTCTCCAGGCTGCATAGTTAATGACAAGTTGTGTAATATCTCTTTTTCATCTACATTATAACGAAAAGAAACATTGTCAAATACAATTTCTCCATTTAATTTTTTCGTTTGTACCGCATTTGGCACATTAACAATATCGTATTTTTCATCTAACAGTTCAAACACACGGTCCATCGATGCAAAAGATTGTGTTAATGTTGTAGATGAATTAACAAGGCGGCGAAGCGGACTATATAAACTATCCATATATCCAACAAAAGCTACCATCGTTCCTAGCGTTAACTGTCCTTGAATTACTTCATATGCTGCAAAACCAATCACAAGTAACGGACCTAAATCAGTTAACGTATTTACTGCCGAAAATGTTCTTGCCGTCCAACTTGTATGGGTTAATGCTTTCGTTAAAAATTCATTATTTCTTTTTTCAAACTGCTTCCCCTCATACTCTTCTAACGCAAAGCTACGTGTCACTTGCATTCCTTGAATACGTTCATGCAAATACCCTTGCATCGTCGCTAACGCTTGTGAACGCTCTTTCGTCAATTTCCGAAGACGCCCGAAAAAATATTTCACTGCAATTACATAAATAGGTAAAATCAATAACGCAACAAATGTTAATTTTATATTCATAGAAAACATAACAATGATAGCAATAGCAATTGTTGCAGTATCTAACCAGACGTTCATCAAACCAGTAATTACAAAATCTTTCGTTTGTTCTACATCATGGATGACACGCGAAATAATCTCCCCTGTTTTTGTATTGGAGTAATAACGTAAACTTAACTTTTGTAAGTGACCGAAAATATGCTTCCGCAAATCATACAGTATTGTATTTGCGATACGTTGGGCGAAATATTGACGATAATATTCAATCGGTGGTCTTAATACCGCAAAAATAAAGAAAGCAATTCCAATCGCTGTTATTAATTGAGATGTTTTATCTTGAAGTGAGCCAGCGCCTTGAATTACATCATCGATAATATACTTTAATAACCACGGCATAATAAGTGGGATACCGAACTTAACTAGTCCAATAATAATTGTAATAGCAATAAGCCACCGATATGGTTTAACAAATTGTAAATATCTTTTTATGCCTTGCACATAATCCCCCCTCTAATAGGACAAACCTGCCGGGAAGCCCCCTGCAGGTTTGTTTTAATTTCTGTACATTAAATATCGTTCATACCACATATCTACGAAATCTGGTGCAAATGGACCTTTTCTTTGATGAATCCACTGTGTTAAATGTGCTACATTTCGTTTTAAAATTGTATCAATAACAGGTGGATACTGCATAATTTCACTATGTTTTTCATACTCATCTTCATCTAGAAGCGTATATGTCATATCTGGATATACTTTAATATCTAAATCATAATCAATATACTTTAATGCTTCAGGATCATACGCAAAAGGTGAGCTTAAATTACAATAATAATATACGCCATCTTCCCTAAGCATCCCAATCACATTAAACCAATAGTTGGCATGAAAATAGCAAATTGCTGGTTCACGAGTAATCCATGTTCGGCCATCCGATTCTGTAACTACTGTACGATCATTCGCTCCGATTACAAGACTCTGTGTCCCTTTTAAAATTGTTGTTTCTTCCCACATTCTATGAATGGAGCCATTATGTTTATAACTATGTATTTGTACTTTTTCTCCTTCTTTGGGAAATCCCATATATGCTCCCTTCTTTCAACTGCAAATGCCCTTTGAACGGCATTCACTTTTTTTCTATTATAACTTTTTTGTCGAAATTTTAAAACTAAAGGGATAAGACTCTATTTTTCAAACTGAATATGTAGGAGGTTTATCGTTGAATACTATGCCCCACCGCTTCTTAGGAGATAAAAGGATTGTACTGTATTATTTATAAGCGAGGACATGTAATAGAAAAAGCCCTTCTCTATTTCCATACAAAGAAGGACTTTTCACCTGAAGATAACAATATATCTTACCCTAAATTTGAAATCATTTTTTCAGTTGCAAAAGATTGAATTACACTATTCGTTTGTTCTTCAAATTTCTCATGTAACATCTTCAACGCTACTTCTGTTCTATATATTTCCTGACGGATAAAATGCAGTTCTTTTTTATCGCACGTATCTTTTTCATTCATTTCGATTTGTTGATACTTCTCTAGATGTGCTTGTAACTTTAACAACTCATCCATCGTTTCTAATTGCTCCCCTACCAACTTATCAAAATCGTTCATTACTTACCCCCTTTTGGACTTATTCATCAGTTATTATTCCTAATTACATAATTCTAATTGTTAACTTCCTTCTCCTTTGACTACATTTGTTGACTTATTAGAAGTTATGTCGTTCGCTTTCTTTTCATTACAACGATCCACGCAAAAAGAAAACACTTCTCCCGAATTAGAGAAGTGTTTTTCTTTCATTACTGATTTGAGCTAGAAGATTGTGATTGTTTTGCAGCTGACTTAGCATTTTGTTTTTTCACAGAATGCACGTCTGTTTCAGTTGCAAATTCTGTACCATAACTAGCGTTTGCACTTTGTGCACCAGAAGCTTGTGCTTTCTTTGCTTCTGATTGTGCGTTTGCTTGTTTTACAGCTTGTACATCTGTTTCAGTTGAAAACTCTGTACCATAACTAGCATTTGTACTTTGAATGCTAGCACCAGAAGTTGCTTTGTTATAACCTTGTTGTTTTTTACTCATCTTTCTCACCTCCACAATCAATAATGTAACCAATTCACTTAGAAGCTATCCGTAATTTTCTTTTTTAAAATTTCCGCATATAACTTTTGTTACTCATTCAAACTATAGAAAATGGAGGTGTAAATATGTATATAGGACGCGATATGACTGAACTAACGATGATTTCAAAAAATGAATGGAAAGAAGATGAATTAGCTTATTTTCATCACTCACTACAACAGGTTCTGCCTTATTTAAATGTAGAAGGGCAAAGTATTTACAAAGAAATTGTAGTAGAAATCGAATCAAGAGGCGGCTTACAAGAAAGTGAAGCTAGTTGGACTCATGGGACAAAAATTTCTTACGATTAAAAAAGTGTTCCCTAGATTGGGAACACTTTTTTATTTATTGCATTGTAATTTTCTCCACACAATTTTCATAAATAGTACGGTGTGATTTTGAGAAAGGTAATTGCTCAAATACCTCTTTTGATACAAATTTTAATGTATCTGTATCAACAATATTACCTGTTACTTTTCCGTAAAATACAAATATATCCCAAGTACGATGTGTAAACGTATGTTGTACATTCATTGCGTATTCATCAATAGAAACCTCGAGCTCAAATTTTTCTTTCATATAATCTATAAGCTGTTCCTTCTGATTTCGAATACTTTCTCCAAGTTCCACATTCGGAAACTCCCACATGTTAGCTAACAAACCTGTACTTGGACGTTTATTAATAACGTAACGACCGTCTTCAGTTTGAAGTACACCTGCAACAATAGGTACCATTTTAGGAGCTTTCGCTTTACTTTTTACTGGTAATTCTTTTTGAACACCTTCAGCATACCCTCTGCAATGTTCACGTACAGGACAAAGTAAGCATGCTGGATTTTTCGGAATACAAATTAGTGCACCTAATTCCATCAAACCTTGATTAAAATAAGATGGATTTTCAATCGAAATAATTTCACGCACAATCTCTTCAAAAACTTTTCGAGTCTTTGGTTTTGCAATATCATCCCATACTGATAAAATACGAGATAATACACGCATAACATTTCCATCAACTGCCGGCTCTGGTATACCATATGCGATACTTAAAATAGCACCTTTTGTATATGGTCCGACTCCTTTTAACTTTTCAATTTTCTTTACATCACTTGGTACAACTCCGCCGTATACTTCTTTTACCTCTTTTACTGCCGCATGTAAATTACGTGCTCTAGAATAATATCCTAAACCTTCCCATGCTTTTAATACTTCTTCATCATCTGCGTTCGCTAACGCTTCAAGTGTAGGAAACTTCCCCATAAAATTTGCGTAATATGGTTTTACAGCTTCTACTCTTGTTTGCTGTAACATAATTTCAGAAACCCAAACGCGGTATGGATCTTTATTCTTTCTCCACGGTAAGTCGCGCTGTTCTTCTTCAAACCAACCAATTAAATCATTTTGAAACTGCTCTATATTAAAATTGTTTAGTATTTCAAGTGTCAAACTTGATCCCCCTCATTTTTTTGCATATAAGTACTATTATAAAGATTTTAGGAAAAAATTTAAGTAAGATGATACAGGAAATAGAAGGCAAAGGACTTGAGGTATCGAATAAAAAGAGTTACATTAATAAAAAACGGAGGTGGATTTCTATGGACACAGCCACTCACCTTGTTATGGGTATCACTTTAGGTAGCTTAGCAACATTAGATCCAGCTATAGCACAAAGTGATATTGGCCCCCAAGCTGTTATGCTTGCTACAATTGCTGGTTCCAACATTCCTGACATTGACACAGTTCTAAAATTGCGTAATAACGCTAAATATATAAGAAATCATCGTGGGATTACTCATTCTATTCCCGCGGTAATTCTTTGGTCATTCCTTATAAGTGGCATCTCTTTCGCCTTCTTTTCAGAAGCTCCATATCTTCATCTACTACTTTGGTCATTTATTGCCGTCTTTCTTCACGTCTTTGTAGATATTTTCAACGCCTATGGTACACAAGCATTACGACCTTTCACAAAAAAATGGGTCGCACTTGGCATAATTAATACATTCGATACCGTAATTTTCTTTATCCATATACTTGCAATTGCTTGCATGCTCGTCGGTTCTCATAAGGGATATACAGCTTTAGCGGCATATATATTAATGATTGTTTACTATATCGGACGGATTATGATGCACAGAAATATAAGAAGCGTTGTACACAAACGTTTCAAAAATGTCGAAAAGATTATCATTTCTCCTTCTTACCGATTTTATCATTACCATTTAGCAGTCGTTACGGCTGATTATTACTACGTTGCGAGATGGCACCGTGGTAACATCATGATATATGACAAGTTCGATCGGGTACCGTTCCCAGACAATAATATTATGCGAGCAGCTAAACAAGATGAAAACATCTCAGCCTTCCTATCTTTCTCTCCTGTATATCGCTGGGATATTTTTGATCATGACCATTATTATGAAGTACGATTCATTGATTTACGATATCGAAGTAAAGATTATTATCCATTTGTTGCAATCGTTCAGCTCGACCACAATTTAAATATTATTAGTTCCTATACAGGATGGATCTTTAGTGAAGAAAAGCTTCGAAAAAAACTGGAATTACTTCCACATTAAAAAAAGCGACTTAAGTCGCTTTTTTTAATGTTTCAAATGATCTTCTTGATTAATTAAATGACTATACTTCGGATTATTTGTCCGCATTTCATGAAGGCGTACACCATGATTATTAATCCATGATCGTACCACTTGTTCCGTCATTTCATCGCCTTGATAACGACCTGATTTTGCATAAGTTGTTTGAAAATCTTCCCATAGTAACTCAACCCACGCACGAGCTTGTGCGTAAGAAAGCTTGTCATTCTTGTCTAATAATTCTTTCGTTAATGTTTCATAAATATCATTCATATTATAATCTCCTTTTACCTATTTATCCCTTCATTTCTAAAGGATAGTTTCTTCAATTTTGCACATTCTATAATTGATACTTCTTAAAAAGGTATCAACCGATAATGAGGAGGGCGTTCGCAATGGGTAAACAAGCCGAATTTTGGTCTGAGTCAAAAAACAACAGCAAAATCGACGGTCAACCGAAAGCGAAATCACGCTTCGCTTCGAAACGACCTAACGGCACAATTAACACGCACCCACAAGAACGTATGCGTGCTGCAAATCAGCAGGAAGAGTAGTACAAATTAAATTAACTTCCTACACGAGGTGATAAAGATGAGCTACCGTGATCGCTTAGATAGTCGTTCTGAATTATTTAACCATACGTGGACTCGTCCAAAACATGCGAAAGCGCAAGTTAACGGACAGACGCAACAAACCCAGTCTCTCATTATATTGGCAAATGAATGTAAAAAACGCCAATTTTAGAATCTCCTATCTCCTTTAACGCCTACCAAAGATGAAAACCAGAGAGATATGTGCTCTCTGGTTTTTATTTTTCTTGCAATAAGGAAATTGGTATGCCAATCTCTTCATTATCATTTTGCTTATATCCCCAAGCAAATACCCCATTGAAATACGTAATTTTAAATAATACACCAGGTTCTTCTACTAATTCATATTTTTCACCAATATGGAACTTGTTTATATCCGTCATATAAGCACGAGCCATTGCCATTTTTCTCATTAATACATCAAATTCATTGACAATCCCAAGCTGCTCAGCTTTTACTGCTTGCTCCTTCAAAGCGCCAATTTCTTCCCTTAGCTCATGCGGTGTCATTTCACTGTAGCGTTTTGGCATATTCATCTTATTCTCCTCATTCCTCTTCGCGTTTCATTTGCAAAAATATCTCGATTTCATCAATAGAGAATCCTTTTCGATATAACGCTTGTTTCATCTTGTTTTCAAATGTCCATCCATCATGCTTCTTATATTTCTCATAATATTTATTCCCATGATAGTGTAACGCTTCTTGTTGCTTTTCGTCATCTTTTTCGTCTTTCAATTCTTCCAAACAAATTTGAATTACTTCTCTAGAATATCCTTTTCGAACAAGCATCTCATCTAACTTTAGTTTCATTTGTAAAAAAGAATGTTTTTGATAAGATTTTTTCTTCTTCTCTATGAGAAACAAGGCATTCTCAATTTGCTTTTCCTTCGGATATTCTTGTAAACTATGTGTAATAATTAAATCCTGAACACCTTTATTTAATAACTCTCTTTTAATAACAGTTGGACCTTTTCGATTCACATTACTTTGCGTTCGCATATATAAAACAGCATACTCTTTATCATTAATATATCGGTCATGTAATAATTTCGAAACGACTTCAGAGATGATGGCCTGTCCCACTTCTTTTTTTCGTAAAAAATCTTCTATTTCTTGTTTTGTTCTCATTTGATAGGATAAATAGGAGATTGCTTGTAAATATGCTTTTTGTACTTCTTCATTGTACAAAATATTCCCTAACTCGATTTCATCAATTTCTAAGCCCTTTTGTAATCCATGTTTTATTAAGATTACTTGATCCACACTAAATCCGTACTCTTCGCCTTGACCTTTATCAATATAAATATTAAATCGTTCTTTCGATCGTTTTTGTACTTCTATTTTTGTAATGACAGCCATACTCTCACCTCTCTATTATTTTAACATAGTCGAGGAACATTTTTTCTTTTCAAGAATATATATAATGAGGAGGAAATACTTGTGAAAATCGCAATTTCTGGTGGTACAGGCTTTATCGGTAAATCCCTTTCTACTTTTTTTATTCAAAAAGGATATACTGTTTACATTCTCACACGAAAAAAAACTACTGAAACTTCCGACCCTAACCTTCAGTATGTTCAATGGACACCAGATTTACAAACCTTCCCCCTCTCTTCTATTGATGTAGTTATTAATCTAGCCGGAGAGTCTATTAATAGTAGATGGACAAAGCAACAAAAGAAAGCCATTTTAAACAGTAGAATTCAAACAACAAAAGGACTCATTAAACAATTGCAGGGACTCCATACAAAGCCACACACATTTATTAACGCAAGTGCTATTGGATACTACGGAACATCTGAAATAGAGTCTTTTACAGAACAGCATGAGACTCCTGGAAATGACTTTTTAGCAAATACAGTATATTCATGGGAACAAGAAGCATCTAAAGCACGTTCTCTCGGAATACGAACAATCTACGCAAGATTTGGAGTCGTATTAGGTGCAAATGGAGGAGCTCTTCCAAAAATGCTACTTCCCTATCAATTCTATATCGGCGGCACCATTGGTTCTGGGAAACAATGGTTATCATGGATTCATATAGACGATGTCGTTCGTATGATGGATTTCATCATACACAAAAAAGAAATTGATGGTCCTCTTAATATGACAGCACCAACACCCATAAGAATGAAGGAATTTGGAGAAAACATTGCAACTATAATGAACAAGCCTCATTGGTTGCCTGTACCTTCATTTATCATTCAAACTTTATTAGGTGAAATGAGCATACTTGTACTAGAAGGGCAACGTGTATTACCCATTAAGGCAATTGAACATGGATACCAATACACATTTCCGGCAATAGACCATGCATTACAAAATATACTTTCGCATACAATGTAGTACTTCTAAAACACAATTTTACATGGGCTCTTTCAAAACTTTCATTTTCTAGGATCCG
This sequence comes from Bacillus sp. BF2-3, assembly GCF_008368795.1. Classification (NCBI taxonomy): domain Bacteria; kingdom Bacillati; phylum Bacillota; class Bacilli; order Caryophanales; family Bacillaceae; genus Bacillus; species Bacillus sp. BF2-3. Next base: position 20,810 of record NZ_QOSA01000009.1, read on the forward strand.
AAGCATTACCATACAAATAACCTTTCAGTTACTTTCCCTTAACTTCCATTAGCATTATAAAGTAACAGAAATGAGGTACCTATGAAAATATTGCTCAAACAAGCCATTGTATACCCTATTACATCTCAAAAGTTTCAAGGCGATGTACTCGTTACAGGAGAGCGAATTACCGAGGTCAAACCTTTTATTCAACCTACTCAAGATATGACCGTTATAGATGCACGAGCACTCCATCTCTTACCTGGCTTTATTGATGTCCATACTCACCTTGGTCTCTATGATGAAGGCACTGGTTGGGCTGGAAATGATGCCAATGAAACATCTGAAGTTTCAACACCACATATTCGTTCTTTAGATGGAATCCACCCTTTGGATATCGCCTTTCAAGACGCTGTACAAAACGGAATTACAACCGTTCACGTTATGCCTGGCAGTCAAAATATTATCGGGGGGACTACTTGTGTAATAAAAACAGCTGGAACTTGTATTGATCATATGATTATTCAAGAACCTGCTGGTTTAAAGATTGCCTTTGGAGAAAATCCTAAAAAAGTCCATAGTAATGGAACAAAAGAATCCATTACACGTATGGGGATTATGGGGTTACTTCGGGAATCATTCTATGAAGCACAACACTACGGGCACGAAGCTGATTTTCGAATGCTTCCTATTTTAAAAGCATTACGTCGTGAAATACCCGTACGTATCCACGCTCACCGAGCAGATGATATTAGTTCTGCGCTACGCTTTGCAACGGAATTCAACCTCGATCTACGTATTGAACATTGTACAGAAGGACACTTTCTTGTTGAAGAGCTTTCGAAACATAATTTGAAGGTTTCAGTTGGTCCCACTCTGACACGTCGTTCTAAAATCGAACTAAAAAACAAGACATGGGATACTTACCATATATTATCTAAAAATGGTGTGGAAGTTTCTATAACAACAGATCATCCTTATACACCCATTCAATATTTAAATATTTGTGCCGCTGTCGCAGTAAGAGAAGGATTAGACGAGAAAACAGCACTAGAAGGAATCACCATATTCCCAGCGCGAAATTTGCGTTTAGAGGATAGAATTGGAAGCATCGAGGTTGGAAAAGACGCCGATCTCGTGTTATGGACTCATCATCCTTTCCATTATTTAGCCAAGCCTGTACTAACTATGATTGATGGAAAAATAATTTACAAAAAAAATAAAAAAAACTAGTTTATTTTTTTGACTAGATAAAGTATTATACGATTATAAACTGAATGAAACCATAATCAATTTGTGTCGTGATTATCATTTTCAAATTGATGAATGGGGAAGGCAAATGGTGCGCCACCAGCGTTAGAAACTGGTTCTAGTGGGTTCGATTCCCACCCCGAAATTTTTTAAAGATTGATATAAAAATTTCGAGGGTGGGGTGTTTTTTCGTCATGCTACCCTCGTGTGAGGAGGAGTTAGTATGTTGAAAAAACGCGACTTACACGACAGCCACGTTCTATACGAGTTAATGGTGGATCCAGCTGTCTTCCCTTTTGTGCGTCAAAAGGCTTATTCTTATGAAGAATATTTATTCTTAACAAAACAAACGATTGAAGCTGAAGAGCGTGGTGAATTAATTTCACGCACAATTTTAGATGAATGGGGTAACCCTATCGGAACAATTACTTTATTTGATGTGCAAGAAAAAGCTGGATTTCTCGGGACATGGCTTGGCAAACCATATCATGGAAAAGGCTATAATAAATTGGCAAAAGATTCATTTTTTAGTGAACTTTTCTATGAATTAGATATTGAAACAATTTTCATGCGTATTCGTAAAATAAATATTCGTTCTATTAAAGCTGCAGAAAAACTGCAATATGTGAATCTAGCAAACGAAACAAGAAAAGCCGTATATGATGAAATTAACGCAAACGAAGAAGTATATAACTTATATGAAATTCCAAAAGATCAATACACACTTGCTACAATGCGAGATACAACCTTCCAAGATGCTCATCAATTAAAAGAAGCATAATCTAAATTTTCTGAAATGATAATCAATCATTAACATTTTCCATATGCGTATATCCCCTCATGTCTTTGGAAACGATAAATAGTAACTTTAAGACACGAGGTGATTTGTAATGGATAAAAAGAAACGTGATAAAGCAAAAAACACATTATCTAGTACACAAGAAGTTCTCTATCAACGCGAATTTCAAAAAGCAGATCGTGCAGCAGGATATCGCTCGAAAAGCATTTAAAGTGAAAATGAATAATTAGAAGTTTCCCCCCTAATTATTCATTTTCATTACATAATTTTCTCGATTGATAGAAGTAAGCAAAAAAGCCCCTTATACATAATGGGCTTTTTTTGCTGTGGACAACTTTATCCACAAAACCAACAGAATTGTTAGTAATTTTCAAAAACATTTAATATTTTTCTATATTAAAGCATATATCAGCTGTTTTAATTGTGGATATTTTTCTAAAAATTGTGGACAATGTGGATATAGTTGTTAATATTCCGACTTTACTGTTTAATGAAAGCGCAATCCTTTTGTGGATAACTGGCTGAATTTTCTTTGAAAATAATAAAGAACCCTCTTTACATATACAAAGAGGGTTTCATATTAAGTAAAAGATTGTGCAAGAGCAGGTGATTTAATAGGTATATGACGCGGTTCTGCATGATTTTCTGCCAAAATTGCATCTACAATATGACCAGCTGGCTCTGGAAGATAGATGCTTTTCATTGCTTCTTTCATTTGAAGAAGCTTCACATCATCTTGTAATAATGCCTCTGTTTTTGCAAAAACCTCACTATCATCGCGAATGACAACTGCTGCTCCCTTTCTTTCAAAGTACATCGCATTTTCATTTTCTTGTCCTGGAACAGGCTTATATAAAATGACAGGTACTTGCAACGCTGCTGCTTCACTTAATGTTATTCCGCCTGGCTTCGTAATCATACAAGAAGTAACACGGAATAATTCATCAATATTTTCAACATACCCAAACACTTTTAATACATCGGAATTTTGCTTCTGTAAACTTAATAAATCCTGTTTTAAAGCTTCATTTTTCCCACAAACGACAACTACTTGTAAATTAGGCACTGACATAAATGATTGGCATAGTTCTTTTACATTTCCTAATACCCCATGAGCACCTGCTACAATTAGTAAAATCTTTTTATTCTTACATAACTGATATTTAGTATATATGATTTCTGGATTTACCTTTAACTCAAAACTACTCCGAATTGGAATTCCTGTTTCAACAATTTGTTCCGCAGGTACACCGATATCAACCATCAATTCTTTCACATGATCCGTTGCAACAAAATAACGATCTACTTCTCGATGAATCCATATTTTGTGCACGCAAAAATCCGTTAATACGTTATAGACAGGAATTGAAATACCTGTTTGTTTCTTCAATTCTGGTACAGCGATAATTGGAAATGTATTAATTACAATATCTGGTTTCTCCACCTGTAATAGTGTTTTCAAACGTTTTCTTCCAAAGTTCGCATACCAAGATGCTATTTTCTTATCATAAATTTTTTCTACCCCGTAATAAAACAAACGATATAATTCTTTTCCTATTGTATAACTTTTTAAATATAGATATTTTGTAATGTCAGTTATAAATGGATGTGATTCTCCAAACAAGTCGCATACAATAACATCTTCAATTCCTTTTTGGCGAAATGTTTGTTCTAATGTTTTTGCTACTTGCACATGACCATTACCGTAATGTGCAGTTAATATTAAAACCTTGGGGTTTTTTATCAAACAAATCCACTCCTAGCTTTTTGTTTCTCCATATTGCATATACGACAATAGGAAAAACATTTTCCTTAAAAATTACATAAACAGATTCTAATAATTCCCTTTCAGCTATGTACCTGTCGTGGATATGCAAAGCATATAAGATTGACCCCTTAATCCTATCTGTGCTCATATCTTTACATTATACTTTCCTATAAGAGCTTTCGCAATAACTTACAAATGTTCTCTATTCCATGATACTCACTCTTTTACTTCTTAATTCTTTTTACTATTTTGATTTCCCTTTACAATTATGTAAATTTCTCCATTTATTCCGTACAAAATTATGGATATTCTACTTTCAGTATACTCTTTTATCAATATATACTCTAGATTTTATTGTAAAGAAAGCAAAAAGCCTAATCCAATATTTGGATTAGACCGCTTGTAAAATATATTTAGCATGTTCTACATTTTTCTCAGTAGGTGGTTCTACATTTGCGAGTGGATACTTGTGTCCAAGCGCCTCCCATTTATATACACCAAGCTTATGATATGGTAACACTTCAACTTTTTGAACATTAGACAGACTTTGAATAAAGCTAGATAGTTTTTGTAGATCCTCTTCATTATCCGTAACACCAGGAACTAATACGTGTCGTACCCAAATCGGTTTATTCTTATCCGATAAATAACGAGCAAATTGTAAAATATGTTCATTTGATTTCCCTGTTAATTTACGATGCTTTTTGGAATCGATATGTTTCAGATCCAATAAAACTAAATCTGTATAATCCATTAAAATATCTAGCTTATTTTGGAATTCTGGTTCCTCAGAATAACAACCACCAGAAGAGTCGATTGTTGTATGGATACCAGCCGCTTTACACTTTTTAAACAACTCAATTAAAAAGTCTAGCTGTAATAATGGCTCTCCACCGCTAACTGTTATACCGCCTCCGGAAGCTTCAATAAATGGAAGGTAACATGTCACATCCTGCATCACTTCTTCAACTGTTATTTCTTTACCTTTACCGATTTCCCACGTATCAGCATTATGACAATATTGACAACGTAATAAACACCCTTGTGTAAATATGACATAACGAATCCCCGGGCCATCAACAGTACCACAAGACTCTACAGAATGTATTCTTCCTTTTACCATGTTACTTCCTCCTTTATTGAAACAGCCTCCCTTCGCTATATATTAAGAGCGAAGGGAAACCTTTTTCATTTACATGCTTTCATGCATTGTACGGTTAATTACATCAATTTGTTGTTCACGAGTTAATTTAATAAAGTTTACAGCATAACCAGATACACGAATTGTTAATTGTGGATACTTCTCAGGATGTTCCATTGCATCCATTAATGTTTCACGGTTAAATACGTTAATATTTAAGTGGTGCCCTTCTTTTACTGCATAGCCATCAAGCATTGATACTAAGTTACGTACTTGTACATCATCTTCTTTACCAAGTGCTTTCGGAATAATAGAGAATGTATTAGAAATACCATCTTGTGCATCTTCATATGGTAATTTAGCCACAGATAATAATGAAGCTAATGCACCTTTTGTATCGCGTCCATGCATTGGGTTCGCACCTGGTGCAAATGGTTCTCCAGTACGGCGGCCATCTGGAGTATTACCAGTTTTCTTACCGTAAACAACGTTAGATGTGATTGTTAAGATTGACATTGTATGAACAGAGTTTCTGTATGTTTTATGTTTACGAAGTTTATTCATAAATGTTTTTACAAGATTTACAGCAATCTCATCTACACGATCATCATTGTTACCGTATTTAGGGAAATCTCCTTCAATCTCGAAGTCAACTGCAATACCATTTTCATCACGAATTGGTTTTACTTTTGCGTACTTAATTGCACTTAATGAATCTGCTACTACAGATAGACCAGCGATACCTGTTGCCATTGTACGAAGAACGTTTGTATCATGAAGTGCCATTTCAATACGTTCATAGCTATATTTATCATGCATGTAATGGATAACATTTAATGTGTTTAAATATAGACCCGCTAACCATTCCATTGTCATATCAAACTTATGCATAACTTCTTCATAATTTAATACTTCAGAAGTAATTGGTGCGTACTCAGGACCAACTTGTGCTTTTGACTTTTCATCTTTACCACCGTTAATCGCATATAATAATGCTTTCGCTAAGTTTGCACGAGCTCCGAAGAACTGCATTTGTTTACCGATTCTCATTGCAGATACGCAACATGCAATACCGTAATCATCGCCGTATTCAGGACGCATAATGTCATCATTTTCATATTGAATTGCTGATGTTTTAATAGACATTTTCGCACAGTAGTTTTTAAAGTTCTCTGGTAATTGTTTAGACCAAAGAACAGTTAAGTTTGGTTCTGGAGCTGGTCCTAAATTATCTAATGTATGCAAGAAACGGAATGAGTTCTTTGTTACTAATGGACGACCATCTAATGCCATACCACCGATAGATTCAGTTACCCAAGTTGGGTCACCAGAGAATAATTCATTATAATCAGGTGTTCTTGCGAATTTCACAAGACGTAATTTCATAATGAAGTGATCTACAATTTCTTGTACTTCTTCTTCTGTTAAAGTACCATTTGCTAAATCTCTTTCAATGTAAATATCTAAGAATGTAGAAGTACGTCCAAGACTCATTGCAGCTCCGTTTTGCTCTTTAATCGCTGCAAGGTATGCGAAGTATAACCATTGGAATGCTTCTTGTGCATTTGTTGCTGGCTTAGAAATATCGAAGCCATGAGAAGCAGCCATTTCTTTTAACTCTTGAAGTGCACGCATTTGCTCAGATAACTCTTCGCGTAAACGCATTGTATCTTCGCTCATTACACCACCAGTTAAATTCAAATCAGCTTTTTTCGCTTCAATTAAATGATCAATACCATATAACGCTACTCGGCGATAGTCACCGATAATACGTCCACGTCCGTATGCATCTGGAAGACCAGTAATAACACCTGATTTACGTGCATTTCTCATTTCTGGTGTGTATGCATCAAATACACCTTGGTTATGAGTTTTTCTCCACTCTCTAAAAATACGACTAAGTTCTTTATCCATTTCGTATCCATAAGATTCACAAGCTTGTTCTGCCATACGAATACCACCATATGGTTGTAAAGAACGTTTAAATGGTTTATCAGTTTGGAAACCGACTACTTTTTCAATATCTTTATTTAAGTATCCTGGGTCATGTGATGTAATAGAAGAAACAATTTTTGTATCCATATCAAGAACGCCACCGTTTTCACGTTCTTTCGTTGTTAAATCCATTACTTGATCCCAAAGTTGTTTCGTTGCTTCAGTTGCTTCTGCTAAGAAAGATTCGTCCCCTTCGAAAACGTTTACATTATTTAAAATGAAATCGCGAACATCAATCTCTGCTTTCCATTTTTCACCTTTAAAGTTTTCCCATGCGTTTTTAACATTTTCTAATACTTGAGTCATCCTAATCTCCTCCATTTTTGATTAGTACAGGACTAAGATTTTTTATATAACAGCTTACACACTTAGAATACTACTTTTTTACGAAAGTGAACGAAATAGTTGTGACATGTTTGTGAAATGTTGAGCAAAATACTATATATATAGTGTTAACTTCATTTAAAAGTCTTTAAAATTAACCCTTTCCTTAATTGTATTTTTTTGGTATCCTTATATACGAGTCCTATTTTGTAATATAAGAACAATACCCATTGTAGAGCTGTAATACTCTTATCTCCTAATCTGTTATAGTTTTTATAACAGAACAAAAAAGTGTACACATGTTGTACACTTTTTTTGTTACTTCTATAAAACATCTCTTTTTCTATTGCCATCATAGAATCCGCCACGATTGTCTGTTAATGCAATTATTTGATCTAGTCCTTCTATATGATCACCTATAATTCGAAGTACAGCTGGTGGATGACCTATTTTAGCAAAATGTTCACTGGGACGAATACGGTTCATCTTATCGACCTCAACACGACTTACACATGCAACTTCAAATCCTGAAAGAATAGCTTTCACTTGGGCTACACACGGCGCCAGTAAAGATCTATACCCAATTTCTTTCAAACACTTACGGCTAAACGCATTCGGTACAGCGATAAGAGAGCCTACGCCTAGATCTTTTCTATCACAAGCTAAATTTAATGCATATTTAAATGCAGTTACAAGATGAAGCGGTACTCTTAAATCTAAATAATGATTCAGATCATTTAATGCAACATCTGTTCCATCTGCAATAGCTTTCGCAAAAGGATATAGCTCACTCGCTGGAATAACAAAATCGCCATCTATAAATAACACAATTTCTCCTTTTGCAAAATACGTTCCAAGTGAGCGCCCCACATCATTTCCGAGTGCTTCTTTATATACAATTGTCGTTGCCCCTTTGTCTTTTGCAATTTTTTTCGTTTTATCTGACGAACCATTTACGACAACGATAATTTCGAAGGGTTCAATTTTGCGAAGCTCTTCTATAACGTTTCCAATTGTTTTCTCTTCATCTTGTACGGGAATAACAACCGATAGTTGCTTTCCTTTATAGAAATCAGATGTAACACCCCACCCTTGATAAAACTCTTCAAAACTTAAAGTATGATAGACACTATCCCTTTTCCTATTTCCATCATAATATCCTCCGCGCTCATCACTGCTTAATATCCGTTCTGCTACTGCTTCTATATGATCACCTATCATTCTTTTTTCAGATTGGGAAAGATTTGTCCCATATGCAGCATGCTGGAATGGACGAAATTTATTCGGCGTAATAACGTCAATAGCACAATGACGACTAATTCTCCATTTACTTTGAACTAGGCGTAAATGAGCCACAATAGGATTAACAAAACATTCATATCCGATGCTTTGAACGACTTCTTTCGTCAGCGCATGAGGTACATCTAATAAAGAATTCATTTTTAATTCTTCACGCTCTAACATTGCATTTAATATTTGGCGCCATACTGTAATAGAAGTGGTTTTTTTCCTTTTTAAAAATAATGCATCCAAATTATTTAAAACTACATCTGCCTGATCGTATAAAATCGGATTAAGGAATAATTTTAATTTTGAAGTTGGAATAGCAAAATCACCATCTATAAATAGTAATACATCACCTATCGCATGTTTTGCGCCGACTGCACGTCCAACATCGTTCCCTAGTAGCTCTGTATGCTTGATTACTTTACACCCTAAACGATCTGCAACATCTTCTGTTCCATCATTACAACCGTTTGCTACTACAATGATTTCTACTGGATTTAATGGTCTTACCGATTGAATAACGTCTGAAATCGTATCGACCTCATTACATGCAGGAATAATAACAGATAATGACTTAGCCATTGTTTTGTTCAAGAAACCACTTAATTGTTTCCTTCAATCCGTTTTCCCACGTTACTTTCGCCTGAAATTGAACAAGCTCTTTTAATTTTGTTACATCTGGTCTTCTATTTGGAATTTCTTCAAAACCATGAGGATATACTTCTTCAAAAGGCACTTGGACAATCTTCGAAGAAGAATTCGTTAATTTTTTAATTACTCCTGCTACTTCTTTTATGCTCTTTTCATTCTCAGAACCTATATTAATAATCTCACCATTTACCTTCTCATCCATTGCCCGAATCGTTGCCTCTACCGCATCACTTACATACGTAAAACAACGTGTCTGCTTTCCATCTCCATATACGAGAATGTCTTCTCCTTGCAGTGCCGCGCGGATAAATCGCGGGATTACTCCTGCATATGGACCATCTTTCGCTCTTGGACCATAAATATTAAAGTATCGAACAATCGTTACTGGTAAACCTTCTAATGCGTACCCTAAACATAATGTCTCTTCCAACGTTTTACAAACTGCATAACTCCAACGAATTTTAGAAGTTGCCCCGTACAATCGATCTCCCTCTTCAGAGAAAGGCGGCTTGGCCTTACCATATACTTCTGAAGTAGAAGCAAAAACTACTTTCTTCTTTCCTTTTAACGCTGCTTGTAAAACATTTCTTGTCCCATCAAAATTCGTTTCTATGAGCTCTATACTTTTTTCCATTGTTGTTTTCACACCTAAAATTGCTGCTAAATGAAACACGACATCATGCTGATCTACTAATTCATAAATAGAATTTTTATCTAAAACACTTATTGGAATAACACGGATTTCTTTCATTAACTCTTTATGGTACTTATTTTTACCTTTATAAAAGTTATCCACAACAGTGACCTCATAACCTCTTCTCATCAACTCTTCAGCTAAATGCGACCCGATAAATCCGGCCCCACCTGTAATTAAACATTTCTTACTCATTTACTCACCTTCTTTACAATCCCGCGTGTATCTATTACTCGATCCATTCCTTTAAAAAGCTTCCAATCAATATTAGAATGATCCGTTAAAATTAAAATACAATCCGCTTTTTTAACTTTTTCTTCATCTAAAGAAACAGATTGGTACACCTTATCTCCAATTTCTGCGGAAGAAATATAAGGATCATGATATTCTATCTCGTATCCTTGATTTCTTAATAATTGAATAATCGGTAACGCTGGTGATTCTCTCAAATCATTTACATCTTTTTTATACGCAATCCCTACAATTAACACCGTTGCAGGTAATTGCACCACACTTTTTACTTTCCGGACCATTTTCTCTGGCATTTCTTCATTAATTATATGTGCAGCCTCAATTAATTGACTAATTGCCCCATTCTTTTTTATTCTCCATTGAAAATATAAAGGGTCTACGGGAATACAATGTCCCCCTATCCCTGGCCCTGGCCAATACGGAGTAAACCCAAATGGTTTTGTAGATGCCGCTTCAATGGCCTCATAAAAATCAATGCCTAAACTTTCACATAGTGTGTTTAGTTCATTTACTAAAGAAATGTTAACTAAGCGCTGAATATTTTCAAATAGCTTGCACATCTCTGCTACTTTCGGAGAGCTAACAGGTACAACTTCGTCAAAAATGGTACTATATAAATCCTGTACCTTTTGTTTACACTTTTCTGTTTGTCCACTAATAACTTTTGGAATAGCTTGAACTGAATATTGACTATTTGCTGGATCAATTCTCTCAGGGGAATATCCGATATAGAAATCTTCCCCTACCTTTTTACCATTTTGAGAAATAATAGGTAGGATGACTTCTTCAAGTGTGCCTGGATATGTGGAGCTTTCAAAAATGAAGGTTTGTCCTTTTTGAAGGTTTTGTTGTATATAATGCGAAGCTGAAATGAGGGCACTTAAGTCTGGTTCTCTTTGTTCATTAATTGGAGTCGGGACAGTGACAATAACATAATCACTATTTTGAAAATCAGCAATGCCTTGATCCGGTGTATTTACTGTTAATTTTTTTTTCGTCAATAAACTTTGTAACTCTTTAGAAGAAACATCCGGAATATAACTTTCTCCTTTTATAATTGAGTCTATTTTTCTAATATCTTTATCTAATCCAAGTACTGTATGCCCTCTTTCTGCAAAATGTACCGCTAAAGGAAGGCCAACATACCCTAGCCCAATAATAGCTACTTTACTACTATTCATTTGTATTCTCTTCTTCCCTTCTCAATTGTTGAATTACATCTCTATCTCTATCTCCATCTGTAAAACCACCACGTTCGTCCGTACATTGTAATAAATACGCAACCGCTTCAAGTTGATCACCGAAAATACGATCAAATGCTGAAATACGCCCATTTACAAATTCGTGTTGCTCTGGACGTACGCGATTTGTTTTTATAACATCTACTAACTCTACTGTTGTAATAGAGAATCCTTCTAAAATAGCTTTCACTTGTGCTAATGGCGGAATGATAAGTGAATCATATCCTATTTTCTCTATTACCTTCTTATGAATGGCATGTGGTACAGCAGTTAGTGAGTTATTCCATAAATCTGGTCGTTTCGCTATCAAATTCACAAAGTATTTTCCCATACTAATTGGATCTGCTGGATGAAACATATCTAATAAGCATTGTAAATCATTTAACACCACGTCATTTCCATCTTCAACAGCATGTAAAAATAGAGTGAGTTTTTTTGCTGGAATAACAAGATCACTATCAACGAATAAACAAATATCTGCCGTAGCATGCATGGCACCTATTGCTCGTGCTACATTATGTCCAAGCGCCTTCGTAAATTCAACAACAATAACATTCTCTAGCTTTGCCTGTTTAACAGTCTCAACATCTGCTCCATTCGCGACAACTATAATTTCATCTACACCTGCTTCTTTCACTTCTTTTATAACAGACCTTATGGTTATTTTCTCTTCTGATACTGGGATAATGGCACTATATTTCGCTTTATTCTTTTGTAATAAAACTGGTTTATACTTTCCTACAAACTCTCTATCTCTATTGTTCTCTGAAAAACCACCGCGTTTACCATATGTTTCGATTACGTATTGTAAAGCTCGCAAATGATCACCCATAATACGACTAGTCGCTTTCGGATAAGGAGAGCCAGGTGATGTACCAGTATGCACAGGTCGAACTTTATTTGTGTAGATGACATCAACTGAAGCCATATCAGAAATATCTACTCCTCTAGACATCGCCATCGCTTGAAATAATGCTGGATCTGCTAAATTCCACCACCCCAGTTTTTCAATCACTTTACGACTTATCGCATGTGGTATTGCAATTAAAGATCCTACAACAAACTCTTTCTTGTTCAAATAACGATTTAACATATATTTTCCAACCGTCGTATAATGCGGTCTCATCTTCAAGTAAACGGACCATGTTAAATTATTTAAAACAATCTCATGCCCTTGTCGTATTCCTTTAATAAAATTGTATAATTCTTCACTTTTCATGACGATATCACCATCTAAAAACAAAACAATCTCACCTTTTGCTTCTCTAGCACCAATTGCCCGTCCCACATCATTACCAAGAGAATCTCTATAATAAATCACACGGCAATTATGCTGTAATGCTATTTCCTTCGTCCCATCTGTAGATCCATTATCTACTATGATAACTTCATATGGTTCGAGCTTTCTTACCTCTACTAAAACTTTTGATAAAGTACTTGCTTCATTATGCACTGGAATAACAACTGACACTCTCATACTTGTATCACTCTTACCCTTCCAAGCGAACATAAGCAATAATAGGAATACGCACAACTACATCTTCTGGTGGTCCATAAGAAGGAGAAGTACGAACAATTACTGCCCCATCCGTCACAGATAAAAGAACGCCTGCAATGATTTCTACAGCTGTCACAACTTGCACTAGTTCGCCAACATGGTTACGTAATTCATCAGTAAATAACATATATAAGTCTCCTTTCTTACGCTTCTTTAATTGATATAATACTTATAAATGGTAATAAAACCTCTGTTCCTATTCCTTCTTGCAATGTTAAGAAGTCATCACCAACTGCTACAATAACACCTGTTAATTGTCCAACTGTCACCGTAATTTCTACGTTTTTACCTAAATACCGCTTTGCAATTTCTTTAAAAGGTGATGTATTGCATTCTTTTAAAATGTTACAAATAATAGATTGAAATCTACTTGATTCAATAACTTCTTCCGTAGCTTGCTTAGAGTTTCTTTGAATAAATCTCGCGAAGTTTTGTGAAAATAAAAGTCTTTCCACAGCAGGCAATAACTTATTATCTAAAAAATAATCTAATTGTCTATTAAACAATCTTGATAATTTATGCCAATATTTTCTGAACAGACACATACACTTCTCCTCCTATTATTTTTAGATTATAAAATTTTACATCCATACATCTTAATGTATACAAAATGGATATTTTTGTGATAGGTAAGACATACATTTTCTAAAAGAAATATTTGTTTCAGAGCATAAAAAAAACTATCCAAAAGGATAGTTTCTTACACTTCAATATTCCGCAATATCGAATAAATGTCATTATTCACTTTACCAAATGATTTAATATTATTTTGAATGTTAGATAATAAAACAACATATACACTGCCATTTTTACTAAATCCGTTTAAGCAATTCCAACCTGGCATTACACCATGATTCGAATAGCTTCCTGGGTCTACGTACCATCCAAACCCGTAATCCTTTTTTCCACCCGTAAACATTTGATCGTAACTCTCTTTTGAAATTAATTTTCCAGAGTATAACGCCTCATTAAATAAATATAAATCATGTGCACTCGTATATATATCACCACAACCATAAAGTTGTGACATGCTTGGAATATTAGGTGTTGTCATATTATTATTTACTATTTTATAACCCGTTGATGGGAATCTTGTTTGTTCTAACGCTGTGCCAAAGCCAGAATGTTTCATACCCGCAGTAGCAAAAATATGTTGTTTAATATATTCTTCGAGTGACTGCCCACTTACCTTCTCTGCAATATAAGCAAGTATAGAGTAGTTCGAATCAGAATACTTCCACTTCTCTCCCGGACCACCAATACGCTTTTGATTTCCTATCCGCTTTATCAGTTCTTCATGAGAAATATCTTCTTTTCCCTGCTCATATTCGGGAATCCCTGATGTATGTGTTAATAGATGTTTTAGCTGAATATTATTACCTTGTGGAAAATCTGGAATATACTTCGCAACAGTATCTTCTACTTGTAATTTATTTTGATCTTTCAATTGCATAATAGCAGTTGCTACAAACGCCTTTGAAATAGAACCAATATAAAAAGTCGTCTCTGAATTATTCGGTACTTGCTGCTCTTTATTTGCCATACCGTACCCTTTATTCAGAAGAACTTTTCCGTTCTTCACAATAACAGCTGTCCCGCTAAATCCTGCGTTTTGTAAATACTGGTCCAATTGAGCGTTTTCATTAATTTCTTGAGGTGGTCCTTCAGCAGGTTTCTCCGCTGCTTGCGCTTGCTTCATTTGTTCTTCCTGCTCTTTTTGTTTTTGCTTCTGTACTTCTTGTTTCTTTTTTTCTTCTTTCTTTTTTAACTCTTCTTGTTTCTTCATTTCTGCTGCCGCTTTTAAAGTTTCTTCTTTCTTATTATGCGCAACAATTTTTGTATACATGAAATATACAAGTGATAATAGTAAGACGAGAATGATTGTTCTTTTTATGTATACAATCGGCCGATGTGCTTTCCCATTCGCATTATTTTTTTCCTGATCCATAATTGCTTTTTTCCCCTTACTCACCAATAATTTAATTCCTCTACTAAAGATTCGTTTTAGTAGATTATGGATAATCCATTCTATATCATCCCTACTTTATCACGCACTGCACATATTACCAACCTATATGTACAAAAAAGAAAAAGAAAATTTACAAAAGTAAGATTCCCGTTAAATTATTAACAAAAAAAAAAGAGGATATCCTCTAAAAAATTGATGTTATCAATCTTTTGGGACATCCTCTTATCTCATTATTTATACGTGTTTTTTCATATCATCGGCAACAGATTCAACATTTGTACCTACGATAACTTGTACACTAGTATTACTTAATTTCATAACACCTTTTGCACCAGCACGTTTTAATGCTGCTTCATTTACTTGACCAGCATCTTTTACTTGTAAGCGTAGACGTGTTGCACAGTTATCAATAACTGTTAAGTTTTCTTTTCCGCCTAAAGCTGCTACGTAAGTTTCACCAATTGAACCTGCAACTGGTGCATCACCATCTTCAACTAACTCATCGTCATCTTCACGACCAGGAGTTTTTAAATCGAACTTCTTAATTAAGAAGTAGAATACTATGAAATAAATTGCTGCGTAAATTAAACCGATACCTGCTAGTAAGACTGGTTTTGTTGCAATACCGAAGTTTAAAGCATAATCGATTGCACCGGCACTAAATGAGAAACCATCATGAATGCCAAGTGATGTTGTAATGAATAAAGAAAGACCTGTTAGTACAGCATGAATACCATATAATACTGGTGATAAGAACATGAATGAGAATTCAATAGGCTCTGTAATACCAGTTAAGAATGAAGTTAATGCTAGACCAGCTAACATACCAGTAACTGCTTTACGCTTTTCTGGTTTAGCAGCTGCAATCATTGCGAAACATGCTGCTGGTAAACCGAACATCATAACTGGGAAGAAACCAGTCATAAACATACCTGCTGTTTTGTCACCTGCAAGGAAACGAGCAATATCACCATTAACAACATTACCTGCTGCATTTGTAAAGTCCCCAAATACAAACCAGAAGTATGTGTTCATTACGTGGTGTAAACCAATTGGGATTAATAAACGGTTTAATAAACCAAATAATCCTGAACCAATTGCACCTAAATTAACAATTCCATGAGCTAATGCATCAATACCATTTTGAATTGTTGGCCAAATTTGTGCAAATAGAATTCCTAATATCAGCATCACAACTGATGTAACAATTGGAACGAAACGTTTTCCAGCAAAGAAACCTAACCATTCTGGAAGTTTAATCTTATGGAATTTATTATAAAGGAGTCCTGCTATAACACCAACAATAATACCACCTAAAACTTTCATATCTACTTTAGTCGATAATTCAGCAGCCTTAGATACTTGTGTCATTGTATCTGCAAGCTTAGATGGATCTACATTTGCGCTATTACCTATTAAATCTTGGACTTTACCTAATTTACCTTGTAATTCAGCAGTTGAATACCCTTTGCTAAGTGCATCAATACTATTTTTCATAACAAGATAACCAATTGCACCTGCAAGACCTGCTGCACCACTACCATCCACTGAAAGACCGATTGCAATACCAATTGCAAAAATAAGTGCTAAGTTATCAAAAACTGCTGCGCCGGCCTGTGCCATAACAGGAATATCAAATACATCTGGTTGCCCTAAACGAAGCAATAATCCTGCTGCTGGTAGTACTGCGATCGGAAGCATTAAAGCTTTACCAATACGTTGTAAAAACTGCAACATTTTAATTCCCCCTAATTAAATTTATGAAATCGTTATCATTATAAGTACGCTTTAGAAAACGCTTTCTATTACATAACCATAATAACATATAGTTGTATAGATGTGTAGTTTTTATTTCTGAACTTTTTATGGATAAATCTTCTATTTCCAAACTGTTATATAAAAGGAAAATTCTCCTTTTTAAAATACAGAATACTCGAAACGAAAGACCTATTATATCACATTGAACTTTCGTTTTATCATTCCACTTTTTCATGTTATTATTTATTTCCGAGCATATCGGGAAAAGTAAACTTAGTTAATTCAAAATAGGAGCGTTGGTACTATGCAGTGCATTGAAACAAACAACTTACAACAGTTGTTAGAACAAGTAAAACCATATACGAAAAAAGGAAAACTTGCTACTTATATCCCCGAACTAGGAAATGCAAATCCAGACGATTTAGGGATTGCCATTTTCCATAAAGAAACAGAATATATCCATGCAGGCAACTCACAAACACTATTTACTCTTCAAAGTATTTCCAAAGTAATTACACTTGCCCTTGCCCTTTTAGACCGTGGTGAAGAATATGTATTTTCTAAAGTTGGAATGGAACCAACGGGTGATCCATTTAATTCTATTATTAAGTTAGAAACGACAAGTCCGTCCAAACCCCTTAATCCAATGATAAATGCAGGAGCATTAGCTATTACAAGCATGTTAGCAGGAAAAGATAACGAGGAAAAAATGGAACGTATTCTTCACTTTGTACGTGAAATAACAGATAATCCTACTATTAATTATTCCTCTAAAGTTGCCGATTCAGAACTAGAGACAGCTTATCTAAACCGTTCACTTTGTTATTATATGAAACAAAACGGAATTATCGATTGTGATATTGAAGAACTTATGGATTTATATACTCGTCAATGCGCAGTTGAAGTAAACTGCATCGATTTAGCACGTATCGGCTTAATTTTTGCAATGGATGGATATGATCCATATAAAAAGAAACAAATCATCCCTAAACATATTACAAAAATTTGCAAAACATTTATGGTCACATGTGGTATGTATAACGAATCTGGTGAATTTGCAATTCGTGTTGGTATTCCTGCAAAAAGCGGTGTAGCCGGTGGTATTTTTGGCTGCGTAAAAGGAGACATGGGAATCGGTATTTTCGGACCAGCTTTAGATGCAAACGGAAATAGTATTGCTGGTTTTAAAATTCTTGAACTTCTTTCTGCTCAAGAAGGTTGGAGCATTTTTTAATCGCGAGTTATCCTGCTATACTAGCAGGATTTTTTATTTCGCCAAAACCTCAATTTTGTCAGTTATCAATCTTCTTATAAAAACAGTGCTGAAAGTTTCTCTATATCATGCATATTTGTTCCCCCCTCCTGAATAATATAGTACAACCTAGCGCTATATGTGGAGGTGTGAAAGATGAAACTAATATTTCAAATGGGAAAACAACCTGTTCTTGAAAAAACAATCCTTCTTTTTATATTGAGTATTGTAGAAAGCTTGAAGTTAAAAGTTGTTTCACTCGACGAAGCTCACCGATACATATTCAATTTAGAAGTACTTGAATTATTAATGGATCGGAACATCGATGATCAAGTACTTGAACTTATTCATTTCGGGATGGGACTTGAAGACATTTATCACGTGCTTCCTGAAGAACTTGAGCATACGATTGAGGAATTAAAATGGCTTTGCATTCAAGTATTAAGTGAGTACAGTATGCATGAAGAATCGGAACAATTAATTGAAGATATACGGTAAAAAAGCACCTATGTAGGTGCTTTTAATGTTTTTTTAAACTATTTTTATACGCCTCAATATTTACTGGTAGCTCTTCCTCTTCCAAAGTATGTTCATTTACATCTTTATGAATGAACGCACCTTTAGGTGGTTGATGATCATGCCCTTTTTTCTTATGATCAAATGCTTTCCCGCGTCCCATACAAATCCCCCTTTCTTAAAAGAAATCCGTATTAGTATGGAGAAAAGTACGTCGATATATGCAATCCCTTGCTGTATTTCCAAGGAAATACTCGAACCTTGTTTTCTACTCTCCTTACAACAACTGATCAATCCCAATAAGAATTAATAACACTCCTGCGATAACTGTCGCCCACTTTCCTAAGTATTCTGCTAAAAATCGTTTCCCTACATACGCAAAGCCACTAATACAAATAAAACTAAACACCCCTGAAATAGTTGCTGTAAGCCAAAGGTTCAAATTTGTTATCCCAGCATCAAATCCACCTGCAATATTATTAATAGACAACGCAATCCCTAATACAATTGCTTCTGAAAAACTAATTGTTTTAGAACCATCAAAATCTGCTTTTTCTGGATCACGTAAAATTCCCATAAGTACATTACGATCTTTAGAGCCTACGGTATTTCTTTGACTCAAGAAAGGCTGGCACAAAATAAACACCCCGATTATCCCTAAAACGATTGCTCCAATCAGGTTTGCTGTAAACTCTGAAATAAATAACGCGATCCAGTTCCCAAAAAATCCAGCTAATAAAGTAAATAAAAACCCAAAAAATGCGATGATAAAATTGTTGAACCACGAAATTCTAATTTTACGAATGCCATATGCAATCCCAACACCTGCATTATCTAAATTAGAAGCAATCCCGATTAAAAAAATTGAAAATAGACCTGCCGTACTCATAAATAGCCACCCCTTTTCCTCACTTTTCCATGCATCTTATGAAAATGTTGAGCAACTGTGCCTGTCTGTTTCATATACATGTAATAAATGCTCAACATTTTTTCAACAATAAAAAGGAGTGCCTTCGCTATGCCTAAAGAAAATCCAAATGAGCGGCTTAGTAGATTAATAAAAAAACTTTTAAAAGAACGTGCCTTATCTATGCGCCAACTCGGAATGCTTACAAATATTGATCCCGCAACAATCTCAAGAATTATGAATGGTAAACAACCGCCAAAACAAAAACACCTACAAAAATTCGCAGAATGTCTGCAAGTTCCACCCCAATTGTTATTTGATGAAATGTATCCTGATTCTCCTCACATTAATAAAGAAAAGACGGATATGTACACATCTCTTGATACAATTCAGCAAACTCTGCAATCCTCTAACTTATTCGATTTCGACTACACAACAACCCGCGTAAAACAAGAACTTGAAAACTATGAACGATATGCTCAAACAACAGAAGGTGAAAAGCGCATTCATGAAAGTTTCGCGAGCAAGTTAGAACAAATTGATAGTGCTGGCCCTTTCATTGAACAATTAACAGATATGTATCAACAATTTTGCAATGAAACGATTCCAAAAGAAGAGCGTGCAGTTCTTGGTGGCGCATTACTGTATTTCATTTTATCGACAGATATTATTCCCGACTATCTCTTTCCAATTGGCTATTTAGATGATGCGATTGCTGTTGAATTAGCAAAAGAGAAATTAATGGAACTAAAACGAAAGACATAGAAAAATAAAGAACTATTTCAGTTGTTTCTATTTAACTCTGAAATAGTTCACTAAAAAATCGTACAAGTATACATACCTGTACGATTTCAACATACTAATCTATTTTTTCATATGACACCATTCATATATAAATGCTGTTATTACTTTTGTAAATTCAATTAACTGCTCTACTTCTACTTTCTCATTTATTGAATGAGCTTCCTCTAATGTGCCTGGTCCGTAAATAACAGCCGGAATATGAAATTCACTAAACCAACCACCATCCGTTACCGTTGCAGACATATCTAAAATTGCGTTTTTAGAAAGAATTGATTCATGTACTGAGCTAAGCGTTTTTACAGCTGTATGTTCACTATCTATTTCTAAAGAAGGGAAAATTTCGCCACGATCCACAATCATTGATTCTCCGCCCCACTTAAATTGTGGTGGATTTTCACTTAGCCATGGATCGGCAGCTGCTACTTTACCGATATACTCTTCAATTTCTTTTATTATTTGTTCATGTGTTTCATTCGGATAAAAGTGCACTGTTATCCATAACCGGCACTCATCCGCAATAAAAGCTGCATGTCTTCCACCCTCAATAACAGCTGGATTAATTGTTGTTGTTCCAGACGGATAGCCTTCATATGTTTTCATAACTGCCCAATGACGCTCTAATTCTTGTAAACTTTGCACAATTTTCATCATTTTTTCAATTGCACTCGCTCCAAATAAACGTCCTCCAGCATGAATCATTTGCCTACGCGTTGCATCATGAAACGTTTGAGGGCTTTTCACAGTAATCCAGCCAGTAATTACGCCGCCCTGTCCTTGCATATGTAAATTACTCGTATCCACTACGACTGCAAAATCAGCATCATAACCTCTTTTGCAGCATTGAAGTGTACCAGCTTCTCCAACTTCTTCTCCAATTACGGATTGAAAGATTAAATCTCCAGGTAATTCAATACCAGCTTCTTGTAATAGCTGAATAGCAAATAGCGCTCCAGCTATTCCCCCTTTCATATCAGCTGCACCACGTCCAACTAACCAACCATCTTTTATAAATGGCTCAAACGGATTTGTTTCCCACGCCTCATCTGCCGATACTTCAGCTACATCCATATGTCCATTAATAATAAGACTTTTATATGAGTCACTTTTTGCCCCTTTTTTCACACCAACAACGTTCGGATCATTAGGATATACATCCCATTTATCAACACTAAAATTTTGTTCTCTTAGAAACTCTGCAACAAATTGTTGTGCCTCATTTGTATTTCTCGCCGGCGGTGCTGGTGTTTCAAAACGAATTAAATTCTTTGTAAGCTCTAGTAACTCATCTTTTCGTAAATCAATCTGCTCTAATAGCTGTGAAACTTTTTTATTCATCACTAATTCCCCTTTACATACGTAGTATGTTTCCAACTTTATTTTCACAAAAAAAGAGACTGTTTACAAATCTTACAGTCTCCAAATTAATTCATATTAGAAGCTCTCTACTTCCGTCGTATTTGTCTTTTCAATATGTTCTACTTTACGTGCCTTATTTCTTGTCGCACGGTAAAACAGTAAACAAACAATCATAAATGGAATTCCGCAATACAATGCCATTCTTTGCTCTGGAATAAAGGCCATACCAATAATTACTGTTACATTTAATACTAGTGCAAGCAGTGGTACGAATGGATACAGAGGTGTTTTAAATTTCAATTCTTTCACATCCCCGCCCTGCTTTATGTATGACCTCCTAGCTAATAAGTTAGATAGAGCAATAGATGCCCAAACTAATATCGCCCCGAACCCAGCAATAGAAAGTAGCCATAAATAAACTGTATCTTCCGCATAAATACCTGATAGTAATGAAAGGCAGCCTACAATTGTACTTACAATCAATGCATAAATAGGAACACCGTTTTTAGATAACTTACCAAAAATCGGACTAATCATTCCTTGATTAGACATAGACCATAGCATACGAGAAGTTGCATATAACCCTGAATTCGCAACGGATAGCACTGCTGTAATGATAACAAAATTTATAATATCTGCTGCATAAGGAATACCAATTTTATCAAATACAACTACAAATGGACTTTCAATTACTCCCGCTTGTTGCCAAGGGAATAGTCCAGCAAGAATAAAAATAGATAGTACAAAGAAAACAAGTATACGCCAAACTGTATTGTTAATTGCCTTCGGGATTGTTTTCTCTGGATTTTCACTCTCACCTGCTGCAATACCAACTAATTCTGTTCCTTGGAAAGAAAAATTAACTGCAATCATCGTAATTAAAATGGCTGATAATCCATTGGGGAACAATCCACCATAATCAGTAAAACTAGAGAACATCGGTGCTGGTTCATTTCCTTTCATATCTAGAAAACCAAACATTGCTGCCCCACCTAAAATAATAAATGCAATAATCGTAATTACTTTAATACTTGCAAACCAAAATTCAACTTCCGCAAAACTTCTTGAAGATAACGCATTAATAGCAAAGAGGAGTACCGCAAACACTACGCACCAAATCCATGAAGGTACATCAGGAAACCATCGTTTCATTAAAATACTAACTGCAATTAGTTCAATCCCTATCGTAGCTGACCAGTTTAACCATGACATCCATCCAACTACATAACCCGCTGCAGGGGAAATATGCTTCGTAGCATACGTTTGATAAGATCCTGCGTCAGGCATTGCAACAGCTAACTCTCCAAGACAGAGCATCGTTAAATACATAACAAATCCTCCAACAAGATATGCTACAATCGCTCCTCCAGGCCCAGCTTCATGAATTGTATACCCAGATCCTAAAAAAAGACCGGTACCAATAACACCTCCAAGTGCAATCATAAATATGTGCCTGCTTTTCAATTCTCTTTTTAATCCTTGATTTTGATTCATCATATAAATCCCCCCTTTTCACTTTGTAAACCCATTTAATGTAAGCGTTTTTAAAATTATTCACCGTAAAAATAATGATTTAAAAGAGCAAAAATACACGTCACTTACATTAATCACTGCCTGTTACTAAAAGGTCATCCCTTACTGTTATTAATAACTTTTGATCAGCAATAGCTTGTCCTTCTACTACTTCTAATGATTCAATATAACCACTGATCCCTATCTTAATTTCTACTTTCTGTTTATCTATTGTTTCAATTAATGCTAATTTCTCCCACTCATATACGTAAGAACTTTCCGTAACAAATAACTTCTCTACTTTCCCGTAACAAGGACTATACACGCATTCTATAACCGTCTTCACTTTATACACTCCTCCTTCTTATTAGTTGGTACTGAAACGTTGCATACCCCTCCTTTAGATATATCAATTATTATTTATGCAAAATGCGTACCAATCTCCAATTCCTATTTAAAATGAAGGTTTCTCAAAAAAAAAACTTCATAACCGCAAAATTTTTCTATCATTTCAGAGATTTTAAAAGGAAAATAGCAAAAAATTTTTGCGATTTTATAAGAATTTTAATAAAATTATAAAAAGTCAGTCTTCATAGGGTGGAATGAGGAGAAGATAATCTATGCGTACAGAAGAAATTAATTTAAAACAGATCATTGAAATGAATATGCTATATGAAACTTTACTCAATGAACTCGACATCGGAATTCATATTATTAATGAGGAAAGTAAGACGATTATCTATAACCGCAAAATGATGGAAATTGAATCAATGGAGCGCTCAGATGTGCTATATAAAAGTCCTTTAGAAGTATTCGCATTTGAGGAAAATAAAAATAGTACTCTTATAGAGGCATTAAAATTTGGAAAAACAAAGAAAAATATAAAACAAACGTATTTTAACAATAAAGGACAAGAAATTACAACGATTAACGATACTTTCCCTATAATAGAAAATGGAAAAATTAAAGGCGCTATTGAAATATCAAAAGAAATTAGTAACTTAAAGCAAACGATAAAAATAGGTCCTTCTCGAAAACAAAGCACTAAATTTACCTTTGATCACATAATTGGTGATTCTGAAGCCATTCAATCAATCATTACAGAAGGAAAAAGAGTAATTCGTACATCTTCCTCCATACTTCTAGTAGGAGAAACAGGCACTGGTAAAGAACTATTTGCACAAAGCATCCATAATGAAAGTCAGCGTTCAACAAAACCCTTTATTTCACAAAACTGTGCCGCTATACCTGATACCTTAATGGAAAGCCTACTATTTGGCACAAATCGAGGTGCCTTTACAGGAGCAATAGATAAATCAGGCTTATTCGAAGAAGCAAACGGAGGAACTTTGTTATTAGATGAAATCAATTCATTAAGCCCAATACTTCAAGCTAAGTTGCTGCGGGCTATACAAGAAAAAACAATACGAAGAATCGGAGGTACACACGAAAAAGAAATTGATGTTCGCATTATAGCAACTATCAATGAAGATCCCTTTGAAGCCATCGCACATAATCGATTAAGGGAAGACTTATATTACCGATTAAGCGTCGTTACTTTATGTCTTCCGCCTTTACGTGAAAGAAAAGAAGATATTCCAGCTCTTGTTCAGCACTTTATTGAAAAATATAATACTCAATTCGGGCTCAACGTAACCGATGTAGATGTAAATGTAAGAGAATTTTTCTATGCCTACGATTGGCCTGGAAACGTACGGGAGTTGGAACATATAATTGAAGGTTCCATGAACTTGATAGAAGATGAAACCATCATTACAGCGTTTCATCTTCCTACTCGCTTTCGCGAACGAATAAAAACAGAATTCAATATGCAACATGCACTAACTACTCACAATACTGATGCACCTAAAACTTTAAAACACACAATAGAAAAAATGGAAAAGAACTACATTAACCAAATTCTTAAAGAGAATCATGGCAACATCTCACAAGCTGCAAAATTTTTAGGATTAAGTAGGCAAAACTTACAATATCGAATTAAAAAACTGCATTTACACATATGAAATAAACATGTCTCCAAGTGTAAAAATGACTTGGTAAAATATGTTATAATAAACATATAACATGCTAGAAAGGGGCTATATATATGAGTAATGATAAAAAATTAAAGTTATTACAATACTTATACTTTTTCCCTGCCATGCTCTGTATGATGTTATTCATTAATGCCGATGTAAGCAGCTCTCCTTATGCAAAGCTATTAGGAACAATTTTTGGCTCCTTTGCAGCTATTATGCTTGCTACTTTTTGGAATTTGAAGATACGTATAAAAAACGAAAAATCTTCTTAATACTAAAAAAATCGAGCTACTTAGCCCGATTTTTTTATTTGCCATTAAAACTCAACATTCTCTAAATACAACCCACTTGCCTCAGCAAGACAATTAATTTGATTGCGCTGCTTTTCCTCTAAAATGTTTGGAATTGCTTCAGCATCTAATTGTCCTAATCCAACTTCAATTAATGCCCCGACAATTTTTCTTACCATATTATGAAGGAAGCCGTTACCACTTACTCTAATTTGTACAAACCCTGCCTCTTCCATCACATCAAGTGTATATACTTCTCGAACCATAGATTTTTTCTTTGATTTCGCATTTGAAAAAGCAGTAAAGTCATGTGAACCAACTAAATGTTTTGCAGCTGCTTTCATGCTTTTCACATTTAATTTTTTATTCACATGCATGCTGTATTTACGCATAAATGGATTTGTATGCTCTTCATTCCAAATTTTATACAGATATGTTTTTGCTTTAGAATTGTAACGAGCATGGAAACGATCATGTACTTCTTCCACATTCGTAATGCTAATATCGTTAGGTAAATATTGATTTAAATATTTTTTCACTTTATGTTCCACTAACTTCTCATCACTTTGAAAGTTAGCAACTTGATTCAAAGCATGTACACCAGCGTCTGTTCTACTACAACCGATAATTTCAATTTCTTTTCCGACCATTTCAGATATGACACTTTCGATTTTTCCTTGAATTGTATTATCGTTATTACCGAGACGTTGCCATCCTTTAAAACGTGCGCCGTCGTACTGAATCGTTAATTTATAATTATGCATCGTATTCTCCTTGTCTTATTGACCTAAAAATATAATCCCTCATACAGCTTTTCCATATGAGGGAACTATAACATATTGTTACTTCATTCTAAAAGGAATAAAGTAATCTATTTACTAATTACGATTCGTTCGAATCCAGGAATCTCCTAAGTATGTTCTAATTTTTAACCAACCAAATGATGTTGTAGATTCTTCAACTACAAATACCGTTTGTGGTGCAAAAGTGCCGATTGCTCTACCGAAAGGTTGATCAAATGCTGTAAACACATTTGGGACATGGTAATAAGACCCTTGTGGCGCAATCCATTTTTCTCCAACCTCAGCCTTAATTTTCTTCCAACCATTTTCTCCTTGTTGAAGTACTCTTACAGATTGGGCTGAGAATTTCACACCATGATGCATGTACTTAGGTTCATTGTATGCATAAAAATCACGATTAATATGTTCCACGTGTGGATAACGAACAATCCACTTTGGCCCTAAATACGTATTAATTAAAGACCAACCGTTTTCTTTTGTCTGCAAAATATTAACCGTTTGTGGAGCGAACCAAGCATCTGGATTTTTAGCTTCAGGGCTACTGTATGCTGCAAAATTCTGCTTCATTATTTGTGGCATTCCATTTACACTTGTCCACTTCTGCCCCAAATATGTATCAATCAAAATTTCACCTCTTAGTGTACCATCACGTGCAATAACAGTTTGAGGACTAAATACGTACTTCGCACTGTCCATATTAATCCAATCAAAAGCTTCAAAAGTTCGATTAATTTCTACTTTAGCGCCCTCTGGTGCGATAAATCCACCACTTATCTTCCACCATCCACTAGGATGTTGATTTGTAACATAAACCCTTTCTCCTGGCTGCAGTTCTTTTTTCACAGGCGAATTAAAACTACGACTTTCATATACTTTTAATGTTTTTGTTGTTTCATATGATTCCGCATGTGCAGAAGTTGCAAATAAAGAAACCATCCCAAAAACAAATAATGCCAACCATTTTTTCATAAATCTTCTCCCTTTTAGCTTATTTTCTATAGCAAATTTGCTATGTTACATCCATATTGTAATTTATTAATACAGAGTGGTCTATACAATCTGAACACTGTATATTTTTACAAATTTTTTTTGAGTGCAGCAAATAATTTCATATAATCCATACAGAAAGTATGGATATTGATTACGTAACGTGATTTATCTACTAACATAACAAAAAATGTTGATGTAGTTAACCACATCAACATTTTTAATCCTTCTTATTTCAAATTTAATCTAACTACATTCTCAACATGCGCAGTATGCGGGAACATATCAACTGGTTGCACATACTCCACTTCATAGCTCTTCATTAATGCTTGTACATCACGTGCTAATGAAGAAGGATTACAAGACACGTACACAACTTGTTTCGGCTTCACTTTTAAAATTGTTTCCAGTAATTTATCATCGCAACCTGTACGTGGTGGGTCGACAACAATTACATCTGGACGCCATCCTTCTTTTACCCATTTCGGTAACCATTGTTCAGCTTTACCTGCTTCATATTTCGTATTTGTAAATCCGTGACGCTTTGCATTTTTTCTTGCATCTGCAATTGCTTCTGGAATTACATCCATACCACGTACTTCCGCTGCATCATTTGCAAGCCAAAGACCGATTGTACCAACACCACAGTACGCATCCACAATCTTCTCGTTTCCTGTTAACGCAGCTGCTTTTTTCGCTTCATTATACAAAACAACTGTTTGCTCTGGATTCAACTGGAAGAATGCACGTGCTGATAATTCAAATGATAAATCGCCAAGTGTTTCTTGAATGACTTCTTTTCCAGCTAATTTAAATGTTTTGTCGCCAAAAATAACAGATGTTTTACGCCAGTTTACATTTTGCATAATTGATTTAACCGCTGGCATCTGTTTTTGTACTTCTGCAATAAATTGTTCTTTATTTGGTAATTCTTCTTTTGTTGTAATAAGTGTAACTTGTACTTCCCCTGTTTGAACTGCAGTACGTGTTACAATTGTGCGTACTAAACCTTTTTGTTTTTTCTCATTGTAAATAGAAACATTTAATTTTTCTAAAATACGTCTTACAACTTTTGTCGCTTCATTCGTTGCTTTATGTTGAATCATACAGTGAGCGATATCAATTAACTGATGTGAGTTTTGTTTATACAGCCCTGTAATAACCTTTTCGTCTTTACGCCCCACTTGTAATTGACTCTTATTACGATAATGCCATGGATTTTCCATGCCAAGCGTTGGGCGAATTTTCTCTTCCATACTATTTTTCATGTACTTCTCAAATGCTTGTACAACGATATCACGCTTTTGATTCAATTGTTCTTTATAATCTAAATGTTGCAGCTGACAACCGCCACACTCCTCATATACTGGACACGGTGCTTTCACACGATGCGGTGAAGCTTTACGAACTTTTTTCACTTTCGCTTCAGCGAAGCCACGCTGAATTTTCGTTGTTTCTGCAACAACTTCTTCTCCTGGTAATGCCCCTGGAATAAAAACAACTTGTCTCTTAAAATAACCAACGCCTTCTCCGTTAATCCCAAGACGTTTAATTGTCACAGGAAACGTTTGACCAACTTCCAACTTACTCTCATGTTGCTTTTGTATCATTATTACACCTCTACTCTATACTTTTCCATAAATATAACGCTGCATAACTGCAGTATGGTTCACACTCTTGTTTCACTTTTTCTAAAAATGCATCATCAGGTTTATCATCTAATTGAAATATACCTTGCACTGCACGCTGAATCCCAATGTCCGCTTTCGGGAACATATTTTTCCGTCCAAGCCCAAACATTAAAAAGTTTTGCACTGTCCATGCACCAATTCCCCTAATTGGCAACAATTGTGCTGAAATGTCTTCTTCCGTCCCATTTTCTATACTCGCTAAATTTAATGTACCACTGACAATACTTCGACCTAATCCTACTATATATTCAGCCTTTCGCTGACTAAACTTCTGCTCTCTCAATTCTTCTATTGAAATATTTGCTACTATTTCCGGAGTGGGGAAAAAGAATACACCGTTCTTCTCTGTTCCATACCGTTTCACAAATTGTTCTGTTAACACAGTAGCAAATTTCAAATTTATTTGTTGGTGAATGATACAGCGAAGCAGACAAGCAAAATAATCAAATTCTAAAATAATTGGAGTATAAGCATATGTTTCAAATAGTGGACGTAATGATGTGTTTAAAAAATGATTTTGTATATCTTGAAACGGTTCATTCCAATGAAAAATGGCCCTCATTCGTTTCATGACTTTCTCTGGATCTCCTGTCTGACTAGAAATCCAAAACTGTGGATTTTGAACAGTACCAATCCCTTGTAAGCGAACAATAACCTGTTCCTCGTCTATACAAAGCGGGATATAAATAACTTTCTCATCTAATTGAATGACGTTAAGAGGATCAAAAGATAAACGTTTTAATACTTCTTCAAAATGATACGGATACTCTAACGTAACATGTTCGCTCCACATACGTTTCCCCATCCTTTTTACACATCATTATAGCATGAGAAAACCGTAAGCATACATGCTTACGGTTGATTGCCTTTTACTAAGTCATCTAGACTTTTAAAATGATACCCTTTCTCGCGCAAATCATCAATGATTTTCGCAAGTGCTTCTGCATTATCTTTTGATATTGCATGAAGTAATAAAATAGATCCTGGATGAATCATCGTCATAACATTATTATGCGCATATTGCCATCCTCTTTGCTGATCCACTTTCCAATCCAAAAATGCAAGTGACCAAAATACATTATAATAGCCCATTTCTTTCGTAAGAGCTAACGTTCTTTCACTAAATACACCGCGCGGAGGACGTACATATTTCACTTCTTTTTGCCCAGTTACTTTTTTAATTTCTTCCGTTACACTCGTTAATTCTTCACGAAGTTTCTCATCATTTACCGCTGTAAAATCAGGATGACTCCAAGAATGGTTTCCAATAATGTGTCCTTCATCCTTCATTCTTAACAATAAATCTTTTTGCGTTTTAATGTAATGCCCCGTTACAAAGAAAGTTGCTGGTACTTTTTTCTCTTTTAATACATCTAATATTTTCCCTGTGTATCCATTCTCATATCCATTATCAAATGTTAAATAAATATCTTTTTTCTTCGTATCTCCTAAATAAAACCCGCCATTTTTTTGTAGTAAATCTGTATATAACTTTCCTGCATCTGGTACTGTTTCATTTTTAGGACGCGGGATTCCCCAGTTATGTGGAGTATTTGTATAAGCCAGTGCTGAAACTGGAACAAGTGCCATCATAATTGAAAAAATGAGACCGATATATAACCATTTATATTTCATAAATAGTCTCCTTTCCATATATAATCGTACTTGTAGTTTCTGTTGCTACGCATTCTTTCATGCTGAACATGTTTTTCTATATATACCAAAAAAATGCATCTCGAATCATTCGAGATGCATTTTTTATTTACTTAAATACTGGCTCTTTAAAGCTAGCTAATTTTTCAAGTGATGTTTTATCAACATCTGCATGTAAGCTATTACCATGCGAGTCCATCGTTACAACTGCTTTAAACCCGTCGATACGTAAATGCCACATTGCTTCTGGAATACCAAATTGTAAGAAATCAACATCTTTCACTTCTTTAATACATTCAGCATAATATTGCGCTGCACCACCGATTGCGTTTAAATATACACCGCCGTGTTCTTCTAAAGCCGCTAATGTTTTCGCACCCATACCGCCTTTTCCAATGACAGCGCGAATACCGAATTTCTTCATAATATCGCCTTGGTACGGTTCTTCACGAATACTTGTCGTTGGACCTGCCGCTTTAATTTGCCAATTGTCATTTTCATCTTTCACAACAACTGGACCACAGTGGTAAATAATTTGTCCATTTAAATCTACTGGACAATCATTATCCATTAAATGCTTATGGATTGCGTCACGACCTGTATACATCATGCCATTAATTGTTACAACATCACCAACGCGAAGTTCACGAATTTGCTCTTCTGTAATTGGTGCTTGTAATACAATCTCACGTTGCTCTGTTTTTTCTTGTATTTCATGCTGAAGTGTATCTTCACCTTCTTGATATAGCCAATCCATAATGTCTCCTGTTTCAGGATGGATTTTCACACCAAGGCGACGATATGCCCAGCAATTATACGCAACAGATACATAGAAACTAGCTGGCAAACGATTATAGACGCCAATTTTACAACCAAGTAAAGTTGTTTCTCCGCCAAATCCCATCGTACCAATGCCAAGCTTATTCGCATTTTCTAATACGTACTCTTCAAGATGTTGTAACTCTGGTACTGGATTGACATCATCTAATGTACGGAATAATTGATTTTTTGCCAATTCATAACCTGATGTGCGGTCTCCCCCGATACCAACACCAATTACACCAGCGCTACATCCTTGCCCTTGTGCTTGATATACTGCATGAAGAAGGCATTTACGAATCCCTTCTAAATCACGGCCAGCTCGTCCAAGTCCTTCTAGTTCACACGGTAAGCTATATTGAATATTTTTATTCTCACAGCCACCACCTTTTAGGATTAAACGTGCATCAATATAATCTTTTTCCCATTGTTCAAACTTAATCACCGGTGTACCTGGTCCTAAATTATTTCCACTATTATCTCCAAAAAGAGAATCAACAGAATTGGGACGAAGTTTACCATCTTTTGTCGCCCGCTCAAGCGCATTATAGATAGCTTCCTTCAACTTTAATTGATTCACACCAACTGGTGTATAAATTTTAAACGTTGGCATCCCTGTATCTTGGCAAATCGGCGAGATGTTATCATCAGCCATTTTAATATTATTTGTAATTGTGCCAAGTGCCATCGCAGAACGAGTCCCTGCATTTTCTCGCTCTTTCGCTTGTTGAATCGCACGACGAACATCTTTCGGTAAGTTCGTTGACGTTTCAACAATTAGTTGATACATGCTTTCTTGAAGCTTTTCCATTGTTACTTCCCCCTCAATTGTGAACGCTACCAAAACGTTATGAGCTGAAAATTCAATTGTTATGCTCTTTAGCTATTTATTTGTTTCACGCTATTAGAGCATAAATGAAATTTTTCACAACTTGATTATACCTCTTTTTCTATCGTCCTTCTATTACCCGAACAGAAAAAGGCTACCAAATTGGAATTGGTAGCCTTTTTAATATATTATTCGTCTTTTTTAAATTGCTCACATTTTAATTCTAATTCATCTAACATTGCAAGAAGACGATCTACATCTTCTAATTCTACTTCTTCAGGTTCAATTGTATCAATTACTTCAATGAACATATTTAAACGTTCTTTTAAATATACTAATTGTGTATCTTTATCTTGAATTGCTTTTCCCATGAAGGCACTCTCCTTTTAATTCGAGTTGCTTTTATTATACCGCAAAAACGATTGCTATGGGCATGAAATTTCATCAATTTTGTCACAGTCATCCACTATAATGTAAGCCCTCTCTCTTTCCATGCTAAAAAGTTTCACTTTATAAAAAGCACATATTCTTCTATTATAGAGAATGGACAAATTGTTATTTCAATAGTCAAAGGAGTATTTCATATGACGATATCACAAAAAATGAAGCCGATTACTCCTTCTTACGATCCATGGGAAGCGTATATGGACCTTGAAGAGTACGGCAAACTACTATTAACAAATGTTGAATTTACAACGACGACGTTATGCAACATGCGCTGTGAGCATTGCGCTGTTGGTTACACGTTACAGCCGAAAGACCCAAATCCGCTTCCGATGGATCTTTTATTAAAACGATTAGATGAGATTCCTCATTTACGTTCTTTAAGTATTACTGGCGGCGAACCTATGCTTTCAAAAAAATCCGTCGACAACTATGTAACACCACTCTTAAAATATGCCCATGAACGAGGCGTTCGCACTCAAATCAACTCTAACTTAACTATAGATTTAGCACGTTACGAACAGATTATTCCTTATTTAGACGTATTGCATATATCTCATAACTGGGGAACAATTGATGACTTCGTTGAAGGCGGATTTGCAATGATGGAGCGTAAGCCTACTTACGAACAACGTGCAAAATTATTTGAAAGAATGATTACAAATAGTAAGGCTCTATCAGATGCAGGTGTACTTGTATCGGCCGAAACAATGCTAAACAAAAGAACTCTACCACATATTGAACATATTCACCGCCAAATCGTCGAAGAGATGGGCTGTAAACGTCATGAAGTTCATCCAATGTATCCAAGTGACTTCGCGAGTAATCTAGAGATTTTAACAAAAGCTGAAATTCGTGATGCGATTGAGCATTTACTAGAAATTCGTGATGAAAATGTATGGATGTTATTTGGAACGTTACCTTTCTATGCTTGTAGCGATGACGAAAAAGACATAGCTACATTTAAAAAATTGCAAGAGAGCAAAAATGTAACTGTTCGTAATGATCCAGATGGCCGTTCTCGTTTAAATGTAAATATTTTCGATGGAAATATTATTGTGACGGACTTTGGTGATGTTCCACTTCTAGGAAACATACAAACAAACACATTACAAGAAGCGTATGAAAAATGGAGCACTTCAAAAACAGCAAAATCATTAAGCTGCCACTGTCCTGCAGTAAAATGTCTTGGACCAAATGTTCTTGTAAAAAACAGCTACTATCCGACAGAAGATTTCTTATCAAAAACAGCAAACATTACATTATAAAAAAAACGTCAGCTTATAAGCTGACGTTTTTTATGTTATTGCGAGTGAGAAGAAGAAATAAATTTAAAAAACAAATGATCATGAATTGGAATTGCCGCTCCAATTCCTTGAGAAGTAATATTTTTCACAACAAGTCTTTTTTGATTTCCCTTTAATACAAGATACACTTCTCCAAATGTTACTTTTCCCTTTTCATTTACTGCTGGTGTATAAGCGTATAAATATCCAAGTTGACTCGGACTAATATTATACACACGCTCATGTCCAGTACCATAACCAATAGTTGTCTTAAACGAAAGAGGTAATTGTACTTTTTCAAGTGCTTTGAGAAGCATCATTTTTTTCACATCTGCAGCATCTTTCATATCTGCTGTTAAATCGCCTTCAACCGTCTTTTGTGTTTCTTGCTTATAGCGAAGTGGATATAAACGGTCTCCTCCGCGATTATCATACACATTTCGATTCACTTGTTTATATTCCCAATTAATCGATGTGTCTACTGATTCATAATGTAAGGCCCATTGACCTAAATAAATTTTTGCCCGATACCCTACTGCAAGTGGCGCATTTGAAATTGTCGTTTCATTAAACATCCGAATTAAGTCTGGATTTTCAATTTTAATATTAGCCGTTTTCAATAGCTCTTGAGCAAATTTACTTGGTTGTAAACGTGGCAAATCTTGCGCATCATTTGGAAATGTATTGTCTTTTGAAATATTTAAAACAGATGAAGGCATTTTTGTTCCTACTGTTGTCTTTGCAAAACTCATGTTAGGAAATAATAAAATAAACGAGACCATAGTTGAAAGACATATGCTGTATACTCGTTTCACCTGTCTGGCTCCTTCCTATGTAGGTATATATACTACTTCGTTTATTGTTTTCTCTGAGCGCAATTGTTATGCCTATTTTTCATAATAAATAAAAACCAATTCCCATAATGACATACGCCGCTAGTAAAGTGCCTCCTTCAAACCAGTTTGTATCTCCATCATTGGAAATCGCAATCGTTAAGAAAACGGCTGTAATCATAGACACAAGTTCTGGTATGGTAAATACTAAAGGCATCCTTTGCGCGAAGAACATAGATAGTAATACTAATACAGGAGCAACAAACATGGCGATTTGTAATGTAGAGCCTATTGCAATTTCAACTGCAATATTTACTTTATTTTTATAAGCCATAATAATTGCAGACGCATGTTCCGCTGCATTCCCAACAATTGCAACGATAATAACCCCTATAAATAACTCTGACCAGCCAAATGACTTTGCAACAGTTTCAAAAGTATGCACGAGTGCCTCTGACACATAAGCTACCGCTAGTGTTGCTATCGCTAAAATAAGTAGCGCCTTCCCTTTCGACCACTCTGGCTCTTCTTCATGCGCTACTTCGTCACTTTTATGTTGATATACACCACGGTGCGTAACTAACTTAAATAGTAATGCAGCAAGGTACATGATAATCATAATAATAGAAACACCTATACTTAATTGATACGTCTTGCCAGCGTCCATCTTCATTGAAAAGATCTCTGGAATAACAAAGGCCACAACAACAGCAAATATTAATAAAGCTGAATTATGCCTTGCATCATATACATTAAAACTTTGTCTTTTGTATTTAAGACCTCCAACAAAGAAGGATAACCCTCCTACTAATAATAAATTTCCAAGTACAGATCCCGTTAAAGAAGCTAACACCACTTCAATTAACCCTGCTTGAAGTGCAAAAATTGAAATGATAAGTTCAACAGCATTACCGAAAGTAGCATTTAATAATCCGCCTATTCTAGGACCAGAAACAATTGCTAGACTCTCTGTTGCTCTACCCATAAAACCAGCTAATGCGATAATCGTAACACAATACACAGCG
Source organism: Bacillus sp. BF2-3 (assembly GCF_008368795.1). Classification (NCBI taxonomy): domain Bacteria; kingdom Bacillati; phylum Bacillota; class Bacilli; order Caryophanales; family Bacillaceae; genus Bacillus; species Bacillus sp. BF2-3. The sequence goes on from NZ_QOSA01000009.1 coordinate 56,523, forward strand.
AACATAATTGTTTCTGGCCAATGAAGTGTTTTTCCAAGTACAGATAGTGGTACACCTATAAGCGCTACTATAAGAAATATTTTATTAAACATGTTTTTCATCCTTCCATCGTATGTATTTCTCCTCAATATTATTATTATTCTTCTCCTAACTTGTCCGATTTCATCACAATTACGTTTAAAAAATCGGATTGAAGAAAACAGTATGAAAGATATTTAAATTATCTTGTTTAAACAGACAGAATTATAAATTGTGAAAAGGGGTTAAAATTATGCACTTAAAAGAAAAAATCGCAACTATTATTCAAGGTCAACGTACTGGTGTATTATCTACAGTACGAAATGAGAAACCTCATAGCGCCTTTATGATGTTTTTCCATGAAGATTTTGTACTGTATGTTGCAACAGATCGACAATCAAAAAAGATAACAGATATTGAACAAAATCCTAATGTCCATGTACTACTCGGACGAGAAGGGAAAAAATTAGATGAAGATTATATTGAAGTTGAAGGATTGGCTTCAATTGAGGAAGACTCGACATTAAAAAACAAGTTTTGGAATAATAGCTTAAAACGTTGGTTACTCGGCCCTGAAGACCCTAATTACGTATTGATAAAAATCAACCCCGACACAATTTATTACATCGATGGTGCCGGTACGACGGAGCCTGAGTTTTTACGACTATAAAATAAAACAAGCCCCCCTTAGGTGGGCTTGTTTTGTCGAAAAGTTCTTTTGAAAAAAACAATAAAATAGGTGGAACTTTCTAAAGATTCTGTTATATAATAGCATTAACTTAAATAAACTGTATTAAAACAGATTGAGAGGAGAAATAAAATTGATGAAGAGAGAAGAACGCAAAAACATGATTGAGTTTATTGAAAAGAAAAAAGGGATTGAGCGTGACGAATTACTGTTTATGACAGACGATGAAGTAGAACATATTTATAATGTAACGTACTTTTTATATGAGGAAATTGCAGAGTAGTATAATAATCCCCACCTTATTAAAAATATAAGGTGGGGATTATTTCGCTATTTAGCCCACTATTTACAGGCAGTAAAACTCCCACCTTAAAATTCAGGTGGAGCAAGGAGTTAAGTTGAAGTCGTGCTTCCTATAAGCTCAATTGCTTCAACTTTATACATGAGAATCATTTTCATGTATAATACTGTAAGATTGGAGGAATTTTACTATGAGTTCGTGGCTCTTATTTGCACTATTATCAGCAATTGCTGCTGCCCTTGTATCGATTTTTGGAAAGTTTGGTTTAGACGGCATCGATGCAAACGTTGCAACAACAATTCGATCTATTATTATGGCATTATTTATGATAGGCGTTATTATCATACAAGGTAAATTTCAAAATATCGGCGACGTACTGCTAAATAAAAAAGCACTGCTATTTATCACATTAAGTGGGATTGCAGGTGCTTCTTCATGGCTATTTTATTTTCTTGCCCTCAAAACAGGAAAGGTTTCACAAGTAGCTCCTGTCGATAAATTAAGCGTCGTATTTTCTATCATTCTCGCTATGATTATCCTCGGTGAAAAGTTAAACTTTATGACCGGCGTTGGTGTAGTCTTTATTACAGCTGGTGTATTATTTATTGCTTTCAGCTAAAAAAACCGCTATTAGCGGTTTTTCTTTTTCTTTATGTACAACCATACAAAACATGTAACAACTGCTGAAATTAATAAAATCCATATTCCATAATGATGTAAACTATACTCAACGAAGCGCCACTTCTCGCCTAACTTCCAGCCAAGCCCAATAAAAACACTTATCCAAATGAGCGCACCACCGTAAGCGTACAAACAAAAACGCCAAAGTGTCAAATTTGATACCCCAGCAAAATATGCTGTTAAATGACGTACGCCCGGTATAAAATAACCAATCATTAAAAGAAATGGCCCATATTTTTCAAATAAAATATGTGTTTTTTCAATGTGATGTTCTTTAATTCTAATTTTCGGCCCATATTTCTTTAAAACAGGGAGCCCAAGTTTTAAACCTAATATGTAGCTTAACGTGATCCCTAACATCGCACCAGCCAGCCCACTTAAAAAAGCAGCAGTTCCTGACATAACTCCTTTTGAAACATTATAACCAACAAAGGTCAATAAAAACTCGTCTGGTATCGGTAATCCGACAATCCCACCAGCCAAAGCTATAACAATTCCAAAATAGCCATAATGCGCGATTAACTCGCCAATATGTTGTTCCATTCGGAAGACACATCCTATGCACGGTCGTTATTCCACATTGTACCCTTTCTATCTTTAAGGCAAACATGGTATACATATTCACTATACATTGTTTTTATAATGAACTCTACTTCTATTCTTTCCTTTAACAGAGATAAAGAAAAACTTTACTCAGTGGGAGTTTTGTTCATCCTCTACTAATTATTAACCTATGCCAATCTTGCTTTTACAGACATCCCGACTCCACATAACTCACTTACATTCACCAATTTTGAGATTAGATTCTTATTGCCCGCAAATAACCCGATAAAAAATAAAAATTCATATGCGTGTTTTTTTGTTACAATAAAGGAAAGTTACTTTTCGCAACGGTTTAACTCTCAAGAAAAATGATATATCTAGCAAAAACATAGTTTGGTCTATATAATGCAACTTCTACCTATTAAAAGAACATACACCCTTTTACATACAACATCATTTTTCTAAATTATACAGGGGGGAACGAACATGACCATTGAAAATCAATTTATTCAAAAAGTTTACTATAAAACATTTTTAACAGAAGAAACTTCTACTCCTGCATCGGAAGTACTCGGTGAAGCATATATAAATGAATCTAAAAATGAATTCTCCAACATTTCTAATATTCGATTTGCTCAAGGTGAATTTTATTATCAAAATAAAGATTTTGAAGCAGCTATATTTAAATGGGAAAAAGTAAATAATGCTCTTGCACTTTGGGCGACAAAAAATATTGCAGATGCTTATTTTGAACTAGGATTCTTACCAAAGGCAGAAGAAATTTATCAATCTATCCAAACGGAAGATACGACTCTTACGATGGAGGTTTCCTTACAACTTCTTTCTCTTTATATCGAACAAGATCGTTTAGGACTCGCTTTTAAGACGATTAGTGAAGCTGTTGCATTCCAACCGGATTACCCAAATATTACTGCAATTGCACGTTCTTTCTATGAAAAACAAGAAGATTGGAACAACGCTATCGAACTAGCTGTTCAAGAAGGTATCCGAACACAATCTTTACACTGGTTTGATACGTTAATAACTTACATAAACAAAGGATTTACAAAAAATATTAAGCCTGAATATTTCTATGAGTCTTTAAAAGCTCTATATGCTGTTGATCAAGCTCAATTTAAAGAACTTGTTATTGCTCTTTGGAATAGCTATCAACATGAATCCTTATACCTTCCTTGGATTCAAAGTATTAATCATTTATTCTTGCATATTGAAACAGACAATAATGACGATTGGAATGAAATCTCTACTCGCTACCAAGAAACATACTTTGCATTAATTACCGGAAATCATTTTATGCATGAATTAAACGGACTTGTACCAAATTTATTAACAAATTGGTTCAGTTTAACGAAAGCAAAAGATTCTCTAGTTGTCTCTGCAGCAGTGTTAGCATGGAATGAAGTCTCACCTACAACTTTAGAATCATTACTCGTAAAAAGTGCTGGATCCTTACTTTCTAATACATCAGCTGAAGCAGATGTAAATATGGAAACAGTTTCTCATTTATTCGAAACAATCGCTGTATGGGCTGAGAAAAATGATGTAGATTTAAGTCATCAATTTACGCTACTCGTCCATGAACTATGTGATTTAAATGTCACACCAATACTAATAGCTGGAACTAGTGACCATGATAAAACATCATTTGTTAATTCAATATTGGGAGAGAACATCTTAACTGAAACTTTAACAACTCCTATTCTATTTAAAGACGCTAGTCAAACTGAAATAACAGAATTTACCGAGTTAGATATAAGAAATATCCCTAACCTTGATGAATTCCATCAAATAACGGCTACATCTGCTCAGTCAGAACTTGAGAAAAAATGTATAGAAATTAAGCTACCAAGTAGGTTTTTAAGAAAAAATAAGTTTACATTTCTTATTACACCATCTATTCAAGGACAATTGGATAAAAACAATGCATACTTTGAATACTTACAAGCAGCAGATAGCCTTGTATACGTATTAAATTCTTCTTCACCATTGCATAGTCAAGAAATTGATACGTTAATTTATTTACGTGAACAAGTACCAAACTTACAAATTCACTTCGTATCACACACAAATAATACGACTACTGATGAAAAACTAATTAGTAAACTTAAAGTACATTTTCCAGATGCACAATTCTTCCCATACTCTCCTTCGCAAGAGAGTAGCCAGCAACTTGGAGATGTAACAGAATCTATTCTTTCTAATCTTGCAAAACGCGATATAGAAAAAGAACGTATAGAAAAGCTAATATGGTTTACGCAAAAGACCATTGCTTATCTCATAAATGAACGTGTGGAATTAGAAAATACATTAGTAAAATCCGTACGCTGGAATAAACACATCTCAGTGAAACTTACTGGATTTATTAATAACCTTACTGCTCTTGAAAAAGATAAAATTCGTTCTATTACCGAATCCTATCTTTTAACGAAAGAAGAAATTACACGAGATATACATTCTCAAATTCCTGAATTATTACAGAGCTGCTCTGATCTTGTTCAAGAAGATAGTGATTTCAAATTAGTTCATGAAGAATTAAATGCTGCAATGAATGAACGAGTTCAAAAGCATGTACAACAGGTACTTCTTCCTAAATTTACTGGGTCTATTCAAGAATGGATTGAAACAGCACATAATGAATTTATTCAAGCTCAAGCTTATTTAGATGAAATGAGTGAAACGTTTAATAAATTATATAAAGAAGAACGTATGAAACTTCCTTGCGATTTCAAATTATTAGATGATTGGAATCGAGATGTTGTACGAATGACAAATCGAATTACAGTAACGAACATCAATATTTTATTACGCTTTACACCGACACAGTTTTTCTTAAAAAGTGCCGGAAAATTATTTGGTAATATGCAAAAAAACCAATCTATGCTCGCCAACAAATATAAACAATATATTGAAACAGAAGACTATACAGAAATTGCTCACACAATTTCAAAACAATTCTTCCTTCAATTTGAAGTATTTGAAGGTGCATTAGAACGTGATATCATGATGTTCTTCAAAGATCCACTTAATATATTGAAACAAAATGTAGATGCAGCTCAACTTGAGATAAAGGAAGACGAGCAAACATTAGCAACGCTAAGAAGCAATCCAGAAACATATCATGATCCTTTGGCGTTATTTAAACTACAATTGCTACAACATAAATTCGTTTTAAGTACTACAAAGAAACATGAAGATATTTTTGTATCAAACGAATCTCCTACTGTTTAACAAAAAAAACCAAGCAAACTAAAATTTGCTTGGTTTTTTACTTTATTATTTTCATATGTTCAAACGGATAATAAATGCCTGCTAACTTTCCTAACACATCTTCTCTATCAATAAAACCTAAACCATTTCTACTATCTTTACTTATTAAGCGATTATCTCCCATAACAAAAATCTTATTTTCGGGAACTGTAATTGGTCCAAAGTCCTCTGTTAAATTCATAAGTTTTTTTTCTGCTTGTTTTTTATTACTATCCAAATACTCTTCATCTTTCACTTCAGAATTTACATATAATTGATCATTTCTCATCTCAATTATATCTCCAGGTAATCCAATCACTCTTTTGACATAAAAATTATCTGTTTTCATAACAATAATATCTTCTCTCCCATAGCTTTCAAATTGTTTTGCTAGCTTATTAACAATCACCTTATCTCCATCTTGCAACGTCGGCCTCATGGATGCTCCTTTTACATTCGTCGGAAAAAACACAAAAATTTTCGCCAAAAACACCAATAAACATGCAATTGCAATAGTTCCAAAGAATTCACGCCAACGTTTTTTCTTTTGCATCATTTCACCAACTCATCATCTTTTTACTTTCATTATAAATAATACGACCGATGATTTTCTACAAAATTCTGAATTATAAAATTATAATATTAGAAATTTAAAAATGGTAATACTGATCAAATTAAACAAGCAAAAAAGATACTCTCAAAATA